>NZ_JAFNNC010000004.1:0-248033 GCF_026537005.1 Gilliamella sp. B2785 | reverse complement strand
CCTCCTAATAATTATTGGGGTGATGATGATGGTGATGCTGACGTTACTGCTACAGGTTCTTTAAGTTTATCTATCGTCGATAAAAGAGGTCAATCGGTATCACGTAGTACAGTTCCAACAATTTGTAAGGCACCTTATAGGATTAAGTTATCCAGTACTAACGGTACATTATCTACTCGTTACGGCGTTCCTAATCGTAGTACTTTCAGTGCCCGTAGTGAGACTTATTACGTCAATCCTAAGGCTTCGCCGGTGGTTTGTTTCGCCAAACCAAGTACGTATATCCTTTATTCTGAGCAACATGGCCCAGCTTCGATGTGGGACCCTGGTAAGGGTTTTCTCACTCAAGAAACAGACCCGTCACTTTACGGTAGAAACTTTCCTACAACTGGTCTTAATGGATTGTACTTTGATTTACTCATTAGTGGTGTAAGTCAGCCATTGTCTTGGTCTCGTGTTTCTCAGGGAGGTATCACAGTCACAATGTCTAATCCTACTGCTACAAGCGTTCGTGTTACTTTAACTGGTCCTTACGCTACCGAATCCCAGATTAATTCATCCAGTCCTATTCCTATTTCTAAACCTACTTTGCCTCAGACATTCGAGTTGGTCGGTCGTGATAGTAATGGTACTCCAGTCGTCAAATATGGTTTTACTTTGAAGCAGTGGTTCGTGAACACTGGTTCTGTGAAGGCAAATTATTCTAATACATTATCTTGGTGTAATAGTCTCGGTTATCGAATGCCTAGCGTAAAGGATTTAACCAACGCAGTTCTTACAGGCTCTCCTGCTATCTCTGGCGCCACCCCTTCCTCGCCGGGTAATTTTTACATGCGTCATATAGGTTCAGGTTTTTTCGCTGAGTGGGGTTCTATGTTTGATTACTCTGGCGTTGGCTTCGACACCTATTGGTACTGGACTAGTGACCCGTCTGTTAGTAGCCAGTTTGTCGTGAACACCCACAATGGTAACGTGTATCGGTACTACACCTACTACGACTTCTACGGACTTTGCTCCCATCCTTAGTTTTTATTTCTTCGTCCTTAATCCTTAGGGCGGGGGCGGGGGTGATAAAAAATAGTATTAGGTGATTAAAAGTAAGCTGACTCAAGGAGTCAACGTCGTTTAGCCATAAAAAAAGCGATTTTGCGGCTAAGCGGCGTTTGAATTACCCGCTTAGGCGGGTTTATTTTTTAGGTATTTTATCGCAAAAAAAGTTGAGGAGCGGGGTTTTTGGGGTTTTAAATTTCACTTAAAAATTATTAAATGATCAAAATTCCTATTTTAAGCCCTAAAATAAAATTTTTAAGGATCAATCGCTCTAATTTTAAAGATTTGTAATTGGAATATCTCTAATTAAAACATCAATTAACCAATTATAATTTAGATCATTTTTAGATCCGATTTACAAAAGTTAACGTAATTGAGCGAAAAAAAATGTTGCATCGTGTTTTTCCAATCACTATACTTTTTACACGGTTTTAGCTACAAGGCTAAAATTTGATATAAAAGTATAAAATTACAAATAAATCAAAAAATTACTTGACAAGGTAGTCCAAAATGCATTATAATTTTCAACAGGCAACAGGCAACAGGCAACCTGGCCAACCTATCTTTTAAATTCGTCTAAGTCCAGCACCCAGTTTAATTTTTTTACTGAAACTTATTTTTCTACTCAATCAAGTGAAATTCTGCGAATTTTCGCGCGATCGCTTCCGCGATCCTTTTCTCGATCGTTTTTCAGATCCTTTTTTAGATCCTTATATCTTCTACAATTATCCCGGTGGATCCATTTAGGTCTATTCGTGGTGTTTTTTCTTTCTTTTCCCAGTCATGCATTGACTTCACAGACAACAAAAAATCATATTGAGGGTAGTGCACCTTATCTGACTTTCGATGGTGGTCGTACTCGTGTTGTTGATGCTAACGGTCTGCTTGGGATTACACTATCTGATGGTACACAATATACGCCTTCTACCAATTCATCATCTACAACCCCAATCGTCTTGCCGGTTGTGGGTCAGAGTTTTGCTGATATAAGTATGTTCGTTCCTACTAATACTAATTCAGTCGCTTTGAGTTCTCTTATCGGTCCTCCTAATAATTATTGGGGTGATGATGATGGTGATGCTGACGTTACTGCTACTGGTTCTTTAAGTTTATCTATCGTCGATAAAAACAATCAGTCTGTATCACGTAGTAACGTTCCAACAATTTGTAACGCACCTTATCGTGTTATGTTATCCAGTACTGACGGTACATTATCTACTCGTTACGGTATTCCTAATCGTAGTACTTTCCGTGAAAGTAGTGAGACTTATTACGTCAATCCTAAGGCTGGGCCTGTGGTTTGTTTTGCTCGGCCTAACTTATTGTATGGTAAGCCTGATGAGAATGATTTGGGTTTGGATTTCCAAGGCCCAGCTTCGATGTGGGACCCTGCTAATGGTTTTATCCCTCAGTCAACTGGTCCATCATCTTACGGTAGAAACTTTCCTACAACTGGTGCTAATGGATTGTACTTTGACTTAGATATTAGAGGTGTTAGTCAGCCATTGTCTTGGTCTCCGGTATATCAAGGAGGCATTACAGTTACAATGTCTAATCCTACTGCTACAAGCGTTCGTGTTACTTTAACTGGTCCTTACGCTACCGAATCCCAGCATAGTTCAGACAATCCTGGTCGTATTTCTACTCCATCTTTGCCTCAGACCTTCGAGTTGGTCGGTCGTGATAATAATGGTACTCCTGTTGTTAAATATGGTTTTACTTTGAAGCAATGGTTCGTCCACCGTGGTACTAACTCTTACGGTTATTCTAATACATTATCTTGGTGTAATAGTCTTGGTTATCGCCTTCCTAGCGTAAAGGATTTAACCAATGCATCTTGTCCGACAGGCTCCCCTAACGAATATGAGTGTCGTGGTTCAGTCGGCGCCACCCCTTCCTCGCCGGGTAATCATTACATGCGTCATATAGATGCTGGTTTTTTCACTGAGTGGGGTGATATGCCCACTTACTCAGGCGTTGGCTTCGACGGCTTTTGGTACTGGACTAGTGACCCGCATGGTAGTAGCCAGTTTCTCGTGAACACTCGCGACGGTTACGCGGGTTGGGCCAACACCTACCGCGACGACAACGGACTTTGCTCCCATCCTTAGTTTTTATTTCTTCGTCCTTAATCCTTAGGCCGGGGGCGGGGGTGATAAAAAATAGTATTAGGTGATTAAAAGTAAGCTGACTCAAGGAGTCAACGTCGTTTAGCCATAAAAAAAGCGATTTTGCGGCTAAGCGGCGTTTGAATTACCCGCTTAGGCGGGTTTATTTTTTAGGTATTTTATCGCAAAAAAGTTGAGGAGCGGGGTTTTTGATATAAAAAAACTCACTTATTGGTGAATAAGTGAGTTTGATTAACTTTGTCGAAACTATTTAACTGGACGCATTGTTGGGAATAAGATGACGTCCCGAATGGTATGGCTATTGGTAAATAGCATTACGGTTCGGTCAATCCCAATTCCTAGCCCTGCTGTTGGCGGTAAGCCATGTTCTAATGCGGTGATGTAATCTTCATCATAAAACATTGCTTCATCATCACCCGCGTCTTTTTGTGATACTTGGTCAGCAAAACGTTGTGCTTGGTCTTCGGCATCATTAAGTTCTGAGAAGCCGTTACCAATTTCACGTCCACCAATAAAGAATTCAAAGCGGTCTGTTACAAATGGGTTTTCATCGTTTCGGCGAGCAAGTGGTGAGACTTCTGCCGGGTATTCGGTGATAAATGTTGGTTGAATGAGGTTAGCTTCAGCCACTTCTTCAAATATTTCAGTTACCACTCGACCAAGTCCCCAGCCTTTTTCCACTTTGATTCCCACTGCTTTTGCAATCGCACAAGCTTTGTCAAAATCATCTAAATCAGCATTATTGGTTTCTGGGCGATAATGGCAGATTGCTTCACGCATGGTCATTTTGATAAATGGTTTGCCGAAATCAAAAGTGTGTTCGCCATATTGCACTACTGCATTCCCCGTCACGGCAATGGCTAAACGACGGAATAACGCTTCAGTTAATACAATCAAATCTTTATAATCGGCATAAGCCATATACATTTCCATCATGGTGAATTCAGGATTATGTCTTGGCGATACCCCTTCGTTTCGGAAATTGCGGTTGATTTCAAATACACGCTCAAATCCACCTACCACTAGACGTTTTAAGTAAAGTTCTGGCGCAATTCGTAAATACATGTCTAGATCAAGCGCATTATGGTGTGTAATAAATGGTTTGGCTGATGCACCACCTGGGATGACTTGCATCATCGGGGTTTCTACTTCCATAAAGTGGTTTTCTAACATAAAGTTACGGATTTCAGTTACCACTTTTGAGCGCGCAATAAAGGTGTCACGTGATTGTTGATTAGTAATTAAATCAAGGTAACGTTGACGATAGCGCATTTCTTGATCTGCTAAGCCATGGAATTTATCGGGTAATGGGCGTAATGCTTTTGTTAGTAGGCGGATTTCTTCACAGTGGATTGATAGTTCGCCTGTTTTGGTTTTGAATAAGTAGCCTTTAGCCCCAACGATGTCACCAAGATCCCATTTTTTGAATTGTTCATTGTAGTAATTTTCGGGTAGATCATCACGAGTGACATAGAGTTGGATTTGCCCTGCAACATCTTGTAATGATACAAATGAGGCTTTACCCATAATACGGCGCATCATCATTCGACCCGCAACGGTTACAATAATTTTGTTTTCAATTAACTCTTCGTTAGTTTTTTCATCATACAATTTATGAAGATCGCTTGAAATTGCGTCACGACGGAAATCATTCGGGAAAGCAATGCCTTGTTCGCGAATTGCAGCTAGCTTTTCACGACGTATTGTAAGCTCGTTATTTAACTCTTCAATATGGTTTTGTTGCTCTTGCTGTGTTGACATAATTTTACCTTTTATTTATTACCAGTTATAAACCGGCTTTTAAGCTTTCTTCAATAAATTGATCTAAATCGCCGTCTAATACGGCTTGCGTATTGCGTGTTTCAACGCCTGTGCGTAAGTCTTTGATTCGTGAATCATCAAGTACATACGAACGAATTTGGCTGCCCCAACCAATGTCGGATTTGTTCTCTTCCATTTGTTGTTTTTCGGCATTCTTTTTGTGCATTTCAAGCTCATACAGTTTTGCTTTTAACTGTTTCATGGCCTGATCTTTATTGCTATGTTGCGAGCGGTTATTTTGACATTGTGTCACAATTCCGGTTGGTACGTGGGTAATACGTACAGCAGATTCGGTTTTATTAACATGCTGACCACCCGCGCCCGATGCCCGATAAACGTCGATGCGTAGATCGGCTGGATTGATGTCGATATCAATATTGTCATCAACCTCTGGATAGACAAATACCGATGCAAATGAGGTATGACGGCGGTTTCCTGAGTCAAATGGGCTTTTTCGTACTAAACGGTGGACACCGGTTTCAGTGCGTAACCAACCATAAGCATAATCGCCGGTTACTTTGATTGTGGCTGATTTTATGCCAGCTACATCGCCGTCTGATACTTCCATCACTTCGGTTGTAAAACCTTTCGATTCAGCCCAGCGTAAGTACATTCGCAGTAACATCTCCGCCCAATCTTGGGCTTCAGTACCCCCTGAGCCTGATTGGATATCTAAGTAACAGTCAGCACTGTCATAATCACCCGAAAACATTCGGCGAAATTCAAGACCGGCTAGCTTTTTTTCGAGTTGTTCAACTTCTTGATTGGCTTCGTCAAAAGTGTCTTGATCTTCTGCTTCAATAGCAAGTTCAAGTAGTCCTTCGACGTCGTCCAGACCTTGTTCTAAGGTATTGATGGTATTGATGATCTCTTCTAGCGCGACGCGTTCTTTGCCTAATGCTTGTGCCTTTTCTGGATCGGCCCAAACTTCGGATTGTTCTAGTTCGGCATTGACTTCCTCTAGACGCTCTTTTTTGAGGTCATAGTCAAAGATACCCCCGAATGACATTCGTTCGTTCGGTTAATTCGGTTATTTTTGATTTGATAGGATTAATTTCAAACATGTTTTGCTGTTTTTGCTGTTTTTAACTAATCGTACATTGTAACGGATTTAAGTATAACTTAGCAATGACTTTGCTTTAGCCATTTGAGTAAATGCGATCGTTTAACGCTATGCTAAAAAATAAAAATGACGCATAAAGCGTCATTTTTTAGGTTTATTTGAGATGATTATTTTTTGGCTGCTGCATATAATTGAGCGACTTTGTCCCAATTGATGACATTCCAAAATGCACCAATGTAATCCGCACGGCGGTTTTGGTATTTTAAGTAGTAAGCATGTTCCCAAACATCAAGCGCTAGAATTGGTGTGCCTGAAACGCCGGCAAATTTTTCGCCCATAATTGGGGTATCTTGATTCGCGGTTGACACGACTTCAAGTTTGTCATTTTTCAATACTAACCACGCCCAACCTGAACCAAAACGGGTTGCAGCTGCTGCTGAGAATTTTTCTTTAAACGCATCAACCGAACCAAAATCTTTTTCTATTGCCGCTTTAAGTTCGCCCTTAAGCTCGGTTCCAATTTTTAGCAGTTCCCAAAATAGGGTGTGATTAACGTGACCACCGACATTGTTTTTAATTCCAGTCAATTTGTCTGCTGGTACTTTGTCTAAATTTTTTAATAATGTTTCTGGACAAAAATCGTTTAATTCAGCAGGTAGGGTTTCTAATAATGCGTTGGCATTGTTTACGTAAGTTTGATGATGTTTATCATGGTGTAGATGCATTGTTTCAGTATCAATATAAGGTTCTAAAGCATCATAAGCATAAGGTAGAGGGGGTAGTGTGTAAGCCATGGAATCGCTCCTTTCATCTAATCGGAATTATTAACTACATTATTTTATGAGTATACGAACTATCAATATATCTCACAAACTATTACTTAGATAGCTGGTGGCTATCCTAATTTTTGTTTAATTTTCGTTACTTATGATTTTTTGATGATATAGCTTTGGATTGTTTCTATATCATCATCAAATTTATTATTTTTGGGTCTGTGATAAAAGGCTTAACTTGTCTAGAAATCCAAAAAGCTTTTGATTCATTTCAGAATAGTCATGTAAACGAAGTTGCTGGGGAGTATCAATAAAACGGTATTTCTCGGCTTGTTTTAGGTCGTTTTCAGAGTGAGCAATAAGTTGTTCAACCACGTCATGGGTTAGCTCCATATGACATTGAAAACCATACACGAATGGACCATAGGCAATGATTTGCCGTGGACAGCCTTCACTATAGGCAATGATTTGGGCATCTTGAGTTAAACCTGGCATATCATTGTGCCAGTGGCCGACCGCCAAACTATCACCGAAATGCGCAAAAAGCGGATTTTTTTTGCCTGCTTCGGTCAACGTAATTGGGAATTTGCCAATCTCTTTTTCCGGACTATGCTCGAAATGTGCACCTAAGGCTTCACCAATTAATTGCGAGCCAAGACAGACACCGATGACTATTTTTTGTGATTTGATTGCCGTAGATATAATGGCTTGCTCGGCTAATGAGTCAAAATGTGGACACTCTTTTTTGGTCGTTGCTGGTGATTGAGGACCACCCATGATAATCAACATATCAATCTTATCTATCTTATCGGGAAGCGGCTCACCAAGATAAACACGAGAATAACTAATGGTGTGTTGATGCATTTTTGCCCATTGCTCATATGCGCCAGGTGCTTCGAAATCTTCGTGGATGATAAAGTGCACATGCATTGGTCAATCTCCTTTAATCTTATCGATTCTATTTTATATCGAATATGGACAATTAAACGCGAAGTTTATTATGAATCTTTTATTATGAAATGTGAAGATTTGGCGTTTTGTATGTGGGATATTTGGCATAAAAATCTGCTTTAATCGGATTTAGAATGCGTAAAATTGGTTCTTGCGAGAGATTTTATGGTTTTACTACAAAAGTTAATCAAGTAGAAAAAAGACATATTGTAAAAAATAATTGGGTAGATATTGAATATCATTATATTATTGGAAGAAAAGAATAGGGAAAAATTAATATCTATGAAGCACATCCCCGAATTAAAGTCGAAATTCAATCAGTTCAATAAGATTATAAATGGATGACAATATGAAATTATTAAAGATCTTAATAATACTATTACTATTAATTAAAGGTTTTACCCAAATTCTTATTTGCAACGATGATCCTACTGTCTTTTTGGCGCTAAAATTGAATCCTCTTTCTGAAAATTATAATTATATTAATTATTTAAGTCACAATAGTTATTATGTTTTGTTTTCTGATGAAAATGAAATGATAGGACAAAATATCATTGATATGATTTATAAGATTCCTTTAATTCTTTATATTTCAGTTTTACTTATACTGTTTTTTTTAAAACATAAAAATACAAAAGAGAAAACCCTATGAAGCAATTTTTACCACATATTACTTTTTTGATATTTTTTTGCTTTTTATAAAGCGGTTAATTAACCACAATTATTAAGTAACGAAATAAAGAAACAGTTACTCGAAAGATGATTAGATAATTATGATATATCGTAACTTATAAACAAAGACATCAAAGAAATTTATTCTGATGATGATTTTAAGTTTAAACTGGATGCTTATTTATCCCATTTCAAAAATAATCACTGGGTATTTGATAAAGCGGAAATAAATTCACTATTATCTGAAATCAGGTATATACTCTTCATAAGATGTGATAAGCGCAACAGCAAGATTTATGAGATATTTATTATATATAACATTACTTATTTTTAGCCTTTCCTGTGTAGGTACAACTATAAAACCAGTCCCTATTGCTAATAAATTAAAAATTACCGATCAAATAGAATTAATCTTCTTAACTTATAATAAAGAATTCAATCTTTATTCAGATCCAAGATTAATTAACAATGAAGTGACATCTAAAATCGAAGGATATTATGATGATGAGCAATATACCGGTATTGACTCAATAGATATTAAAATATCTGATAATAAACATTATGTTAAAATGGATGCGATTATCAAAGGTTATGTTGAAATATCAGACAATGAAAAAATGCTACACGAAAACTATCAATGTGTCATTATCGATATCAAAAACTCAAAAGTTGTCTGGTCTGGGGTAGAGATGTGTGACGGTGAGTGGAAAGATAATCAATGGATAAGTCATGGAAAAGTCGAATTTGATGGCAAATGAAGTTTAAGTTCGAAAGAAAGATAAACAACTAAAAAACATGGGAATTTTAACATGAGAATATTATTACTGATTCTTTTGTCTTTGGCTAATATAGCATGTAGTCAAAAAATAGAAAATCAATCAGCAGTGACTCAAACAATCCCACATTTTGATGCTACGGTTTATCAACTTATTGACCTTTTTAATAAAAAAGAATTTTAAAGAAATTAACCAATATATTAATAAAGATATAGGTCTTTTCATTGTATATAATGGAAGTACCAGCCCAACAATGAGAAGAATTGAACAATTTAAATCGAATAATAAAATAATAGAAAATACAATACCGTCTTGGGTAGACGATGAATTGCTAGGGTTTTCAATATCTGGCAATCCTAAAATACAATATGAACAATATCCTACATTTGATCCATGTAGTGAAAAAGTCACTAAACTAGGTCTGTATGCCAATTCAAAAGAAAAAAATATTGAGGCTTTAAAAATAGCGCTTGGTTATTATCATTGGGAACTAAAACACTATCAATTTGAAAAAAATCCTGTTTGGGAGGAATATCAATCCATTGCCGATAAAATAGCCCCTAAAACAGTTAAAGTTGTCTATATAGAAAACTTTCCAGGTATAATACCGAATCATGAAAAAAATATTTTTATATTTTATCTAACCCAATTAGATAATAAATGGTATTTATCCATTCTAGATTTTTATACTATGGATTGCAGTGCATAAAATGCGTGGTAATAAAAAAATATATCGGCAAAAATTAGACTAAATTCCTATAATACCAAAGATAAAGATGATGAAAATGAAAATAAACCGCACTAAAATTAAAAACTATTTGATTAGTTTATTTTTAGCAATTTTTTTACCATTCAGTTGTAATGCCTACGAAAATCAATATATAGATACAAAATTTGTCTATGAAGAATATGATCGAAATAATGATTATTTTAAATCAAAAGAGTTAGACAAGCTTTTTAATCTTAATAATGAAGACTATTTGCTTCCAGATACTTTTGGTCTTGATACAGAGTTTTATTATGTTCGACCCATTGAAATTAAAGATAATCATAAAAATTATTATATTCTCTTATATGATAAAAATGACATTTTAAAAGATGTGCTCCCCGTTGCTAATAAATATGTATATTCTATTGATGTTTGATTAGAAAATAATAAAAATGGAATTTGTTTGGGGACATTTGATGAAGAAAATGTTTTTTTTGAGATTGAAAAAATTTATGAAGTCACTAAGGAAATAAAATTAAAACCTTTACCAATTGAGACCAAAATATTGGACTGCCCTATACCTGCTGATTATAATACTGAGGATAATATAGGTATGGAAGATTACTTCAAATATGGCGTATTAGGCAATAGAAAATTATAGTTTTAAAAAAGAATTAGTTTTAAATAGTTTTATAGAAAATCAACATAAAAATCCTGAATAATGATATACCAATTTATTGCGACTAAATGATATATAATTATTCAGGATTTTTTTACTATGGATTGCCGTGCATAATATGCGTGATAATAAAAAAATATTCTGGCAAAAATTGTTAATATTCATAGTAAGTTATCAATTAAAAATCCACCTAAAATAAAGCGGAAATAAATTCACTATTATCTGAAATTAGGTATATACTCTCCATAAATTCTGAAAACCGCACTCATATACTGCACCCGTTATTCTATACAAGCGTTTTTTAAAGTACGGGGGAAACATTGTAAAAAATAAACAAGGAATATTGGCAATGAGATTGATAATAGCATGTATAACCCTCTTATTTATGAGTAATCAAATAGCGAATAGCCAACCGATTAATAAAAATAAAAAAGACGATCTTATTACCCAAATTATGCAAGCTCCGCTTGCCAGCCCGCCAATTGGTGATAAACATGTTTTATATCCTTTTGCCACACATTGGCAACATGCAGAAACAGAAAGTGAACGTTCGGGGAATGAAAAGGCTTTTGATGAATTAGCCAGGAATTTATATAAGCAGTCCCAATCAGAACAATCCTATAAGATTACTTTAACCCAAGAAAATTTAAAGCAGGTTGTTCAGGATTCCTATGATATCCCATTTAATATCAACGATATTTTAAACCAGAAGATTACAGTTCATGTGGAAAAAATAGCCGGCTTTCCTCAGTTTGATCTGTTTCTACTCACCACCGAGAACCTTGAGTTAGAATGCAACCATTGCGAGTATGGAAGACACCTTATTTTTCAATCCATTATCTCTATCAGCTCTGATCAAATTGTGGATAAATTAGCAGCCACTTACGAATATGGAAATGATCTGGGTAGAAGCTATCGATTTTTCCATTATAACAATGGGAAAATAATTATTAGGGATCTTGGTAGTGATGAGATAGACAGTGATGCTTATGAAAAAAGAACATATCAACTGACCTCCCAAGGCAAATTCATCCGCTATTATGATACTAATGGTTCTTTTCAAAATACAGATCTTAATGTTACAGAGGAAGGTTTAGTTCAAAACCATACTCGCGAGGGGGTATGGATAGAGATAACAGGCAGTAAATATGCGCCTCTAGGTATCGGTTATATTTATCTCGAATCGGAATATAAAAATGGTTTACTTGATAATGTCCGGAAATGTTATCAATTAGACTATCAAAAGAAATTAGATGGTTCTAAGGATCTATCTTCTGCTAAAAAAGGCAAACTTTTGTACACAGAAACCTATAAAGACGGTGAGCTTGTCGAACGCAAATTTGTGGATAAAGAAATTGATGAATTGAATTAAAGATTGTGTAGTAAACAAACGATTATTATGCTTATCACCCTCATAAATATGAATGGTGGTAAGTAAACAATATTACCTCACGGCTATTGGCAGGAGGTAACAGAAGAGTAAGCTAAGTCATTATCTTGTTTAGTTAAATTTCTTTTACAACACTATAATTTAACAATTGATGATGTAAAATGTCACGAAGATTTATGTGCAAAAGATCCAAATGAAGGAAAAGATGTATATAAAAAAATGATGAATTATTGGCATTAATTATATAAAAAAATTTAACAGTTTGAGAGTAAAATAATGAATAAATTTTTAATACTGATAACAAGCTTATTAATAATTTTCTCTTGTAAAGCGCAAGATGAGATTACCAATATTTCTAAGTCATGTCATGATTTAAAATTTCGAAATCTAATTTATTATCAAATGTGTTTAGATTGGAATTTAAGTGCAGACAATATTCTCGAAATTACTCAAAATAAGCACGAAGAGTACTTACCTGATGATGTTAATTTTGAACATTTCTATGGTTTTACCCCTGATGGTATCTATATTAAAGCTGAATTAACGAAAAATAATAAACTTTATGATATCCTGTTAGGTTCGCAGTCATGGTTTTTACTTACCGATAAGCACACTGAACAATCACAACTATATTCTTATCGAGATCCTAAAAATTCTCGATACTTTCTAGGGGACTTTGTCACCGAAGCATTAGTCGAACAACATCCTGAGTTAGAAGAACGCTACAAACAACATTATCAAACAGCAATTAACACTATTTCGCAATATCAACCAACTACCTTAAAAGATTTTAATGGTCATTATTTTTCCACTAATTTAACTGTTACTATTAGTGATACTAAGATTAAACTCAATACGCTTGATTATGATTTACCATTATTCCTAAAAGACGATGACAATATTTGCGCCTATCAAGGATTAGCAAAAGAACAAACACAAGGCGATTTTATCTTTACCCTGTTTATTAAGGATAAAAAATATTATTTTCAATCACCAGACTTTATGGATAATAAAATGATTGAAGTTTATAAAAGAGATTAAAAATGAAGAAACATATCCTTCTTTTTCTGTTTTTTATGCTAATTATCATCGGTAGTTCAAATGGCAGTACGAAAAATACCGCCATTCAACATACTTTGCCTTTTACATCTGATGGGTTAAAGAAATTTTATTCTTATGATGAAAATACGGGTACTTATAAAATAAATGCTCAATTTTTGGAAAAAAAGAATTTACCCAATTAGAAAAAAATATTAAGCCTAAAAATTTTCATGATTATTATTCAATATCAAAATATTATTACCCTGTGTTAGACGTTTCAATTGGTTTACAAAGAGTTACAGGGATTATATACGAAGGATGGGTTGAGTCAGAATATCCCTGTTTATTTTTTCAAATAAACAGTTATGATCATGCAGGAGATAGGATTGATGCTTTATTAATAGACAATAGAATCACATTTATTAAAATTTAAAATAAATAAAAATGGCAATTTTGAATCGATCCATTAAATAGTAAATACAATCATTTGGATGAAAAAAAACTAAAAAAATTTTAATTATGAGCAATTTTAAAAAGAATTTAAATTTACTATTTGCAATAGTATTCATTTCATGTTCATGCAATACAAGTTTTGCAGACGAAAATGAACATGATTTTAATAAAACTTTATCAACTGATAGTGCTTCATGTCAAAAACCTATAATAGAGTATTTTCCAAATGGAAAATTAAAATTATCAGGATGTCAAGGAAGTTATAATGGTACAGGAATCCAAGTTGGGTTATGGAAAAAATATAATGAAAAAGGGGAATTGATAGAAACTACATATTACCACCCCGACGAGTTCGGTAAAGACTACAAAATCATTACGCAATATGAAAGAAATAAAATAATATCTAAAAAAATATACAACTTTGATGATTTGTACGAAGTCGAGTTAAAGGAACTTTCAACTATACCTAAATAATAATTCAATCCTTGGATATTAGTCCAATCAATAGATTAATCTTAATATAAAAGCATGATAAAAAATAACAATGTAGATTGGAAATAATGAATAAATTTTTAATACTTTTAATTAGGTTTCGTAACTTCTCCAAAAGAACTAATGAAAGTTATTTATTCCATTTTTATACACCCGAAGGCTCTGACGCTTTAGAGGCGATAGATTAGTGATGAAAAAAAAGAGCATTTTTGCTGACCCGCATTTAAACCCGAAAAAATATTGAATTGATAGAAAAATTGATAGATGTATATGGATAAGAGGAATACTAAAAAAAATATAATATATTGATTTATAATCAAATAGAGATGTATAGATATGAGATGAAGTGAGAAGTTGGCTCCTCCAACAGGACTTGAACCTGTGACATACGGATTAACAGTCCGCCGTTCTACCGACTGAACTATGGAGGAACCGAAATGTAGCGCGCATATTATAGATTTAATCGCCCCATGTCAACTGTTAAATTTTTTTAACTGTATTTTTAACGCATTTATGATGATTCACGATTGTTTTGAATAAGGCTTTTTGTCTAAGTAATTGCTGAGGGTGTGAGCCAAGTTCGCCTTGCGGGATGGGTTGTTTTTGGTAGTATTTGATCCAATAAGGAATAATTTGGCCAGTCGCAGAATCTTTGAAATTCATTGGATAGCGCTGAAAATAGTCTTCACCTGATGGGTATTTAAAGGCATAAGTAATTAATTCGCTACAGTAAAATCCTTCATCTTCAGCACGGAAACTATGGTTATAGGGCAATCCTAAACACGTTTTAACACGGGTTAATGCATTTTTGATGACTGAATCATCATAAATGGTTGCGACCAGATTATATTTAGCCCTCGCTAAAAAGTCATTAAGGGGTTGTTGAATCACGCCATGCTGTTGAGTGGCTTCTATGACGATATTATTACCAATATATAACCCAACATGGTTTATCTGTTTGATTATTTCATCCGTGTCGGCACCAGAATGCGTCACTGCGGTATTGAATTCGCTTTCTTCATTCTGGGCTTGGAAAATAATATCGCCAATTTGCATGGTTATTTGCGTGCGTGGTGGCGCCATAATGAGAACATTACGCAAGTTGCAATAATAAATTTAGCTGCATCAACACCAACGAAAGGTAAGTAGCCGACTTTTAGTGCTTCGATAAGTGAAATATGCAAATATCCCATTAGATAAACGACACCAAATACAAATAAGAGTTGATGTGCACAAGCAAAGGCAATTAATCCTAAAATAAAGTGACGATCGTACCCTTTTTCGGCAGCAAAACCGGCTAAATAAGCACTAAATATATAACCATACAAATAACCTGATGACGGTGAAGCTAATGCCATAATTCCACCGCTACCGTTAGCGAATAGTGGTAATCCCATTGCACCTAAAAAGAGATATTGAAGTATGGTTAATGCACCTAGTTTACGACCTAAAAAAGCGCCAATTAACAATACGGCTAACGATTGAAGTGTGAATGGTACTGGGTATGTGGGAATACTGATATTAGCTGCTAACCCTAGCAGTAGGGCCGCCCCTGTAGTTGCACACAGTTTGCGTTGCCAAGATGATAAGTTAAATAGTGTATTGATATAAGTTGGATAATATGTTGTGAGTTTCATTATTTTCTACCATTAAAAGATAAACAGTAGTGCAATAATAATACAAAAATTTATAATGTAAACTCTTTTGTTTCAAAAAAGTTTACATTATTCTTTAATCTATTTAAACAAATAGTGACGTTATACTAAGTAAGGGTTAGTCATTCGTTCATTACCAAAGCTCGACATCGGGCCATGACCAGGTACAAAGATAAAATCGTCGCCTAATGGAAAGAGTTTATGGGTAATTGATGAGATCAGATCTGCATGATTTCCGCGAGGAAAGTCGGTTCGTCCAATACTGCTTTTGAACAGCACATCACCCACAAACGCAATTTTATCTTGTTTGTTAATAAATACGATATGGCCCGGAGTATGACCTGGGCAGAATAAAACATCTAAAGTGACATTTCCTACTTTTATTTGTTCACCTTCTGTTAACCAGCGATCGGGTAAAAAGCTATCAATGTGAGGAAAACCAAATTGTATGCATTGTTGTGGTAAGCCTGACAGTAAAAATTCATCTTCTTGGCTAGGGCCAATAATTTTAACGTTATAGTGTTTAGCTAATTCCACCGCTGCACCAACATGATCTAAATGACCGTGGGTAAGCAGTATTTGTTTAATATCTACATTAAGCTTTTCAACTGCTTTTTTTAGTAGTTCTGGCTCACCACCTGGGTCGATAAATGCGGCTTGATTTGTTTCATCACACCAAATAATGCTACAGTTTTCTTGAAAAGCTGTAACGGGAATGATTTGATACTGAAACATATTGTTATCTCCTTGTTGTTTAGTGCCGAGCCGTTAAATTTTGACCATCTTCTTTTGTTAATTGCGCAAAGATTATGCTTGATAGCATAGTTACCACACCTAGTATAACAAAGGATAGCTGAAATGCGTGAATAGTCGTTGTTGAGTTGCTAAATAATCTAACCAATACCGCACCAAAGCCAGTACCAAAACTGATAGCTAATTGTTGATTGACCGCCATTAAACTATTGCCGCTGCTGGTGTTTTCGCCTTGTAGGTTAGCTAAAGTTATACTATTCATTGAGGTAAATTGCATTGAGTTAACGCCACCAATACAAAATAGTAAAATACCTAATATGACTAGTGGTGTGGTTAGATTTAATAATGACAGTAAAAGAATCAATATTCCCGCTAAAATAGTATTTGCAACCAACACAAAACGATAGCCTAATCGAGCCAATAATTTGGTAATAAAAAATCGCGTAAAAATTGAAGCGATCGCCATTGGTACTAACATCATTCCGGCAAACATGGCTGAATAGCCAAATCCAACTTGTAAAAATAACGGAATAAGAAAAGGTACACCTGAAATACCTAAGCGACAAACTAAATTCCCAATAATGCCAATTTTAAATGTACGGATATTGAATAATGAGAGTGGAAACAGCGGTGCTTGTCTCTTTTTGGCGTAGCTACGATAAATAAAGAGAAATACGATGCTAATAATAGCAAGCGATAGCGGTAAATAATATTGTTGACCTTCATTTAAACATTCAATACTCAGCGTCGCGCTGATGAAGGTTATAACAATAAAAATAAATCCAAATGCGTCAAAAGGCATATGTTCACCTTTTAGGTTCGGCATATATTTTAAGCTGACAAGTACGCCTAAAATACCAATGGGCAAATTAATCAAAAAGACCCAATGCCAACTTACCATATCAACCAAATAACCACCTAAAACAGGTCCGAGTACTGGTCCAATTAATCCGGGAATGGTGGCAGTATTTAATGCGGATAAAAACTCATTACGTTTAAAAGCCTTAATTAAAACCAAACGGGAAACGGGGACCATCATTGAGCCACCAATGCCTTGAATTACTCTTGATATATCTAAGAATATTAACGAATTAGATAGCGCACAAAGCAATGATCCTAATGTAAAGAGTGCGACCGCCATGACAAACACGTTTTTGGTACCAAATTTGTCAGATAAAAACCCACTTACCGGAATAAATAGTGCCAAGGTTAATGCGTAACAAATTACCGCTGATTGCATATTTAATGGCGATTCATTGAGATCTTTAGCCATGGTTGGCAGCGCAGTATTTAAAATCGAGGTATCAAGCGATTGCATAAAAAAAGCAAAGGCTGCAATCCAAGGTAATATTCGATAGACAAAAGGAGGTAATTCGCGATTCATTTTATTCAGCCTAATATTATTAAATTGCACGAACGATATGCTTAGCGCTAAGATTATGCTCTCTTACCTTTATGATTGGGTAAGAGAGCCCATGAATGCTATTTTATGATAATTAATTATTAGCTTTTTTCTTATTTTTAACCGGTTTGCCTTGCCAATAACCCGCCAAGAGTGAGCCAGAAATATTGTGCCAAACAGAAAATACCGCAGCTGGCAGTGCTGATAAAGCTGAAAAATAGGTGGTACCCAGTGTTGCAGCTAATGCTGAGTTTTGCATTCCCACTTCTAAAGACATGGTTCGGCAGGTCGATTCATCAAATCCAAATAAACGTCCTCCCCAATAACCACCTAACAAACCAATTCCATTATGGATGATTACGGCAAAAATGACCGTTATACCGACTTGACCAATGAGCGCATGACTACCCGCTACCACTATGCAAATAATTAATAAAATACATAACATTGAGAGTAATGGTAGGAAGCGCTCACATTTTTTTACTACTGAATATAAAAAGTGATGAACAATTAATCCCAATAATATTGGAACAAGTACGATTTGGACAATATGTACTAACATATCCCAGACGGGTACTTCAACAGTGGTGCCGACTAATAGTAGTGTAAGTAGCGGGGTGACCACGACACCAACAAGTGTTGATACTGATGAGATGGTGACCGATAAAGCCACATCACCCTTAGCCAGATAAATCATTACATTCGAGGCGGTTCCACTCGCAACACTACCAACTAAAACCATGCCAACTAATAACTCAGGTCGCATGGTAAATAATTTAGATAAGATCAATGCGGTTAGTGGCATAACAATATAATGCAGTAGGGTGCAAATTATTACCGCTTTAGGTTTGGTAACGACGCGTTTAAAATCATCAATACTTAACGTTACGCCCATAGTAAACATGACAAACATTAAAAGTTGTGATGTATGGGGGCGAATTGGAAGGAAAGCGTTAGGTAAAAAATAGGCGATTATTGCGCAAAGCACTGCCCATAGAGGAAATAATCGAGTAAGTGAAATAAGGGATTGCACAAATAACTGACTATAGCGTCGAGACATAAGCACCACCTTGTGGCTGAATAATTTTTTAATAATTATATGGTTAAGTTTGATTTAGTATTTCCATTTTATTGATTCTGTTAAATAGCGTCAAGGTATTTGTTAGAATTGTGTCGTGTATTTCTATTGGATTTTCAGGACGTAATTGACAAAGAATCTTAAAAATATCGACAATATTTTCGGGTCGATTGATTTGTCCTTGCCGGCCACTTAACGGCATGTCAGGTGCATCGGTTTCTAACACTAAACTTTCGAGCGGTAATTTGGCGATGGTTTGACGAGTTTTATTGGCTCGCGCATAGCTTATTACGCCACCCACACCAATGTAATAGCCTAATTTAACAAATTGCATGGCTTGTTGATAACTTCCAGAAAAACCGTGGATCACGCCACGACAGGGTAAATTGGCTTGATGTAATTCATGATAGATAACATCGTGTGTTTTGCGGGAATGGACTAAAATCGGTAAATCAAACCGCTTGGCTATACTCAATTGCGCTCGGAAAAAATCAAGTTGCTTTTGCCACGCAATCGAGTTGTCATAACGATCCAAACCGATTTCGCCAATAGCGACTATTTTTTTTGAGTGAGTACTAACTTTATCTACTAATATTTCTAGGTCAGTAGGGGAGTGTTGATATATAGGATGTAGGCCAAGTGCAGCATAAAGTTCATGATACTGTCCGCTGAGTTGCAAAATTTGGCTAAAATGATCGGCACATACGGCCGGAATAATTAAACCAGTAATCTGAGCTTGGCGAATGTGGTTGATTGAATTATCTAAATCGGTAACAAAAGCAGGAAAATTGAAATGGCAATGTGTATCAATAAACATAATGCCTCCTATTCTTCGACTTGATGTAATAATACCGGTAATAAAAATCGCTGAGCAAGATGGGTTATTTGCTCAATTAATTCATTGTTCAACTCAGGGTATAATCTTGCGTAATAACTATCACATTCAGCGGAGTGAAATTGTCCACCTTGCCATGCATTTAATAATTTACTGATAGCTTTTTCACTCGGCTCAATTTCTGTTGTTTTTGGATTATATGCGGTAATTAACCAACTCCATGCACTTTGTAATGGTAACAACATCGGTTGATTAATACCTTGTATATAACCGTCAACTAAATCAGTTAGTATTGTTAATGCTTGGTTAGCGTCAATGTGTGAAAAACGCCATTGGTTGTCTTCTCGCCCATATAATCGACTTTGGCTTTTATCTGTATTTAAAATACAATAAATTAAATGGTCAATCCATAATGATATACCATCACGGATAGAGAGATTAGTCGGTCGCCAAGTTAAAATGCCATCTTGTTGAATATGAGTTAACCATCCTTGTAATTGATAATGTTGTTTATCTATCGAAATGGTTAAATTCACCTCTGACGTTGAAAGATCGGTTCGCTCTTTAATGATTTTGTTGGCTAATGGCTGTAATAATTCACATTGTTCATCATAAATAATCTCACCAAAAGCCCCATCTGGTAATTCACCCGTCAATGTCAGGCGTTGATACAAATTATCAGTTGAGTCCTTAGTGATCATCTCATTTAGAATCTGTAAATTGAGTTGATAGCGTTTCAAGCTATCTAGGCTAAAGTTTTCGGCATCGGGTAATGTATCATCTAAATAATTGATATAAAAATTAAAGCGTTTTTGTAAAAAGAATCGAATAGAGTGTTGATAAAATCGCTTTAGTTCATCCAAATTGATGTTATCAACAACCATATTGGTGATATCACTGATAAATGATTGGCTTTCCCCTGCTTTTAACGCTGCTGGTAACCACTCATCGGCATAACTTCTTGGCTCATTTAAGAAATTTAGCGGATTAAATGGGGTGCGGGTATGCAATGTTTTTAATTTATCTATTAGATGATTTTTTTTAGTGGAATTTTCATCCGTTGCATAATACTGCACAATATAATCCCAAAGTTCATCAACCAATACCGATGGATAACGTTCGCTATCATCTTTCATATCACGGCCAATATAACTGATATAGAGTTGATTTTGTGCCGATAAAATCGCTTCTAAAAATAGATAACGATCATCAATGCGTCGACTACGATCGCCGCGTCTTGGATTTTGTGCAATTAAATCAAAATCTAAAGGTAATGATGTTCTTGGATAGTCACCATCGTTCATACCTAATAAGCAAACCAATTTAAACGGAATAGAACGCATTGGCATCATGGTACAAAAGTTTATTTTACCAACTAAGAATCGATGCGCTAAGTGGCTTTGTTCCAATCGGGTTTGCATAGCATCATGTAAGACGGTTATCGAAATATTGTCGGTAAAATTGGCATTTAAACCACTGCTGATCAGTTTTTCCCACTCTTCTTGGATCATGAGTAAAATTGATTCACGCGATGTATTGCTAACAAAAAAGTCAGTGATAAGCTCAATACAGCAACTTTGCCATTCAGATAACGGTTTGTCCTCACTTAAAATATTTAGCCATTTACGTACAGATTTTATAAATTCTGCTAATTGGCCAATTAATTCAGCATCTAATCCTGTAGCCCCATCATAAGGTAATATCTGTTGCCAGCCACCTTGTTCACTATTCATGGTATAACCAAGTAGTAAGCGCTCAATACCAAATAGCCAACTGTGAGCATTTTCGAGACCAAAACGAATGCCAGACTCAATAATCCAAGTATGTAATAAAGTTAGTTGTGGCTCACTTATGGCAAATTTTTCAGCAATTGCTGGGATTTCTAGCAGGTTAAATAACTCTTCGGCAGTAAAGCGGCTTTCAGTAAAGTTTAAAATAGCAAAAAATCCTTGCACAATGGGATCGATGTTACGCGCTTTTTGATCGGAAATAGTGAATGGTAAATGACGTTGTCCTTCAGCATTACCAAATACCGATCGAATATAAGGTACATACTTATCAATATCTGAAACCATGACAATACAATCACGTAATTCCAGTGTAGGATCAGCATCAAATGCCGATAATAGATAATCATAAAGTACTTCGACTTCCCGCTGTTCGCTATGACAAGCATGAAATGTTATTGATCTATCTTGGTTATCGATTTCATCTACTGGTGCTTCACGGTAGAGCTCTAAAATATCTTGCTGAATAGCATGTAATAGACAATTACGTTCATTGTCGACAAAGAGATCAATATCCTGCTTATTTTGAAACTCTTGCAATAAAAATAGATTATCGCGTCCCAATTTTCCCCACGATGTCAGTAGTGGGTTTTGTGTATCCGATATTTCAACAATATCTCCCCAATACCATTTACAAGGGTTGTTAAACATGAGGTGAACGTCTATATGTTGTCCAAGTGCGGATAATAGTGATAGATAAATTGGGGGCAAAGAGGTGATGCCAAAAATATAAATCCGCTTAGGTAAATTGTTTAATCGGGTGCGATCAAAGTCACTATCTAACATAATCTCTAACATTTGTTGATAAATGTTAGCACGATGATAGGGTTGGCTAATCGAGATCAGTTGACGCCATAATTCCGCTTGCCACTTCTCATCCGGATGGTTGTTTAATTCAGTGACTGTTTGATTGGCTTCCCATTTGGCTAGCCAGTCTGGGCGATAAACTAAATACTGGTCAAATAATTTTGCTATGCGAGTTGCTAATTGGTACTGTTTTCGTTCTTCTTTATCAATATCAAGATAATATTTGATTGTTTCAAATTCTGGCCGCTCAATAATTTTTGGCAATAGATAATATAAACGCCAAGTCATTGATTCGACATTATAACTATTTTCAATTGGAGCCTCAGGCAGAAGGGCTTGGTATAACTGCCAAATAAATTGACTCGGAAAGGGAAAATCAACATTAGCCACAATACCAAGATCGTTAGCCAATTCAATTTGTAACCACTGCGCCATCCCTTGGCTTTGCACAATGACCATATCAGGTGTAAACACTTGCTCTAATGGGTCTCTGCGCATTAATTCACTGACTAATGATTTGAGTAAATCGACTTGATTTGAATGATAAATAGTAAACATGGTTACATTAGTTTTAATATAATTAAATTGATTATCGCCGATTGTTATTAATAAATCCAGTTACCTATAGGCGGTGTTTTTTATATCGTAATAATTCTTATAATATCCAACTCGCTTTTGTAAAAAAAGTTGAGGAGCGGGGTTTTTGAGGTTTTAAATTTCACTTAAAAAGTTTTAAATGATCAAACTTACTAAATTTCTAATTCTAAGCCCTAAAATAAAATTTCCGATGATCTTTAATCATATTTCCAAAGATTTGTAATGATAATATATCCAATTAAAACAATAGGTAACCAATTATAACTTAGATCATTTTTAGATCCTATTTACAAAAGTTAACGTAAGTGAGCGAAAAAAAGTGTTGCATCGTGTTTTTCCAATCACTATACTTTTTACACGGTTTTGGCTCAGAGGCTAAAATTTGATAAAAAAGTATAAAATTGTAAATTAATCAAAAAATTACTTGACAGGGTAGTCTAAAATGCATTATAATTTTCAACAGGCAACAGGCAACCTGGCCAACCTATCTTTTAAATTCGTCTAAGTCCAGCACCCAGTTTAAATTTTTCACTGAAACTTATTTTTCCACGCAATCAAGTGAAATTCTGCGAATTTTCGCGCGATCGCTTGCGCGATCCTCTTCTCGATCTTTTTTCCGGTCGTTTTTCGGATCCTCTTTCAGATCCTGTTTTCGATCCTTTTCCCAATTATCCCTTCAGATTGTTTTTTTCGTGGTTCTTTTCCTTCCTTTTTCGGGTCACGCATTGACATCACAGACAACTAGGAATGCGATACAGGGTAGTGCACCTTATCTGACTTTCGACGGTGGTCGTACACGTGCGGTCGATGCTAACGGTCTGCTTGGGATTACTTTATCTAACGGAACTAGGTACACGCCTTCAACCAATACTTCATCTTCTTCAGCACCAATCTCCTTGCCGGTTGAGGGTCAGAGTTTTGCTGATATTCGTATGTTCGTTCCTACTGATACTAATTCAGTCGATTTAAGTACTCTTATCGGTCCTCCTAATAATTATTGGGGTGATGATGATGGTGATTCTGGCGTTACTGCTACAGGTTCTTTAAGTTTATCTATCGTCGATAAAAACAATCAAGTTGTATCACGTAATACTGTGTTAACGACATGTAATGATTCTGCACCTTATAGGATTAAGTTATCCAGTACTAACGGTACATTATCTACTCGTTATGGTTTTCCTAATCGTAGTACTTTCAATGCTAGTAATGTGACTTATTACGTCAGTCCAAAGACTGGTACCTCAGTTTGTGCTAAAGTTAAATTTGCCAGACCTAATTTGAATTATGGTTCAGGTCAATATGCAGGTCCAGCTTCAATGTGGGACCGTGCTAATGGTTTTATCCCTCAGTCAACTGGCCCATCCTCTTACGGTAGAAACTTTCCTACTACTGGTGCTAACAACCTGTACTTTGATTTACTCATTACCGGTAGTAGTCAGCCATTGTATTGGTCTCCAGTTTCTCATGGTGGTATCACAGCTACTATGTCTAATTCTACTGCTACAAGCGTTCGTGTTACTTTAACTGGTCCTTACGCTACTCCATCCCAGATTAGTTCAGCCAATCCTGGTCCTCTTTCCACTATTTCTTTGCCTCAGAACTTCGAGTTGGTCGGTCGTGATAGTAATGGTACTCCAGTCGTCAGATATGGTTTTACTTTGAAGCAGTGGTTCGTCCACCGTGGTACTAAGTTTGACACTTATCCTAATACCTTATCTTGGTGTAATAGTCTTGGTTATCGAGTGCCTCGCGTAAAGGATTTAACCAATGCATCTTGTCGTGGTACTAATTCAAGTTCTTACTGTCGTGGTTCCGTCGGCGCCACTCCTTCTTCTCCTAATAATCTTTACATGCGTCATATAGGTTCTGGCTTTTTCACGGAGTGGGGCTCTATGGACGGTTACTCTGGCGTTGGCTCCTACAGTTGGTACTGGACTAGTGACCCGCATGGTAGTAACCAGTTTGTCGTGAACACCAGCAACGGGCGCGTGACTTGGTACTACAACGGCGACTACGGGCTTTGTGCCTATCCTTAGTTCTTATTCCTTCGTCCTTAATCCTTAGGGTGGGGGTGATAAAAAATAGTGTTGAGTCATTAAAAGTAAGCTGACTCAAGGAGTCAACGTCGTTTAGCCATAAAAAGCGATTTTGCGGCTAGGCGACGTTTGAATTACCCGCCTAGGCGGGTTTATTTTTGAGGTGTTTTATCGCAAAAAAAGTTGAGGAGTGGGGTTTTTGGGGTTCAAAATTTTGTTTTGAAATATTGTCTCAAATAAATAATTGCGCTCTAACTGTGTCGCTTTTTAGTAGCTGTATTTTTCCATTAAAAAAAAGTTGAGGAGCGGGGTTTTTGAGGTTTTAAATTTCACTTAAAAAGTTTTAAATGATCAAACTTACTAAATTTCTAATTCAAAGCCCTAAAATAAAATTTCGAGGATCTTTAATCATTTATTTAAAGATTTGTAATTGTGATATCTTTAATTAAAACAATAGCCAATCAATTATAATCTAGATCCTTTTTAGATCCTATTTACAAAAGTTAACGTAAATGAGCGAAAAAAAGTGTTGCATCGTGTTTTTCCAATCACTATACTTTTTACACGGTTTTAGCTACAAGGCTAAAATTTGATAAAAAAGTATAAAATTGTAAATAAATCAAAAAAATTACTTGACAAGGTAGTCTAAAATGCATTATAATTTTCAACAGGCAACAGGCAACCTGGCCAACCTATCTTTTAAATTCGTCTAAGTCCAACACCCAGTTTAAATTTTTCACTAAAACTTATTTTTCCACTCAATCAAGTGAAATTCTGCGAAATTTCACGCGATCGCTTCCGCGATCCTCTTCTCGATCTTTTTTCCGGTCGTTTTCCGGATCCTCTTTCAGATTTCGATCCTTTTCCCAATTATCCCGGCAGATTGTTTTTTTCGTGGCTCTTTTCCTTCCTTTTTCCAGTCATGCATTGACATCACAGACAACTAGGAATGCGATACAGGGTAGTGCACCTTATCTGACTTTCGACGGTGGTCGTACACGTGCGGTTGATACTAACGGTCTGCTTGGGATTACGCTATCTGATGGTACACATTATACGCCTTCTACCAATTTATCATCTACAACTCCAATCGTCTTGCCGGTTGAGGGTCAGAGTTTTGCTGATATAAGTATGTTCGTTCCTACTGATACAAATTCAGTCGCTTTGAGTTCTCTTATCGGTCCTCCTAATAATTATTGGGGGGATGATGATGGAGATTCTGGTGTTACTGCTACTGGTTCATTAAGTTTATCTATCGTCGATAAAAGAGGTCAATCAGTATCACGTAATTCCGTGTTAACGACTTGTAATTCTCCTTATCGTGTTACATTATCCAATAATAACGGTACATTAGCTACTCGTTACGGAGTTCCTCGTAGTAGTAGTTTCAGTGCCAGTAGAGTGACTTATTATGTTAATCCTAAGGCTGGGCCGGTGGTTTGTTTTGCCAAGCCAAATACGTATCACGAATATTCTGGTCAAAATGGTCCGTCTTGGATGTGGGACCCTGCCAAGGGTTTTCTCACTCAAGAAACAGACCCGTCACGTTACGGTCAAAACTTTCCTACTACAGGTCTTAATGGATTGTACTTTGATTTAGATATTAGTGGTAGTAGTCAGCCATTGTCTTGGTCTCCAGTTTCTCAGGGAGGTATCACAGTCACAATGTCTAATTCTACTGCTACAAGCGTTCGCGTTACTTTAACTGGTCCTTACGCTACTCAATCCCAGATTTATTCATTCAATCCTGGTCGTGTTTCCACTCCATCTTTGCCTCAGACCTTCGAGTTGGTCGGTCGTGATAGTAATGGTGCTCCAGTCGTCAAATATGGTTTTACTTTGAAGCAGTGGTTCGTCAACCGAGGTTCTAAGCAGGACTATTATCCTAATACATTATCTTGGTGTAATAGTCTTGGTTATCGTCTGCCTAGCGTAAGGGATTTAACTAACGCTGTTCGTACAGATGCAGTCGTACCTAGTGCCACCCCTTCCTCACCTGGTTATTATTACATGCGTCATATAGGTTCAGGTTTTTTCACGGAGTGGGGTCAAATGTTCAGTTACTATGGCGTTGGCTTCTACTACGGTTGGTACTGGACTAGTGACCCGTATGGTAGTGACCAGTTTGTCGTGACCACCACCAACGGTCACGTGATTTGGCACTACCCCTCCCACGACTACTACGGCCTTTGCTCCCATCCTTAGTTTTTATTTCTTCGTCCTTAATCCTTAGGGCGGGGGCGGGGGTGATAAAAAATAGTGTTGAGTGATTAAAAGCAAGCTGACTCAAGGAGTCAACGTCGTTTAGCAATAAAAAAAGCGATTTTGCGGCTAAGCGGCAAAAATGCTGGGCACCGAGGTGGTGGTTAAAAATATAGATATTAAAGGAGTAATATAAAATGAATATTGAAGATAAAATCGCATTAAGTAAAAGTCCGGTTCAGTTTATTGCCGAAGGTAATTTTTTAAAGCTTTATAATCAATCATTATATGTGGTTGAGCAATTATTGGGTTTTAACTTAAAGGTAATGGCAAAGTATATAAAAAAATTGATGAAATTATTATTTGCGGTGGATTTCCTACCCGTTCTATTACTAAACGCTACCCTAATGCCAGCCCTAATTTAACGGGTTATGAGTTATTGGGTGATTATGATTTAAGTGGCTATGAGCTATGGTATCAAAAGCATTGCCAAATACCGAAGCAGAAAACACCACAATCCCTTCTCACAACATCTCAAGAGGTAAACGAACAGTTAAACGAACTCCACGATATGAATAAACCCTTAACGGTTCAGCATCTATTATTTTTACAATCATGGCAGGCAAATAAATACCCTGCCATGGTAGATAGTGCGTTTATACAGACGTTGAAGAATTATTTTAGTGAATTGCATTAATAGCAGCGCACACTGTGCCTGATGGCGCTATCGGATAGGATTTATCAAATCCGCTGATAGAAAAAAGGCTATAAATAAGGTCAGCATTTTTCACGCAGAGCTTGATGTCGAAAATAAATCATCCGCCCAAACTAGGGTGGTTTTTTTTAAGTTTTTTATCGAAAAAAAGTTGAGGAGCGGGGTTTTTGGGTTCTAAATTCTACTTTGCAATGTTGTCTTAAATAAATAATTCTGCTTTAAACTGTAGCGCTTTTTAGTAGCTGTTTTTTTGCATCAAAAAAAGTTGAGGAACGGGGTTTTTGAAGGGAAAAGTTGTGTTTTTTAGTTATCAAATGATGCGATTAAGTCGCTAATAAAAAAGGCTACAATTTATTAATTTGTAACCTTTATTGCTTTGTTGATTGATCAACGTATATTTTATTGACCCATACGACGCGTTAATTCGATAACACGTATTTTTGCTAAGGCTTTTGACAGTTCAGCAGATGCTTGAGCAAAAGACATATCATCGCTTGGGTGATTAATGTGTTCTTGTGCTTGTCTTACTGCTTCTTGCGCCCTTGCTTCATCTAAGTCTTCACCACGAATAGCGGTATCAGCTAAGATTGTGACCAAAGTTGGTTGTACTTCTAAAATACCACCTGATAGATAGATAAACTCTTCTTCACCATTGGCTTTTACAATCCCGACCATTCCCGGCTTTATGGTGGTCAGTAACGGAGTGTGACCGGGATAAATTCCGAGTTCACCTTCTCGCCCTGTGACTCTGATTCGCTGAACATCACCTGAAAAAAGGTGAGATTCAGCACTAACAACTTCTAATTGATAGGAAGTTAGTGCCATAATGCTCTCTCCGTTCTATAAATCTCTTAGAGAGATTTTGCTTTCTCAATCGCTTCGTCGATTGAACCAACCATATAAAATGCCTGTTCAGGAATATGGTCATAATCACCGTTCATAATACCTTTAAATGCACTGATGGTGTCTTTTAATGGTACGTATTTACCTGGTGAACCAGTGAACACTTCCGCAACGAAGAATGGTTGAGATAAGAAACGTTGAATCTTACGTGCACGAGCAACAGTTAATTTATCATCTTCCGATAATTCATCCATACCAAGAATTGCAATGATATCTTTTAATTCTTGATAACGTTGAAGAATTGACTGTACGCCACGAGCACAATCGTAATGTTCTTGACCAACAACAAGTGGATCTAATTGGCGACTTGTTGAGTCAAGTGGGTCAACCGCTGGGTAAATACCTAATGATGCGATTTGACGACTTAATACGATTGTTGCATCCAAGTGAGCAAAGGTTGTTGCCGGTGATGGGTCAGTTAAGTCATCGGCTGGTACGTATACTGCTTGGATTGAGGTAATTGAACCGGTTTTCGTTGAGGTAATACGTTCTTGTAATAACCCCATCTCTTCTGCTAATGTCGGTTGGTAACCTACCGCAGATGGCATACGACCTAATAGTGCAGATACTTCGGTACCGGCTAAGGTATAACGGTAAATATTATCGATAAATAATAGTACGTCTTTACCTTCGTCACGGAATTTTTCCGCCATGGTTAAGCCAGTTAACGCTACGCGTAAACGGTTCCCTGGTGGCTCATTCATCTGACCATAAACTAACGATACTTTATCAAGTACGTTTGATTCTTTCATTTCATGATAGAAGTCGTTACCTTCACGAGTACGTTCACCCACACCAGTAAATACTGAGTAACCTGAGTGCTCGATCGCGATGTTACGAATTAATTCCATCATGTTAACGGTTTTACCCACACCCGCACCACCAAATAGACCAACTTTACCACCTTTTGCAAATGGACAAATTAAGTCGATAACTTTGATACCGGTTTCAAGTAATTCTGTTGAGTTAGCCAACTCTTCGTATGTTGGTGCTGCACGGTGAATCGCCCAACGCTCTTCTTCACCAATAGGACCTGCTTTATCAACAGGATCACCAAGTACGTTCATAATTCGGCCAAGTGTTTTTGTTCCTACAGGAACTTCTATGCCGTGACCTGTATTTACTACTTTAAGTCCACGTCTTAAACCATCAGATGAGCCCATTGCAATACAACATACAACGCCACCACCTAATTGTTGCTGAACTTCCAGAACTAATTTTTCAGTGCCAGTTTCCACTTCTAATGCATCATATACCTTTGGTACTGCATCTTCTGGGAATTCGACATCAACCACCGCACCGATGATCTGGACAATCTTTCCAGTAGCCATTTTTATTCCTCTACGTCTTTTTCTTAACTATAAGCCAATATTTAGCACTAACCTGAAACAGCAGCTGCACCCGATACAATATCAATTAATTCGTTGGTAATCGCACCTTGACGTGCTTTGTTATACACAATTTGTAATTCATTAATTAAATTTGCACCGTTATCGGTTGCTGCTTTCATGGCCACCATTCTTGCTGCTTGTTCACTCGCTAAATTGTCAACCACCGCTTGATAGACTTGTGATTCAATATAACGACGTAAAATCACATCTAATAATGATTTTGCATCTGGCTCATAAATATAATCCCATGATGAAGCTTTTAGCTCTTTATCTTCTGAATGTGGTAATGGTAATAATTGCTGTATTGTCGGCTTTTGGGACATGGTATTAATAAATTTATTGGTTACTATATATAATTTATCAATTTTACCGTTGTCATATGCCTCAAGCATTGTTTTTACCGGACCAATTAAATCAGATAAAGTGGGTTCGTCACCTAAATTCGTTACCTGGGTTAAAATATTCGTTTTTACTGAAGAGAAAAACGATACCCCACGTGAACCAATTAAAGCCACATCTGCTTCAACACCTTTCTCTTGCCATGCTGACATATCAGCAATGACAGTTTTGAAAAGATTGATATTTAATCCACCACATAAACCACGATCGGTTGATATGATAAGATAGCCAACTCGCTTTACATCTCTTTCTTCTAAATAGGGATGTTTGGCGCCTATTTGAGCTAACGCTAAATGTCCAATTACTTCGCGAATCATTTCAGCATATGGACGACTAGCAGCCATTCTGTCCTGCGTTTTACGCATTTTAGAGTTGGCTACCATTTCCATCGCTTTGGTGATCTTTTGCGTACTTTGGATACTGGCAATTTTCGTTCTAATCTCTTTTGCATTAGCCATTTGTTACCTCACCCTTACCAAGTTTGAGTTGATTTAAAGCTTTCAAGCAATGCTTTTAACTTACTTTCAATCTCATCGTTGTAATTGCCTGTCTCGTCGATCTGTTTTACAAAATCGGCATATTGACTATGGGCATAAGATAGAAGTGCTGTTTCAAATGATAATACTTTAGCAAGTTCAACATCTTCTAGATAACCACGCTCAGCGGCATAAAGTACAATTGATTGCTCTGCAACAGTCATTGGTGAATATTGCTTTTGTTTGAGTAATTCAGTTACTTTTTCACCGTGGCTTAATTGGTTTCTTGTTGCTTCGTCTAAGTCAGATGCAAATTGTGAGAAAGCGGCTAATTCACGATATTGTGCAAGTGCTGTACGAATACCGCCTGATAATTTTTTCATTATCTTAGTTTGAGCCGCACCACCTACACGAGAAACCGAGATCCCTGGGTTTACCGCAGGACGGATACCCGAGTTGAATAAGCTGGTTTCAAGGAAGATCTGACCATCTGTAATCGAAATTACGTTAGTTGGTACGAATGCAGAAACGTCACCCGCTTGAGTTTCGATAATTGGTAACGCAGTTAATGAACCGGTTTTACCTTTTACTTCGCCTTTAGTGAACTCTTCAACATAAGCTTCGTTAACACGAGCTGCACGTTCAAGTAAACGTGAGTGAAGATAGAACACGTCACCAGGATACGCTTCACGTCCAGGTGGGCGACGAAGTAGTAATGAAATTTGACGATAAGCAACGGCTTGTTTCGATAAATCATCATAAACAATTAGTGCATCTTGTCCGCGGTCACGGAAGTATTCTCCCATAGCACAACCCGCGTAAGGTGCTAAGTATTGTAATGCTGCTGATTCAGATGCTGATGCAACAACCACAATGGTATTTTTAAGTGCACCGTGCTCTTCAAGTTTACGCACTACGTTAGCAATAGTTGATTGTTTTTGACCGATTGCGACGTAAATACATTTAACACCAGAATCACGTTGATTAATAATGGCGTCGATGGCTAATGCGGTTTTACCGGTTTGACGGTCACCGATGATAAGTTCACGTTGACCACGACCAATTGGAATCATTGAGTCAACCGCTTTATAACCAGTTTGTAACGCTTGGTCAACAGATTGACGATCGATAACGCCTGGCGCAACAACTTCTACAGGTGAGAAGCCGTCATGTTGAATCGAACCTTTACCATCAATTGGTTCACCAAGTGTGTTAATAACACGGCCTAATAAACCATCACCTACTGGTACCTGTAAAATACGGCCAGTACATTGTACTTTCATCCCTTCAGATAAGTCTTCGTATGGTCCCATGACCACCGCACCAACAGAATCTCTTTCAAGGTTTAATGCCATTGCATATCGGTTGCCTGGTAATGCAATCATTTCGCCTTGCATGACATCAGTTAATCCGTGGATTCGAAGGATACCATCACTTACTGAGATGATCGTTCCTTCATTGTGAGCATCACTCACAATATTGAACTGAGCTATCCGCTCTTTAATTAGTTCACTTATTTCAGTTGAATTTAGCTGCATTATCAGTCCCCTTAAGACTGTAGAACGTCATTTAGTCGATTTAGACGTCCTCTGATACTACTATCAATAACCATATCGCCCGTACGAATAATAAAACCAGAAATGAGCGATTTATCAATATGACATTTTAGTTTTACTTTTCGTGATAAACGTTTTTCGACAGCGACAGAAATTTTATCAAGTTGTTCACTAGTAAGCTCATTGGCAGAAATTACATCAACGTCTGCTTGGGCTTCTCTTTCTAAACAGTATTGCTCAAACAATGTTAACACTTCAGGAAGAAGGGATAAGCGTTTGTTTTCAGCCATCACTTTAATAAAATTAGTGCTAAACTCATCAAGCACATCTTTACAGATGTTGATGAGTAAGTTAGCCACTGAATCGGTTTTCATGTCAGATGTTAAAATGCTTTTTATTTGAGCATCTTTGCTCACTTCAGCAGTTAACACTAACATTTTGTGCCATGATTCGATGCTATTTTTTTCAACAGCAAAGTCGAAAGCGGCTTTAGCATAAGGGCGAGCAATCGTAATTAAGTCAGCCATTGCTCTATTCTCCTTATAGTTCAGCTACGAGTTTATCAATGATGTCGCTGTTAGCGGCTTCATTAACAGAACGTTCAATAATTTTTTCTGCACCGGCAATAGCGAGTGTAGCGACTTGTTGTTTAAGCTCTTCACGAGCGCGTTTACGCTCAGCCTCAACTTCAGCAAGTCCTTGAGCAACAATCCTTTCTTTTTCACGAGTAGCTTCTTGTTTAGCTTCTTCTAGAATGGCTGCTTTGCGTTTATTCGCTTGCTCAATAATTGCATTAGCCTCAACCTTAGCCTGTTGCATTATGTCAGATGTATTTGCTTTGGCTAATTCCAAATCTTTTTTTGCTGTTTCTGCTGAAGCTAATCCTTCCGCTATCTCTTTTTGGCGTTTTTCAATCGCTCGGATAACCGGAGGCCAAACAAACTTCATACAGAACCAAACAAACAATACAAATGTAATTGCTTGGCCGAGGAGAGTTGCGTTCATATTCATGAGACAATTCCTCTTAAATTATTATTAACCAGCAACAGCAAAAATAACATATAGCGCAATACCCACACAAATCATAGGAATCGCATCAACTAAGCCCATAACGATAAAGAATTGTGTACGTAACATAGGCATTAATTCTGGTTGACGAGCAGCACCTTCTAAGAATTTACCACCTAATAGACCGATACCAACTGCACCACCGATTGCAGCTAATCCCATCATTATGCCAGCGGCTACAAATAACATACTCATACTATCCATTATATACTCCAGTTTATTATCTAAAAAAAGTTAAAATTAATGATCTTCTGTTGTTGAGGCCATCGCTAAATAGACGATAGTCAACACCATAAAAATAAATGCTTGTAAGGTGATTATCAAAATATGGAAGATAGCCCATGGTAGTGATAATACCCATTGTGACCACCAAGGTAATAATGCTGCTATTAAGATGAAGATAAGTTCACCAGCATACATGTTACCGAAGAGTCGTAATCCTAAAGAAACAGGTTTAGCCAATAAGCTAACAAGTTCAAGGACTAAATTGATTGGTGCAAATGCCCAATGATTAAATGGATGCAAGGTGTATTCTTTAATAAACCCTGAAATCCCTTTATATTTGATTGAATAAATGATGATAAGTGCAAAGACACCGAGTGACATTGACATTGTGATACTCACGTCAGCTGTCGGTACGACTCTTAAATGAGATAGACCTAAATATTGTCCCGCATAAGGTAGGAAATCAACAGGGATTAGATCCATTAAGTTCATTAAAAATACCCAGATAAACACAGTAAGTGCTAAAGGGGCAATGAGTTTATTTTGACCTGTGAACATGTCTTTGACAGTATTATTTACAAATTCAAAGATCATCTCTACCGCACATTGAAGTTTACCTGGTACGCCACTCGTCGCTTTCCTTGCTACACGATGGAAAATCCATAAGAAAAGCACACCAAGTACAATTGAGAAGAACAAGGAATCAAGATTAAAGGTCCAAAAACCAGAACCAACTTGTAAGTTCTCCAGATGGTGTTTTATATAAGCTTGCGGTGAAGCTGGAGAGGAAACTGCCATATAACCCTCTTACCTATTTTAAAAATAAAAACTACAGTTTGTTTTTGCCTTAAAAGGTATAAACAATCACTGCAATAACCGAAGCTATTATTTTAAACCTAATTCCCTATAATAAGTCAACAACTGATTAAAAAAATAAAGAATTTAGACACTTTTTACTAATTTTGTGTAAAGAATAACAGCTTTACCGCTCACTTTATTAGAAATATTGTTCATCAATAGCTTAATTAATGATGAAAAAACAGGCTAATTTGATGCTTTAACTGCATTGGCAATTTGTTCCGCTAATTTTTGTACTTGAGAGTGATTACTACCTTCTACCATTACGCGGATAAGCGGTTCGGTGCCTGATTTGCGTATCAATACCCGACCTTCATTGCCAAGTTGCGTTTCTGCCTGTTCAATTGCAGATTTGACCGCAGCATTGGCTAATGGGTTTCCTGTATAACGAACGTTAATTAATATTTGTGGTAGCATGGTCATGCCTTGACATAATTCAGCGAGTGACATGTTATTTCTTATCATTGCAGCTAGAACTTGTAAGCCTGCAACAATACCATCGCCTGTTGTGGTTTTATCAAGTAAAAGGACATGGCCTGAATTTTCTGCACCTAATCGCCAATTTTTTTCAACCAGCATTTCAAGCACATAACGGTCCCCCACTTTTGCTCGTACAAATGGGATGCCAAGATTTTTAAGAGCGATTTCAAGTCCCATGTTGCTCATCAAGGTCCCGACAACGCCACCTTTAAGTTGACCTTGCCTTAAGGCTTCACGAGCAATAATGTAAATAATTAAATCACCATCAATTCTATTGCCTTTATGATCGACCATAATGATGCGATCTCCATCACCATCAAGAGCAAAGCCCAAGTCAGCTTTTTCTTCAAGGACAGTTTTGGTTAATGCTTTTACATCAGTAGCACCACAGTTTTCATTAATATTGACTCCATCCGGTTCACAACCAATTTTTATTACTTTAGCACCAAGTTCCCGAAGTACTTTTGGGGCAATGTGGTAAGTGGCTCCATTGGCACAATCCACAACAACTTTTAGTCCTGATAGACTTAAGTCGTGATCAAAGGTGCTTTTACAAAATTCGATATATCGGCCAGCTGCATCGGTTATTCGGCTTGCTCGGCCAAGTTGTTTTGATTCAACACAGTCGATCTGTTTTTCAAGCTCGGCTTCGATTTCTAATTCAATGGCGTCATCGAGTTTTCGCCCTTCAGTTGAGAAAAATTTAATACCGTTATCATAAAATGGGTTATGAGAGGCCGATATGACTACACCCGCATCAGCCCGAAATGTGCGAGTTAGATAAGCAATGGCAGGTGTTGGCATTGGTCCAGTAAAAGCAGCAGCGACGCCCGCGGAGGCAAATCCTGCTTCTAAAGCCGATTCAAGCATATAACCTGAAATACGAGTATCTTTACCGATGAGGACTTTTTTAACACCATCTTTAGCCAGTACTCGTCCTGCTGCCCAGCCTAACTTGAGGGCGAAATCAGGCGTGATAGGATATTCTCCAACTTTTCCACGAATACCATCTGTCCCAAAATATTTCCGATTAGACATGTTATTTCCTCATACTAAAGTTTTTTATTTGACCAATTGCCTTTCTTATAAGTCGTTTTTTATCCTATAAAAGGAAGCGAAGTAAAATTATTCTCGATTGTCATTAGCAAATTTTAATAATACTTGGCTCTCTTTTATAAAACGTTCAGCATAACTGCCAAACCATTTAGTTACTTCATTAAAATTTTCAATGAATTTAGCTTTATCTCGTTGTTCAATTAATTTAACCATTTGCCCAAAACATTCATAATAGCGTTTGATTAACTCAATATTTTCATCTGACGCCATGATGATATCGGCATAAAGAACGGGATCTTGAGCAAATAAGCGACCAACCATCATTAACTCCAAGCGATAAATAGGTGATGATAAGGTAATTAATTGTTCTAAATCAGCATGTTCTCGTTGTAAATTTACACCATATGAGAACGAAGTAAAATGGCGTAATGCTTGAATAAACGACATACATTTGTCATGCTCTTTGGCATCAATCGCGCACAAATTGGCTCCCCAAATTCGCATCTGTTCAATTAACCATTGATATTGTTCAGGATATCGACCTTGGCAGTAGACAATGACTTGTTTGGCTAAATTTGGCACGTCCGGACCAAACATGGGATGCAATCCAACCACAGGCCCCGCGTGTTTGGCTAGCATGGCTTGTAAAGGTTTGACTTTGATTGATGTAAAATCGGTTAAAATGCAATCTTTAGGTAACGGTGGTAATTGTTCAATGATTTCGCATGTTTTGTTGATAGGTACTGTAACAATAACGGCAGCGGCATCAGCGACAACTTCGGCTGCTTGATGCATGGTTTTGGAACCTAAGGTTTTAACTTCATAACCTGATAGGGTAAATAGTTTGGCAAATAATCTACCCATTTGTCCATTACCACCAATGATGACAATTGAGCCTTTGCCGTTGTAAACTTTTTTAAAACCTTTGTCGTTTTCACTGATATAGGACTCACGCATTAATCGGCGTAAAATATCCTCAATTAAGGCGGGTGATATACCTAAATTTTCGGCTTCTTGTTTACGTTTAGCTAACATATCGGCTTCACGTTTAGGATCATAAATCGGAATTCCATGCTCGCTTTTTACCTCACCAACTTCAGCAACTAATGCTAGTCGTTGACTAATTAAAGCTAAAATTGATTTGTCGACTTCATCAATTTTATGACGCAATGAAAGTAATTCCTTAGACATATTGTTGATCCTTTAATCACTAGTTATAGCTTTCGCTGTAATTGCTTAACAGTATAACGTATTTTTGGTAGCATGGGTCAATTGCAAAATTAAATCAAATACAATAAATTTATGATTAAAGTTTTATCTTTTAATATTAATAGTATTCGTATTCGAATCCATCAATTAGCTGCGATTATTGAAAGACATCAGCCCGATATCATTGGTTTACAAGAGACTAAAGTTCATAATGACCAATTTCCAATCGAAGAACTTAAGCAATTTGGCTATCATTTATATTATCACGGTCAAAAAGGTTATTATGGTGTAGCCTTATTGACTAAGCAAAAACCGTTGTCGGTCGAGTGTGGGTTTCCGACCGATGAAGATGGTGCTCAATGTCGATTAATGGTAGCTGAGTTTCCTACTAGCAAAGGTAATTTAACCGTCATTAATGGTTATTTCCCGCAAGGTGAAAGTTTGCATAATGAAATTAAATATCCAGCTAAGCGTAAATTTTATCAAGATTTAATTGAATATATACAGGATCGACAGCTGAATAGCCAATTATCACTCATTATGGGTGATATGAATATTTGTCCAACTGATTTAGATATTGGGATTAATGAAAATAACCGCAAACGGTGGTTAAGTGCGGGTAAATGCTCTTTTTTACCTGAAGAGCGTGAATGGATAAATAATTTAATGGCAGCAGGTTATACTGATACTTACCGTCATGCCAATCCAGATACACAGAGATTTTCTTGGTTTGATTATCGTTCCAGAGGTTTTAGTGTAAAAACTGGATTAAGAATCGATCTTATTTTAGCTAGTGAAAAACTTATGCAATATTGCGGTGAAACCGGTATTGATTACGATATTCGTGGTATGGAAAAACCTTCCGATCATGCGCCAATTTGGGCCGACTTTGATTTAGATTAAACTTGTTAGGATAATAGTATGCACAATAGTTCGATTTTATCGGTAAAAGATCTTAATCAAATAGTTAGAGATTTGCTTTCTGATGCTATTGGGCAAGTTTGGTTAGTTGGTGAAATTTCCAATTTTTCTCGCCCAGCTTCAGGTCATTGGTATTTCACTTTGAAAGATGATATTGCGCAAGTGCGCTGTGCCATGTTTCGTAATAATAATTATCGTACGGGATTTACCCCTCAAAATGGTCAACAAGTTTTAGTTAATGCCTCGGTAACTCTTTATGAAGCACGTGGTGATTATCAATTGGTTATTAATCAATTGCAACCGGCTGGTGCTGGTTTGTTACAACAAAAATTTGAGCAACTAAAGCAAAAACTGTCAGAAGAAGGATTGTTTGATCCGATTTATAAAAAGTCGTTACCTGATAATATTCGTACGGTTGGGATTATTACTTCGTCAACAGGTGCAGCACTACATGATATTTGTCAGATATTAAACCGGCGCGATCCAAGTCTGAATTTGATTATTTACCCAACGTCGGTACAAGGTACCGAAGCTGCGGCACAAATTGCCAGAATGATTCAAATCGCAAATATTCGCCAAGAATGTGATGTTTTAATTGTTGGGCGAGGAGGGGGATCGCTTGAAGATCTTTGGTCATTTAATGAGGAGCTTTTAGCCAGAGCTATTTTTGCTAGTCAATTACCTATTATTAGTGCTGTTGGTCATGAAGTTGATTTCACCATTGCTGACTTTGTTGCTGATGTGCGCGCAGCTACCCCATCGGCAGCAGCTGAGTTGGTTAGCCGGGATAAGCTAGAGCAGATAAAAAGTTTACAAGTTCAAGAACAATACTTATGTATGGCGATTGATTACTATTTAGTACGTCGACGAGAATTATTAAATAAGCGTTATCAACGATTGCAATCACAACATCCTCAAACTAAATTATCTAAGCAATTAAATCGTTTATTAACCAGTCGTCATGCTTTATTTGAAAATATGCAGCACTATTTATCTAAACAATCCTATCGTCATAATGTGCTGGATAAATATTTGTTACGTGTTTCACCACAACATAAAGTGCTCTATTATGGTCAAAACCTAGAGAGAAAACAGCAACAACTGATTAATCTGGTTCAAAAAAGGTTAACGGATGCTAAGCATGAATTTGTATTAAAAACATCTCAGCTTAATAGTGTTAGTCCACTTGCTACTTTAGATCGTGGTTATTCTGTAACAACTAACCAGCAACAACAAGTGATAAGAACGGTTGAACAAGTGTCTATTGGTGACTTTATTTTAACCCAGCTTAAGACAGGTAAATTAATCAGCCAAATTGTTGAGATAGATAAAAAAAATAAGTAAAACTGCTCTTTTTTCAATAATGTTTAGCTCAACACATTGGATAAAATTGCACCTCAAATAGTATTAAGGATATAATATCTGACATGTTGGAAAATACTAAGAGAATAAAGTGGTTATACATCCTCCAATAGGTATTGATTTAGGTACTACCAATAGTTTAATTTGTGTTTGGCAAAACGGCCAGCCGACACTAATTCCCAATTCAATAGGTGAAGTTGTTACTCCTTCAGCTGTCAGCATTGATGAAGATAATACCATTTTGGTTGGTCATGCGGCTTTATCTCGTTTAACTACTCATCCTAGTCGTAGTGCAGCAGCATTCAAACGTTTTTTAGGTTCAAGTAAAGTTTTTGAGTTGGGTGATAAAAAATTTACCCCAACAGAACTTTCAGCACTAGTTTTAAAATCATTAAAAGCGGATGCTGAAGCTTTCTTGAAACAAGAAATTCGTGATGTCGTGATTTCCGTTCCCGCTTATTTTAATGACGAACAGCGTAAACAAACTCGCTTTGCTGCTGAGCTTGCAGGATTAAACGCAGTCCGTCTAATCAATGAGCCCACCGCTGCTTCAATGGCGTATGGATTACATGAAGAACAATCAGGAAATACGCTGGTTTTTGACTTAGGTGGTGGCACATTTGATGTGACAGTATTGGAATATGCAATGCCAATCATTGAGGTTCATGCATCAGCAGGCGATAACTACTTAGGCGGTGAAGATTTTACCCATGAAATAGTTAAAGCATGTTTGAGTGAATGGGAACTTAAGCAAGAAGATATTCCTGTCGATGATTATGCGCGTTTATTGGATTTAGCTGAACAATTAAAATGTAAGCTAAGTGGCGAGCAAATGCATAATTTGACATGGTTTTGGCAAGATAAGCAATGGCAATTTTCATTAAATGAAGTAAGAGCTAAGTCGATTTGGTTGCCATTACTCAATCGATTACGAGCGCCAGTTGAACAAGCATTAAGTGATGCTCGCTTAAAGGCCAATGAACTCGAACATATTGTTTTAGTTGGTGGTTCATCGCAATTAGGTGTGGTTCGTGAATTAGTGACAAAGTTATTTGGTAAACTGCCTTATCGTCATATCAATCCAACTACTATTGTTGCACAAGGTGCAGCTGTTCAGGCGGCATGTCGTTTGCGAAATGCCGATGTTGAAGAGGTTATTCTAACCGATGTTTGCCCATATACACTTGGTATTGAAATTTCTTCGGGTAATATTAAAGGGTTATTTTCGCCAATTATTGAGCGTAATACGATAGTTCCAACTTCAAAGGTAAAAACGTTTTACACTTCATACCCTCAACAAAAAAGTATTATGCTTTCTGTTTATCAAGGTGAGAATCCAAAGGTTGAAAATAACGTTTTAATTGATGAATTTGAAGTGCCCGTCACACCTATGGAAAAAATACAAGGTATTGATGTTCGCTTTAGTTATGATTTAAATGGTTTGCTTGAAGTCGACGTGGTATTACTTGAAACAGGGGCATTGCATGGTAAAGTGATTGATCACAGTCCGATTGGATTAACCGATAAACAAAAACAAGAAAGCCATGACCGATTAGCGGCACTTAAAATTCATCCTCGTGATGAAATGTTAAATCGTACATTATTAGCAAGGTTAGAGCGAGCATGGGCACAATCATTGGGTGATGAACGACTACTCATTGGTTCTTATATCGAAGCTTTTATGGAAGTCTTAAATCAGCAAAATCTTGAAGAGATAGAACAGGTTCGAAGCGAAATTGAATCGAATCTTAACGATCTTAATCGATAATCAGATAGATTTAAAAAATCCCCTTTGGTCATAATTAAATATCTTTTCAAAGGGGATAGTACACAACGGAAATAGTATAAGCCGTATCTTTGCTTAGCTATCTAATGGTGGTCCATAGCGATTAGTTTGATTAATTGAGGGAGAGAAAATAGATAGACGATATTTTCCGCTACTATATGCATCATTTGAACGTCGCCTAATTGCAAAAATAATATTAATTATAATTAATGCAAATAATATATAGTAAATCATATGATGAGATGATTTCACCCCACTTAACTTTATTATCAAAAAACTTAATATCGTGGTGACGCAACATATTTGATTATAAAAACCTTTGCCATTGGTTCGACCATTCCAACGCCATATTTGATGCGATTTATTTTTAGGCAGTGATTTTGCTTCAAGATTTTTTTGATTTTCAATATTTTTTGCTAGAAGCAGTGTAGAGCATAAACGTAATATTAGATCATTATCCGTATCACTTCTAATATTCTCCAATTTATTACTTTTATCATCATTAAAAATCATATTATCTTCAGATAAATTTTCATTAAGGGCTTTCAATTGGTTTAATAATTGATAAATATCACGATTTTCTTTCCTAAATGAGGAGGAGATTGATAGTTTGTTCTCAAATGCTTTAGCTAATTGTTGCAATGCTTCATCATCACCAGCTAATTTTTGTAAGACCTGATGTAACTCCTCTTTTTGATTCAGTTTATTTAAGATTATTGTATGGAGTAGCATTAAATATGCTGGTGAGTGGTTAGCTAATTTAGCTTGCCATAATTGATCTATATTTTGTTTGATATCGGTAAAATTAACATCCTCAGGTATATCAATAAAATATTCAATGGCATTAGGGTAATTACATAACATACTACTAGTTAACTTGTTATTACAATCGATCAGATTATATAACTCAACTTCATTTTGCCATTCATTAGACTTAAAAGTATTTAGTAGTGGTGTGAGTTGATCATCATCAGGCAAATGAAATAACTGATTATTTTTCCTAATGAAATTTGCAGCTTTAAACGGCGAATTACCAATAGTCACGACCAATAGACAATGACGATACCATTGCCAATATGCATCTTTATTATCAGTAATTAACTCGACTGGTAATTTGGGTAAATTATCTCGCCCTCTGAAATGAAAATATATTGGCCAGTCAAACATCTCCATATTGCGATAGTTAATATTTCTATATAAATTTAGTTTAGCTGTGTCTGGAATATCATCGAATCTATCTAGCCATAAACGACCAAATAAAACATATTCACCATTTTCATCTGGGTCAAACTTAGTTGGAATAATAGTATCATCATAATATAACCAAGCTTTAAATTCTTGGACTGGTGAAAGTTTTGTTAGCCATTCAAGGTGCTGTTTAGCCTGGCGTTGTAGATTTTGTAAGATAAATTGTTCAAATTGATCTTCAAAGTGATCATTTAAGATTGCATGTAATAATGTTTCATTACCGTGTCGTAACATAATTGCATGACGATATAAGCGATAAAAGCTACTGGTTCCATCATCATGTAATAATGTATATAACACTTGGCGATAATTCCAATTAATATCAGTTGCCCATCTAATAACATTAGCAATTTCTTCTGGGTAATCTTCTATTTTTAATTTAAACAATCGCGAGTTTGTAGATGTAGTAAGCTGGGGTATCGCATATAAATATTTATTATCAGTTTCAGCGGGTAGACAATGTGATTGATTAAGTGCAAGGAGCAGTAAAGGTAAATAATTTTGATGGTTTTTGGTACACCACTCAATTAACCAAATAGTAGCTTGCTCTTGATATTGTGGTAAATGATATAACTCTATCCAGAATTGAAAGGCATTTTCTTCATCTTCAAGTAAAGAGTATTGTATTGCTGCAACAACTTTCCATTGATTAGCTTCATCTTGATTGGAATTAGCGATGCGAGTTAAAGCATACTCTAATAAACTTTTATTTTTCACTTTAGCAAAGCTATGCCAATTAGCTAAATCTTCCATCAATTCCTGGTTATTGGGTAAGTAAATCACAGTATGAATAGAAAAATACTTATTTAATTCCTTATAAGGTTTATCCCAAAAAATCCATTGCGCATTACGCACATAATTGATAGTTTCATTTTGTACTGCTTTATTATTTTTAGGTAGGCAGTTATAGTCAAACAAATCACCTCGTTCAATGTGATCGAAAAAATTCTCGTACATTTCAATCTTATCAGGATAGTGATCCATCACTTGTTGGCGCCAACGTAAATTTTCTGCCAATATTTTTACGCAATTAAGTGATATGGTTAATGTATCATAACTGATATCTAACATTTTCCATTTGGCAATATCTAATACAGACATTGGGTAATCAAAAAAGGAGGCAATAAACTTTTGCCATTCATCAACATCATTGCAGCGAGCAGGATCATCTAGTAATGCTTGATAATTGTCACAGATCTCTTTAACTTGGCGTTCTTCTTCGGTAATGCTTACTTCCTCTTGCTCTTGATTGGACTGTTCATCTGTTTCTTCTGGTGACTTTGCGTATTGCATCGCCAATTCATAAGCTTCCCGTAAAGCTTTGAAGCCTACTGGATCTGTTTCGGGGTGATATTGCGGAAGTTTTGCTCGATAAGCATTACGAATTTCTGTTATATCAATGGTTTTATCAATACCCAATAATTGCCAAAAATTATTATTCATGACCAAGCATACTCCATTAAAGATTGTGGTTTTTCTATTTCTTCAAGTTCGATATACCAAGGTAAGTGATGATAGGGGGAGTCTTCATTGGAATATAACTTGGACATAGTCCAATTACGCGATGAGCGACATAATTCGCAACGTAGCTGCTCTAAATCTTCTTTATTGGATAATGATTCCCAATATTGATACCCAATAAACCATCCTGAAAAATAGCTTTGCCAAGATGAATAATAGTGCTGAGCTCGTAGCGCTATTCTATAAAAAATCCATAGTGCTTCATCTTCAGTAATGAACATATTGCTGGTGCCATTGCGTAATAGATAGCCCATTCTTGCATAATCAAAGCTACGTATGCCACCAACACCACACTCGGAATAGGTTTTTTCTACATATTCAATTAAGACTTTATCGTAATCGCAGTGTTTTTCAATATATTTAAGCCAATGAGGAGCGGTTAATCTTGGGTACATAAAATAGTGTTTAGATAAAGCCGGCGCATGACCATCATCAACCATATCAAAAATCATTGATAATAGGCTTTCTCGAGAGTCAATGCCCCAGTCTTTTTTCATATCAGTATAATTTCGTTCTGGATAAAAATAAGGTGAGGTATAACTTGCGCCTTCTTCTTTATTTAATGCAACCATTGGTGCAGATAATCCAAATAACCAATCGATACAATCTTGATGCATAGCTTAACTCTGTTAATGTTTATTATTAATCTGTGTAAAAAGATAGCAGATTTTATAGAAAAATAAATGTTTGTTTTAACAAGTAGAGTAATTGCTTTATTGAGATATGTTAATTAAAAATAATCAAATAACTTTTACATTTCAGAATAATAAAATTATTTTGCAAATCATTATCTACAAGGCATAATAAAAAGAATTTATCAGTATTTGAATTTTACTGAGCTGTAAATAAAAGGAGTAATAATGAAAAAAATTGTCTTAGTTGCTGTATTAGTATCGGGTGCTTTAATGCTACAAGGTTGTGTAGCGGCTGTTATTGGTGTCGGCGCTGGCGCTACAGCAAAAGTTGCAACCGATCCACGTACTACTGGAACGCAAGTTGATGATACAACGCTCAATACCAGAATGAATAATAAGCTAAGCGAAAATGGTCCTTTCTTTATAGGCTCTCGTATTTCCTCAAGTACCTATGATGGCAATATTATTTTAACTGGCCAAGCGAATGCAGAACAAATTGAAAAGGCTGAACGTCTTGCATATCAAGTTGAAGGTGTGAAGAAAGTTTATAACCAAATTCGCTCAGGTGAGCCTGTCGGTGCTGGAACTATCAGTAATGATATGTGGATAACAACAAAAGTTAAATCGCAACTTGTCATAAATTCCAAAACAAAAGCACGTAATATCAAAGTGGTGACTGAAAATGGTGAAGTGTTTTTAATTGGCATTGTTACCAGTGAAGAAGGGCAAGAAGCCGCTAATGTTGCAAGTAAAGTTGCTGGCGTGAAAAAAGTTATTACGTTATTTACCCAACGCTAATCATAAGTAATTAAAAAAAGGAGAATTTATTCTCCTTTTTTTACATCATTAGTTAACAATTTAATTCGTTCAATCATTTTATCTAATCCTTGCTGCCTGGATTGACTCAATTCATCAATAATTTTTAACTGATTTAATATCGCGTGAAAATCAAGAGCCTTAATTTGTTCTGCATTTTTATTATTGGCAATCATAATTAAAACAGCGAGCAATCCTTTAACAATTCGACCTTCGCTGTCACCTTGAAAAATAAATGAATCATCAGGTTGTTTTTTGACTGTTAACCATACTCGATTTTCACAGCCATCAATCTGATTAGCCTCAGTTTTTTGGTCATCAGGAAACGCTGGTAATTGCTTTGATAAAGCAATTAATTGCCGATAACGATCTTGCCAATTATGTTGCTTAGAAAATAGTTCAAATAGTGGTGATAACATAATAAAACCAGTTAGTAATTAGAGATAAAAGATAAGCGATTAGCGTAAAATCCTAAGTTAATACCTCAATAGCATTTTTCAGTGCTGTAACAAAACTATCAATGTCTTGCTGATTATTATATGGCATTATTGAAATGCGAATAACCCCATGACAGCCAAGTTTATCCATCAACGGCTTTGCACATAATCCACCTGTTCGAATTGCTATGTTTTGTTCACTTAATAAAATAGCGATATCATTATGATGAATGTTATGCATATTAAAGCTAATTATTGGACTATTTTTAACACTGTAGAATTGGATATGGTTCAATTTACTTAATTTTGATTCAGCGTAATTTGCCAATTGTGTTATATAACCATTTAATTGTGCTTCATCCCATTTTTTTAGCCAATCTAATGTTGCTTTAAAACCAAGTATTCCTGCAATATTTTGGGTACCAGCTTCGAATTTATAAGGCAAATCTTCGACTTCAAAATCTGAAAATGTTGTATTTTTCAACATTTTTCCGCCACCTTGCCAAACGTCCATCTGTTCTAATAAATGTTGTTTTCCATATAGAACGCCAAGCCCTGTTGGGCCATATAACTTATGGGCAGAAAAAGCGTAAAAATCGATATCTAGCTTTTCAACATCAATTGGCTGATGAACAACACCTTGTGCACCATCTATCACTAAAATGGCATTATGCTGATGGACTAATTGACTAATTTTAACTAAATCTGGGCAAAAGCCAGTAACATTAGACATCTGGGTTATAGCCACAATTTTAGTTTTGGGTGATAGTAATGATGAAAGTTCATTAACATCGGCAGTCCACTTAATTACCTTTGCACCAGTTTGTTTGGCTACGATTAGCCAAGGTAATAGGTTGCTATGGTGCTCTAATTCGCTGACAATTATTTCATCATCGGCCTGTAATAAAGGTCTAGCATAACTTTGCGCAATTATATTTATTGATTCGGTGGTTCCACGAGTCCAAACAATTTGATGGCTTGATTGACTATGAATAAACTTAGCCACACTTTGCCGAGCTTCACTAATCGCTGTGGTAACTTTTAGTGCATCTTGGTGTAAACTGCGCTGTGCGGTTGCGGTATTATGTGCATAATATTCAACCGTTGTATCAATCATAGTTTGCGGTTTTAACGCAGTAGCAGCCGAATCAAGATAAACAGAGTTACTTAGAGCGGGGAAATCTGCTCTAAATTTTTCAGGTAGTTTATTGTGTAAGTTCAAGTCCAGCAATCCCATTCCAATAACCATTACAGTCTCGTTTATGTTCAATATGTAATGGGTTTGTGCCGTCTTCATTGGCTTTAAATTGTTTAACTACATCAAGCGTTTCAATACCAAGTGGTGAAATACGCACAATATCGACTAACCCTTTCATATCTTTCAGATTATTACCTAAATTGTAACAATAACCACTTTGGGTTTGAATGCCATTTAGTACAAACACCTTTTGTTGTTCTTGAGAAAACACTTCTCGTCCTACAGGATATTTTATACAACAGGTTTCACATTTATCTTTTGGTCTATCTTCTGATCTGGCTGTAAAACAACGAGCAGAATAAGCTAATGGCAAATAACCATAACTAAACACTTCAACCTCAAATTTACGATCAATTTTTAAAGAATCAAATTGGTTGAGAACATTATTTAACCAATCACGAGACAGTTCAACAGGCATACACCACCGCACCATACCTTGTTTTTGTAATAATTTTAGCGTAAATGCGTTGTAACAGTTAATCGCTGGGCCAGCGACGAAAGGAACTTTATTATCGTGGGCAATATTAATGGCAGCCAAATCATTAGCTTCAACTAAAAAGTCACCATTATTTACTAATTGTCTTAAATCGTTCAGTTCTGATGGCGCTTCCAGTAACGCAAGGGTAGAGAGTACTACTTGTTTACCAGACTTAGCAATTTCTTTGGCTAAATCTAACCAATTAGGTACTTTCATTTCACGGCGTTTGGTGCATACCGTTTCGCCCATATAAATGATATCAGCTTCACTATCTTTAGCGGCTTGATAAAAAGATTCAGTTTCGATTTTAGGCCAATAATAAAGCACTGGTCCTAATGCATATTTCATAGTTTTGCTCACTATATTTAAATTCTTGAATAGTCAATTGGCTAGCACATTAATATTGAAAACTACTAAGATTATTATATGTTTATTTTATTTTAAAATTTCAATATCAATGCTGACCAATTATTGCCATTTACGGTGATAAGCACCTAAAGTTGTTTGAGTCCCTTCTGAAACAGAGCCCAAGGTATCCATCCAATTCTTTTCAGCTTGGAATGCTTGTGGATTCGCTTTATAGCGATCAATAGCTTGTCTCCATACTTTTGTGACTTGTTCTACATAAGCTGGACTGCGTTGCCTTCCTTCAATTTTAACGGAAGCGATATTTGCAGCAAAAAGCTCCGGTAATAGTTCAATTGTATTTAAACTGGTTGGCTCTTCAATTGGATGATAAAGTGTATTTCCAACAAAATAACGTCCCTTACAAAGTGTTGGATACCCAGCATTTTCACCTTGTTTATGACAATCAATTAAAACATTGTTGAGTCTTGATTCAAGCCCTTTATCGGTCTCTTCCCAACGGACAAATTTTGCAGGAGAGCAAGCGCCAACAGTATTTGGCGATTCACCTGTTAGGTATGAAGATAAATAACAGCGACCTTCCGCCATAATACATAAACTACCAAACGCAAAAACCTCTAAAGGCACGGGTGATACTTGTGATAACTGTTTAACTTGATGCATAGATAACACACGAGGTAAAACAATACGATGCACCTGAAAGTTATTATAATAAAACTTAATTGACTCCTCATTAGTTGATGAGGCTTGCACTGAGACATGACGTTCAAGGTTCGGATACTTCTCAGCAGCATAATCAAGCATCGCTAAATCAGCAATGATTAAAGCATCAGCACCAATGTTAGCTGCAGTATCAACAGCATATTGCCATCGCTCAAAGTTTTCAGGATGAGCAAAGGTATTAATAGCTATATGTAATTTTTTACCGCGCTTGTGAACATAATCTGATGCTTCAACAAGTCGCTTTTCATTAAAATTTAAACCAGCAAAATGGCGAGCATTGGTATCATCTTTTAAACCAATATAGACAGCATCAGCTCCATTATCAATCGCCACTTTTAGGGATGGTAATGAGCCAGCGGGGCAAAGAAGTTCCATAATTATTCCTAACTTAAGTTCGGTATTTTATACGCCATATATTATGCAATAATTCCTAATTTAATGCGAATAATAAGCCGTAAAATGCTAAATTGTGGCAGGTCATAAATTCTTTTTAGAAAAAAGAAGCACACCTTAATTATATAACTTTTGATAGCAAAATAATCAAGGTGGTTATATCACTTAAGATGCAAATTATTGTAATTGGCAAGCATCTTCATCACCAATATTTTGGCAAGATAACTTAAAGTAATGTTTAGCCGTGTTTATATCTTTTTCTACCCCTAGCCCCAGTTGATATATAAGACCTAAATAATATTGTGCTTCACCACTATTTTGCTCTGCAGCAAGCTCAAACCACTTTTTTGCTTCTTGATAATCTTGTTTAACGCCATTACCGTTAAAATAGAGCCAACCTAAATTAAATTGCGAATAAACGTACCCTTGCTTAGCCGCATCTTCATCTAATTTTCTACCTTTTATATAATCTTGTTTTAAACCACCTTTTCCCAGATAATACAAGTTGGCTAAATTATTTTTAGACACAATTGCATTTCCCTTTGCGCCTTGTTCATAATATTTTCTGGCTTTGACTTCGTCTGGTTTAACACCTTTTCCATCTTGATAGAAAACGCCCAAATTTCCGGCTGCTGCAGGCTCACCATGTTTCAAGGCTTTCTCATACCACTTTCGAGCCATAACATAATTCTTATTTATTTCGTCATTATTTAAATTTGCTTCTATGCCTTTTACTTGGGAATTTCGAGCCATTATTTCATAAAAAAGCCCCATATAAAACTCGCCACTGCTGTTACCGTTCAATGCACCTTTTTCAATCAGTTTTTTGGCTTTATTTAAATCTTGATCTACCCCTAAACCATTTAAATACAATGAACCTAAGTATACTGAGGCATTTTCATTATTTTGTTTTACGGCTTTTTCATACCATTGAACAGCTTTGGTATAACTTTGCTCAACCTCAATGCCTTTTTCATACATATAACCTATACGAAATTGCGCCTCTGCATCATTTTGGGTTGTAGCTTTTTTGTACTCTTTCTGATAATCCAACTCTTGATTTCCATAAGCGAAGAAAGGCATATTAACAGAAAGAAATAAGCACATAATAAATATTAATTTCTTCATCCGTTTTTCCTCCTAAAAAACATAAAGTAATTGCATTGTAGCAAATTTCACTAATAATTGAGCATAATCGTTAAAAGTAAGAGTCTTGCGGTTGGTGGCTTGAGCGGATAAGGTTTTATGAAAGTTAACTATGGTTAGGATTCCATTCTAAGCTAAAATCAACCAGAGACCACATCTGACCATTAAAGGTAACTAGCTAAATGAACTCGGATTCACCATAAGACAACTCGTCACTATTACCGCTAAAAAAGCAAGTTGATTGTCGAGCTTGCGAGGTAGATCGTATAATTGATAAATAATCAGCTCGGTTCTACGATCTAAATAGCAGAACTGATAAAATCACAAGAAAAATTAATTATTCTGGTCCTTTCCAAATCAATTTATCTTGTAATTCAATCGGTACTATTTTAAACAATTCTTTAATATAAAAAACCTGCTTTGGATAATTTATTGAAATTTTTGCATTACAATTATCATAATAAAATTTAGCTTGATGATTTAAAAACCATAAATCATGTTCTGTAAAATTCTTATCTAAAATACTAATCATAATATTATGAACTAATTCAGACTCATAAAGACATGATTTATCTTTAGCTTTTATAAAAGCATTTTGTGATTGAACATTTCTAATATACGTTAGTGCAAACTCTAACATTTCTTTATATATATGACTCTTATTCGTATTACTTATTCCTTTTTTTGTAAAGGTTTTGCATCAATTTGCGGTTTATAGGTTGAAGTCCAACGTCCATTTTTTATTAATTTATTAATAAAAGTAGCATCCCATTAACGGCAGGTAGCTAGAACTGGGCAAGTTGATAGTAGGACTTGCTTTATAGGCTGAATCAATAAAAATAATGGCTCGATTTAAAGGATAAATTGATGACAAAATAACTGTTCATTTTTTAACAAATAAACAACCTAAATTCTGGGTAACCTTTAGAATCAACCTATTTCAAACTCTATTGATATATTAATTGCTTTTATAACTTCGTTAATCTTTTCCAAAAAGCATATACATTCATCTGGTATTTGGTACTTAAAATATATTTTTATTAAAAAATTATCTCTTCCTTTAGCATCAGGGAAATATTTATATATATTTTTACTTTCAATAACATTGATATAAACATTTAGTTTTTCTTGTAATTGAAATAGATGTTCATTGATATCTGATTCCCAATTCAAGTGATCTGTTATAATCAATATCACTTTTTGAGGATATATACCTTCCTTTGTCATTGTTATCATATCAATCTTATTTTTATCTTCGATAGTCATAAAATGTATTAATCTCCATTGGGCTTGGGTCTAACTACTTCTACTTTTATCTGAGGTATTTTGGCCTCCCCTTCAAATCCAGGTTTACCAGCACCAATAATTGTACCGCCATTTTTCCAAGATAATTATTTTAACTAAGGTCTATTCTAAACCCCATATTAGTCACAAATACAAGTAAATTCAAAGCCCAAAACAGATCTATTAAAGATGAACCACACTATTACGCCATTTGCTATCGCCGTAACGTTGGTAAAGGTACACCCTCACTTTAGCTTACGATTAAAGGCAACAGGCTAAATGAACTCGGATTCACCACAAAACAACGCGTCACCATTACCGCTAAAAAGGATAAGTTAATTCGCAAACTTGCGAAGTAGATAGCATAACTAATAAATAATTTCCTTAGTTTTGCTATAGAGATCTCAGAATCGAGTAAAACAAAAAGATATAACTTTACTTGCCAAAGATCTTTATTCCGTATCGTCGACATTCAGCAAACCAGATGACAATCCCAGCCGGGATACCTAAGGGGATTAACTTAAATCCTGAATATAAATCATTTATATCAAATATAACATTACCATTTTTAATATAAAAAAATATATATACTATTAAAGCATATATAATAATAGTACAAAATAATATTAAAGGTGTTGCTATTACTAAAAATAATAATGCCATATATTTTCTATTTGCTTTCATTTTTATTTTTCTTCCGCATATTATCAAAGAAATCACTTGCAGACTTATTTAGTATTGAATCAGTGAGACTTCCACCCCAAGCTGGAGGCGAACTCTTAGAAACCGGTTTAGTTATCGTCAATTTTCCTATTGGGATCCATTCATATTGTTTGGATACAGGATTAAAGTATTTACCTAATGAACTTTGAACAAATTTTTCACAAAAATAACCTGGAACAGTCGTTATTGCAGAACTTAGGCACCATCTAATGGATCTTCACCTTCTACAGCGTTTTGAGGCGACTCCACCGACTGAATTCCCAGCAATAGTTCCCAAAAGACCTGTTCCAGTTTGAATTGTGACCCTATTCCAATTAATACTTCCATCTAGGATTTTTATATATTGTGACCATGCATCGAAAGTTCCATTTATTAAGCCACTAATAACTGCTCCTTCAGGCACTAACCATCCGACTGTTAAACCACTACCAACAACAGCTGCCTGAACTTTTGCTCCCTTATCAATAATTTCATTATAACCTTTAATCATTTCATTAAAAGCTTTAGATTGACACTCCAAATTTTCTTTATCACATTGTGCTTCTGCAGCCTTACTAAAGGCTAAACCTAAATAATTATTCTCAAGCGAATTTTTACCACCGGCGACGGCGGAATTGATGTCATAGGTATCAAGCTTATGTCATTAGTCTTGATTTCTATATTACAGTTATCAAGATTGTGTTCTAATTTGGGATAACTTAAATTGAAGTTTTAGGTGGTTAAGATGTTGCTTGGTTAAAACTGGTAGAAAAAGAAGAAAATTATAAAATAATCATTAATTAAAGAAATTACAGTCTGATATCCACGAAAAGTAGTTAGAAGCTAATTATTACTAAATGACTAAGATACATTCTAAAATAAAATCAACCCCAGACCACATCTGACCATTAAAGGTAACTGGCTAAATGAACTCGGATTCACCATAAGACAACTCGTCACTATTACCGCTAAAAAAGCAAGTTGATTGTCGAGCTTGCGAGGTAGATCGTATTATTGATAAATAATTAGCTCGGTTCTGCGACCTAAATAGCAGAACTGATAAAATCACAAGAAAAATTAATTATTCTGGTCCTTTCCAAATCAATTTATCTTGTAATTCAATCGGTACTATTTTAAATAATTCTTTAATATAAAAAACCTGCTTTGGATAATTTATTGAAATTTCTTCATTACAATTATCATAATAAAATTTAGCTTGATAATTTAAAAAATGTATATCACTGTCTGTAAAGTTTGGTGTTAATAATTTTCTTGGTAAATTATGAACTAATTCTGCTTCATAATAACAAGATTTATCATTAGCTTTCCTAAACGAATTTTGTGACTGAACATTTCTTATATAAGGTAATGCCCATTCCAAAATTTCAATATATATTTCATTTTTTAACATAATTACCTTCTTTTTGGTGGAGGTTTAGCATCGATCGGAGGTTTTTGTGTTTCTGTCCATTTCCCATTTGATAATAATTTATTGATATAATAGGCATCTCCAGTTTTTTTATAAATTTCCATTACAGCAGCCATTCTATGATGGCCTTCCGTAATATAATAGTTTCCTTTAGCATCAACATATCCGGCTATGATATTTTCAGGTTTTTTAAAATCATATTTTCCGTTAATCATATCATATTTCATTGAATCTATTTTTTAAGTCGGTGTTGTTACCAACCTTGATGTCAAATCCGCCTTTGCCAGCATATATTCCCGATTGGTCGGTCACGCTTGCCCAATCACTGTTCATTTTTGTTGAGCTTGTTGAGGCATTCACAATGCTGGTGCCATCCCAAGAAAAACTGCCTCTTGCTTTTTTTGTGATAATGGTCAGTATCTTGTTTAGACTCGATATTTAAGTCATGGCCAATATCGGCAACCACTTTGTCACCTTTTACTTGTCCTGCAATGATATTGGCATCATTACCTGTTTTGATATTTAGTTCTAAGGTTAAAAGTTTTTGAAGTTGTTTTAGGAGATTGATAAATTACTGAAAGAAAAAAATATGATATAAAATATCTTGGGATACCTTTTTAACTAAAAGTAGATTAAGTTGTGATAAAATAACTTATTAAAATTAAATTAGTTATTGAAATTTATTTTAGGCTAAATTGCTTTTAAAAATTTTCAATATTATGAATTATTCGATTGATTATTATTTCATTTGAAATAACCACTATTTCCGAAGATTTATTATCTTCATCTCCTAATAATATAAATACACATCCATGTTTGTTTACAACAAAGTCAATGTAATCAGAGTAATCATATTTTTTAATAATTTCTTCAAATTCGTCTAAAAAATTTTTTTGTATTATAAAAAAGAAACCTCTGTCAACATTATATGAAACACTTTTTATTAGTTCTTCTATTTCATTAGTATTTTTTAGATTTAAAAAAACAATGCCACTCATTTTCAATTTGTCCTGTTTTTCTAATAAGAACTCTTTTTTATGAGTCAAAAATGAATAACGTTTCCCCCATAAATTTGCGTATTTTTCATTTTGTGAATCTTTGACAAACCAATAACCTTTATATTTTAATATTTTGCTATTGTCCTGTAATGGTACAAATTCACTATAATATCCAAGATAATAATTTTTCATATCTAAATGACATGCATCAATTAATTTCAACAAAATATCAGTATAACCATGTTCGCGATCTTGATATTTTTTTTCTAAACTCATAGCAGGAAAATCTTTAGATAATTTTTTTACATAATCAAAATTTAAAACATCATTATCACTTCTAATATTTTTCGTTTTTCTAAGTTTAAAATCAATAATCATAATGATTTCCTTAAGAGATAGTTATCATGATTAACCCACATTCTATGGTAAAACTCTGCGAGAAGCTTCGCAACGTCATTGCACCTTTGGCTACATCAACATACGCCACAAACTCGAATCCACACAGGCTCGCACCAACTACACCCTCACACTTAAAAGATAATTGGCTGGAGGCGATGGGATTTAAAACCGGACAAGCGATAACTATCACCGTTAAAACGGCAAATTAATTGTCCAACTTGACAAGTAGATTACCTAATAAAAAGGTAATTTATTGTGAACTCACTACCTAAGTCCATTCTAAAGAACCATCATCCAAAACCCAGACGGCTTCTGCCGGACAAGTATCATCAAAAAACCAATAATCATCCATTAATTTTTGTTTATCAAACATTCCATCCGCCGTTTTTGGAAAAGCGTCATAAAATAATTTTATTTGATCGTCTATTGAACCCGATAGAAGATGTCCATATTTTGCTAACTTAAGACGACCTTCTTTTAGTAATCTATGAACAAAATAAAAAAATAACGCTTTTCTTTTTGGGAATGGAATCTCGTTTCCAGTAACTTTTAAGGACGGCAACATATTTGGTGCAATATACGCCCATAACCCATTTAATGATTGTTGTTCTGCACAATCAACCACATAGTTATACTCAGCTTCTTTAATCATATTTATAATTTTCTCACTTAAATTTTATTTCAGCTTTATTAAGCCCATTATATAATCTTAATAACGTTGGGTTATTTTTAATATCAATAGTCCAACGAGCGCCCGTATTTGAATTGGATACATTTCTTAATGTAATATTAGTTCCATCTTGAAGACGTGCAGTATAAATACCATCTTTAACCTTTGTCAAAGGTTGTCCAGCTAATTCCTCTGCATAATTATATATTTGTTTATCTGACAAATTTTGGCTTTCATAAATTCGAGTAGTGTAACGATTCCCACCATTTTGTATCTTTATTATAAATGTCTTTTAACTCATCAAATCCTTTTTGTTGCTTTTCATTTTGATATTTTTCGTTATCTTTTGTAAAAATTATTGAGGAGTCTATACTGTTTAATATTATATGAGTTATTGAGATTTAACAGTCTTCATTGTTGTTATTCATTGGTAATAAGGCTATGTGATTAGTCTTGATTTCTGTGCTATAGCTACCAACGCTGTGGTCTACTTTGGGATAACTTAAATTGATGTTTGAGGTGGTTAAGAAATTGGTTGATTAAAGAAATTGTAGTCTGCTATCTACAACTAATTAATTAGAAGTTAACTATGGCTAAGAGATATTCTACGTTAAAATCAACCACAGACAAAGCACCGGCATCTCAATCCAATGAGCAATTTTATACTGACGTATCACAAGGCATAAAACCCAACCCCAGACCTTAACTTACTATTAAAGGTCGGTGGCTTAAACAGATAGACTTTTATGTAGGCTGCCTTGTTATCATTAAGATTGAACAGGGCAAGTTGATTATTGAACTTGCGAAATAGATCGCAGATATAAAAATCCCAGTTTTTAGGCTGGGATTATTAATTTTAGCTAATATAAAGATCTATATCGATCGTAGCTTTAATATAATTAATAAATTCCAATGTATTTTCATCAAAATACATTGCTGGTGTTTCATTATTTCTTACCTTTACTAGAATTAAAAAAGAAATTTTTACATTGAAATTCTTTCTTATTATCAATAACTCAGATTTTTTATTATCAAGTAAATTGATCAGCGTACTTAGTTGTTCATTGATATCATATGATATTGTTTCTTCAGTACCTATAGACCAACTTGTTTCAACACTGGCACGAGTTTTGTTTTCAGGAATATTACCTTTAATAGTTGTTTCTGTTGGATTTATCTCTAATACTTTTGTAACATAATTTAAATCAAAACTATCACCATAAATAGAAAAAAATACCGCTACCGTTGTTTTATCCATTATTCATGCCCTATTTTATAAAATAACCAGTTCTGACCCCATCACCCAATCCACCCTTTCTAAATAATAGAAGTTCTCCACTTTTCTTATCGATGAAAATATCGTATTTAGAATTACTTCCCCTACCAAAAAATTCTTCCTTAATTTTATGAGCATCAAATCCTTTCTTTTTCAAATAATCGGTGTTTGCCATTTTTATATCTGGTTTCTTGTCAGAATCATTCTTATTACCGTCATCATCAGGCGGTAATCCTGGAGCCCCACCTGCCGCAATAGTCCCATCACCTTCCGATACATCATTGTTATTTTGATGACCTTGTTTTTTATTAAGGTAATCATCATAATATAAGTCATAAACTTTTAATACGTTTTCTTCAAGGAATTCATTTCCCATTGGATCCGTATAAGCGAGGCTAATAAGATGTCTCTCATTAAATGTTAAGCTATTTAAAAAAGCTTCAGCGTCTTCAACACTTAACCCTCTTGGAACAAGAACATCTACAGGGTTAATAGTTACTTTTTCACCAATGTAAGATAGTTTAACTAAATCCCATAAATCAGGGAAATTAGTGTATTCCAGATATTTATTAATAGTGTTAAGGTCTATTTCGGATGCAGTTAATGTTACTCCAGCCAATGTGGCTAATTATATAGTCGGTGAGTTACTTTTTACATGTTGGTGAGTGAAAACATTGCTCTATACCTTGTTTTGCTGCAAATGTCGCCATATTATTATTCTAAATGGCATTTTTACCACCAGCAGCAAGAGCGGTAGGGGCGAGGGAGCTGATTTGTTGTTTTTCATCATTATTATGTAAAAAATATTGAGGAGTCTATGCTGTTTAACATTATGTGAGTTGATGAGATTTAACTGTCTTTATTGTTGTGATTCCTTGATAATAAGCTTATGTCACTAGCCTTGATTTCTGTGCCATAGCTACACCACGTTGTGGTCTACTTTTGGATAAATCAAGTTGATGTTTGAGGTGGTTAAAAAATTGATTGATTAAAGAAATTGTAGTCTGATATCTACAACTAATTAATTAGAAGTTAATTATGGTTAGGACCTATTCTAAGCTAAAATTAATCTCAGACGTACCTCTAGTATCACAAACTAATAAGCGATTTAATGTCGTAAGTAAAACCCACCCCCAGACCACAACTTACTATTAAAGGCAGGGGGCTTGAACAGCTCGGTTTTTATGCAGGACTTCCGGTTATTATTAAAGTTGAGCAGAACAAGCAGATTATTGAACTTGCAATGCAGAACTAAAATATAATAAGTAAGATCTACACAGGTTAGGTGGGATTCTAAGTCCAATTAAATAGGTACTGCTTGCTTATTTCTCAACCAAAAATCTTGTAACTCATTACATAAATAATCATCAACAATTTTTTCTATCTTCTGTAAATACTGAATCTGTTCGGGAGCTTCCCTTTTTACAAGAGGAACCAATTGATACCAAGCATATGCTATCCAGTCAGGATTTGTTTCAGCGACTTTTTTCATATGGTGAAGTAATTTTTTATAACCTAATCCCGATACTGTTGCTTTAATCCAAAGCTTAATTCCTGAAACATTTCTTTTTTCTAACCCCATATCTAAAAACATTATTAACAGACTATGATCTCTAATAACACGGGGTAGCAACCTCAATAAGGATCCTCTAACTAAATCAGAATCATGTTTTAGCAGGGTTGCTATCAGAGTTGAACTTTCATATTCTGGTAGTTTTTTTAAATAATGAACTAACTCATTCTCGGCCCTTCCATCAGGAAGCTTATTTATAATATCATTTAGCATTATGCTCCTTAAATTTATCTAATGGTAATCCTGATTGATGTGCATTCTCAGCCTTAGGCTTATAATGACCAGAAGAATTATCAAACTCTTTTAATACCCCTCTTGTACCATCACTCCAGCCAAATTTAACTGAACCTGCATAATCAACTTGTTGTGCACCTCTTGATATATCAAAATGGCCTGCATTTTCTTTTGAGGATGTTCTAGAGACATATGTTTTTCCATTTATAGTTACAAAATCATATGTTCCTTTTGCCCTATACATTGATCCATTTTCACCTACGGTATACCAAATACCATTTTTCTCTACAAGCTGATAACGTTTAATTGGATACCAAGTATCGTTAGCAAATATTGGATCGAGTTTTTGTGGTTGTATTTGAGTTGTTGCACTATTCGTCCCCTTTCCAGCTTTTACTTCATTCTTATTTAGAGGTATCCATTTTTCTCCCGTCCATTGCATAAGTTTACCGCCGATATAAGCGGTACCCCATGTTATGCTGGTGTCAACTAAACTACCACCGACATCTTCTGGCGTCATCGTTACTATATTATGTAATGATTTTTCCAAGGATTGTGCGGGTATATCCTGAGAATACCAATCAACTGGTTTTTTTATAATACCTTCTGTGGTGTCTACTATACCATCCCAAAGATTTCCTGCAACCTCACCCAATGAATGGCTGTCAATATATTCTATTAATGATTTACCTGATTCTATAAGCTCATCTTTACGTTTATTTGCACCATACTTTATCATATCAAGCCAAGCGTTATATTTTCCCTCTGGATAATATTCAAATACCAATTTATCTTTCGGTGTTCCATCAAGTATGGCATCCATGTATGCTGCTTCTTTTGCTTTAATATAACGATTTACTTTATTCAGTTCATCCATTACACAAAGAGAATCGTTTTGACATGCTATCATAACCTCTTGTGACAACTCTAAAGCTTCACGTTGTAACTGTTGCTTAAAATCAAACAATTCGTTTTCTTTATCTTTTTCAAGAGCATTAGTTTCGAGAAGAACTTGTAACTTACACATTTCATCATTTTGACAAGCTGCATATTTTTTGTTTGCCTTCTCAATATCTTTTTCGGTCAAATAGTTATTCTCAACAGCATTTTTCCCCCCAGCAACAGCGGTGTTGACATCCTGAATATCACCACCACCGGCTGCGACAGCAAGGGCGGTAGCCAGTTGGGCGAGGGCGCTGATTTGTTGTTTTTCATCCTGACTTAATTTATCTATAGATTTGCCCGGATAAAGCATACCGGCAATTATTTCAGCACCACGTTCAGAGGCTGCGGCGCCTAGTCCTCCAGCAAGGGCGGAATTCCCTTGTAGCTCAGCAACAACAGCCCCCAGTATTGCATGGCAGACTGTGTTGGATATGTAATCGATTTTTCTCTCCCCGGTTATCGGGTCGTAATGCTCTGTTTGCCCTTTAATAATTGAGGCAATTTTAGGTGCTAATGCACCCGCAGCAGCACCGGTCATATCGCCGGAGATTAAACCATTAATGATATTGACCGCCATATCGATACCTTGACGAGTATTGCTACCCATAGCGGACATACCATTGTTCATCGCATTATTATAGGCGTCTTCATAAATTTTTTGTTCTTGTTGCTCTGTTAACGGTTTTTTGGATTTTTCTGCCTCTACCGCTTTTTTTGCCTCTTCGGTCGCTTTAATGCGGTCGATGTTGTTAAGCATGGTTAATGTTTCACCACCAATCTCACTCACTAATCGCGTTTGGTCTATGATGCTTTGTTCTTTCTCTTTATCGAAGATGTGTTTGAGTTCATTATTGGCATGCTCGGTATCACGACTTAATCCCGCGATATCTTGCTTTTGTTCACTTTCATTGCGGATAATAATGGTGCCGTCTGACACAGCGGAGTGAGTTATTGAGCTTTCACTCTCTTTCTTATTACGACTTGTTGGTAGTGATGGCATGCCGCTGCTACTAATCCCAGCGCTGCTGCTTTTAACATCGTACTTGGCTTTGTTTTCAATATCACTAAAGCTAATACTGCCTGTATCAAGACGGTTTTGGCTGCTGTTTGGTGCATCTGATGCTATTACACCACCTTTTAAGTCGGTGTTGTTACCAACCTTGATGTCAAATCCGCCTTTGCCAGCATATATTCCCGATTGGTCGGTCACGCTTGCCCAATCACTGTTCATTTTTGTTGAGCTTGTTGAGGCATTCACACTGCTGGTACCGCCCCAAGAAAAACTGCCTCCCACCGATGTTGAACTGCTTTTTTGGTGATAATGGTCAGTATCTTGTTTAGACTCGATATTTAAGTCATGACCAATATCGGCAACCACTTTGTCGCCTTTTACTTGTCCTGCAATGATATTGGCATCATTACCTGTTTTGATATTTAGTTCTAAGGTTAAAAGTTTTTGAAGTTGTTTTAGGAGATTGATAAGTTACTGAAAGAAAAAAATATGATATAAAATATCTTGGGATGTCTTTTTAACTAAAAGTAGATTAGTTACTGGTTAAATAGGGTGGATAAAATAACAAGTAATGCAACATTAATAGGTAGTAGCTTAGTACCTTGGTCAACTATCAAAGAGTTAATTATAGCTAGGGCATATTCTAATTTCAAATCAACCCCAGACCACAACTGATCATTAAAGGCAGGTGGCTGGAGCAGGTAGGGTTTTATGTGGGCTGCCCTGTTATCATTCAGATTGAACAGGGCAAGTTGATTATTGAGCTTGCATGTCAGATCTAAAAAATAATAAAAGCTTGATTTCTTAACCAAAGAGGAGCTTTTATTTATGCAGTAACAAGCTCCTGTCTTGCTTCAGTTAAAATATTAATAAATTCATCAAGTGGGAATTTTAGTGTTACCTGTTCTACTAGTATTCTGGAATCAAAGAAAAACTCTATTTCTATTTTAGAAATACCTTTGTCTTTATTTAATTGGCAAAGTATTTGTCCTTTGTAGGATATTTCAATAGTTATTTTTTCATACTTATTATCACTAAAAAAGTCAATTTCAAAATCAGTACTCATAATTAATTATTCCCTTGTTAGTTATTTCTTTTTTGGATCTAAAAAACCAGAAAAAGAACCATCAGCGTTATAGCGGATTCCTTGCCTGTTGGGTAATCTAAATTCAACGCCACCACGAGATAATTCTGTTCTAATAGTATTAGGGTTTTCTAATACTCTCTTAACAAATTCACTAGCTGATGCATTCTTTTGAGTAATATTACCTTTCAATGGATCAAATGTTCCTCCTTGTCTACCTGCATGTTTTTCCCAAGCTCTAGCCGCCTCAGATAATCCTTCGCATTTACTGGCTTATTGGCAGAATTAATTAATTCATCAATAGTTAAAACATTATTTATCCAAGCAGGATCTATTAGTTCATAATCTGGGAGCGAAGGTAGCGCTTCGGGGATTTGATTATCTTCCGTATTATGCGGAATATCTATATTATCTAAACATCACCGTGCACTGTATTATAAGGCATAAAACCCAAATGCAGACCACAACTGACCATTAAAAACAAGTAGCTTGAACAGATAGGGTTTTATGCAGGCTGCCCTGTTATTATTAAGATTGAACAGAGCCAAGTAGCGGATAGGGATTGATTTGCCAACTATTATATGGGGGTTAATGTCTTATTTTGAATAACGTTATCTTAATTTATTCATATAAAATTCAATATAATGATCACGCTAATAATAAAACATTTCCCCAAAAAATATCAATTTACTCATCATTGACAAAATATATGTCAAAACTACATTCCAAATTAAGTCTACTCATTATTTTCATTTGTTCTGGCCATAATACAGGTCCACCATGACCAGCCAATGAGCGCCATACACAATCAATCCCCATAGTCACGTTTTCATATGATTGTAATTTTTCTAACGCCTCTTTACATGGTGCTATTTTATTTAGTAACCAATCTAAATGTTCTCTTAAGTCTTTAGATATAACATAATCTTTTGATGATAAAAACCATCCAGAAGTTTTAATCTCTCTAATTCTTCCGATACGATTAATACTCTTAGTTCCAATAATATTTTTTTGTGTTGGTTCAATTTTCAAAAGTTCAGTTATCTTATCAGGGTGAATATCATTGGGATATATTAACAATGCTACATAACATTCATCACAACTTGGGTATTCTGGATATATGGGGGTTCGCCTAGAATTTATTGAAATCATTTTAAATAGTCTCCAATATTACCTATAACATTTCCATTCGAATTAATATAATCACCATTATCTAAAATTCTTCCATGATGATTATTTCGTATATTATTATCTTTTTTAAGCGATACAAGTGCTCTATCCCATTCACGTAAATAAATATTTTGATCAAAATATTTATTCAGAGCATTTGCTGTACTTTGATTTAATGTATTACCACCACTTTGTAAAACTCTAGGAACTCTACCACTTGTACCAATACTAGGAGGAACGGGTAATGGTAATCCTTCTGCATCAACCCACGTTCCGTTTGGTAGTTGGGTTGCTCCATTAGTCGTCCCCTTTCCGGCATTTACTTCATTCTTATTTAGAGGTATCCATTTTTCTCCCGTCCATTGCATAAGTTTACCGCCGATATAAGCGGTACCCCATGTTATGCTGGTGTCAACTAAACTACCACCGACATCTTCTGGCGTCATCGTTATTATATTATGTAATGATTTTTATTACCTCCGTCAACTTTCAAGGCGTTAACTATAGCTAAGGCACATTCTAATCTCAAATCAACCCCAGACAAAGCACCGGCATCTCAATCCAATGAGCAATTTTATACTGACGTACCACAAGGCATAAAATCCAACCCCAGAACACAACTTACTATTAAAGGCAGGTGGCTTGAACAGATAGGCTTTTATGAGGGCAGTCCAGTCATCATTAAGATTGAACAGGGAAAGTTGATTATTGAGCTTACCTGTTAATTCTAATAATCAACCGGTTAATAATATTTGAAATATGAGGTTAATCTTCTTTTCTTCTGTAAACACAATAGCCATGTTCAATTACTATTGGATATGGATAATCAATTCTTTTTATATTAGTTTTAATATCAAAATCATCTTCAAAATCAGCTATTACTTCCGTTTCAATACATGAAATGTTTTCTTGATCATCTTCTGTTACTTTTCCATCAATAAAAAAGGATAACTCGATTTTCTTATTGATAATATTTATTGTCACACATCTAATGTTCGGAGTAATCTCTCCAAGTAAAGCTCTTTGTATTGATAACTTTAAATCTAAAATATAATCATTCATGTAATATTCTCAAATATATTAATTATGGTCTTGATGGGACAATATTTATGACATTTTTCCCATAATGTACTATTCCTTTCGTTGTCGGGGTAGATACACCTGTTTTAGGATCAACATAATAACCAATAAATTATCCAAAATTAATACGTCCTTTTGAACTAGGTAAACCAACTTTAACGTTCCCGATTTGTTTACCTTTTCCTACATTTGGAAGTAAAGATTCAGGAGATACTTTTAAAATACTTCGTTGCCCGCTGTTTTAAATTCATTGGTTCCTTCTATGTGCTTGTTTTGTTGGCCCTTATTTATCTTGACTGAAGAAGTATTATTTGTTCCCTTTCCCTTTCCAGCTCCCACAATCTCAGCAGAAATCATTAAACCTATTTCATTAACTTTATCAACTGTTTCTTTATCAGACAAATAAGTCGTATCAATACCAATATGACTTAATATATATCATCTTTTGCTCTTTCTGCTATGAGGATTGGATTATGTAAATTGCAATCCGCATCTTGCTGATTCTTCCTGTCTTGATTATTTAAAATTAAACTACAGCTATCTGGTAGTCCTTTGCATAATTCAGCTACAGAATAAATTCCTGCTTCACCAACTGGACTGTTTAAATCAGTTTCAGTAAATAATACTATGCCACCGTCTACTGCATTTTTAATGTGATTAAAACAAACAGAAGAGTAGGGGGGGAGCAAGCATCGACAAGATCTTGGTGCTGTTATTCATCATCATTATTATTTTATAAGAATAATTTAGAAGTCTATGCCGTTTAGTGCTAAATGAGTTATTGATTTTTGACTTATTGAGACCAAGGGTTATGTCACTAGTCTTGATTTCTGTGCTATAGCTACCAACGTTGTTGTCTACTTTGGGATAACTTAAGTTGAAGTTTTAGGTGGTTAAGACGTTGTTTGGTTAAAACTGGTTAGATAAAAAAGAAAAGTAAAAATAATCATTGATTAAAGAAATTGCAGTCTGATATCTACAACTAATTAATTAGAAGTTAACTATGGCTAAGATATATTCTACGCTAAAATCAACCACAGGCAAAACATCAGCTCCACAACTCAATGAGCGGTTTTATACCGACGTGCCACAAGGCACAAAGCCCAACTCCAAACTGCAACTGACCATTGAAGACAGGTGGCTGGAGCAGATAAGGTTTTATACAGGCAGCCTTGTTATTATTAAGATTGAACAGCATAAGTTGTAGAAAGAGATTTTTATACTATACTAAAAAATCAGCTCCTATCTTAAAATGAGAATTAATTTTATTTAAATGTCATCTAATTTACTTATACTGTAATTGTTCGTGGCAATTATAGTTAATAATGCTCTATCAGACCATGCACCATAAAAATTATAACAAAAATAATTAATTGAATTTTCATCAGAAAAATATTCTAAAGTATATGTTTTAAAATTATTTTCTTTAAGAATCTCCACATGAGAAAGTTCTTCACATTCAACACTCATAGATTGAATTGATAGAACATCTTTAAAAGTGATCAACCATCTTTGTTCTTGCCAATCTTGTAATAAGATCTTAAGTTCAAGTAAACTTGAATTAAAATTTATTATCTTTCCATCTGATATATTTAGTTCATTTAATAACATATTTTATTGTCCTGGATGTTTTTCGCATGGAAGAAAACCTGTACCATAGCCCACTTGATAATCCTCAGGTTTAACTTTCTGAATCGCATTTTGTCTCTTAGCTTGATTCCAAGTTAAATTATCAGGCTTAATTTCTATATGATAATACTCTCCATGATGGCGAGGATTGAAAGTTCCACTATCACCAGGATGGCTTTCATAACGAATTCTTGTATTACTATTTGGTTCCCAAACCATTCGAGTGGTTCCATGTTGTGTAGTTGTAACTTTAGGCTCTACCCCTAATATTTTACTTAAATCATTTGGATTTTCAGGAAAATGAGTCAATGCTGAATGTCCACTCGCCCCCTTTTCAGCTTTTGTTTAATTAAAGGTTATTTGCAATATATTTTGTTAGATTATTTAGGTCATCAAATGCTAGAGAACCAAATTCTGGTTCATATTCGGATAAGTATTCTTCAGGCAATAGTCCCTTATCTCGTGCTACTGATGCTATTTCTGTTATTCGAAATGGTCTAATAACCCAGTTTGTTCCTGGTAAATTTTCCCGTTTATGTTCATGAAGTTCCCACTTAATAAAACCTGAATACTTCCTTATAAGAAGTCTTAATTTATTAATAATTTCTTCTGACTCATTTTCAAACCGAAATGCTACAAATGGAGGAACATTTGAACAGTCTTTTATTTCTAATTGATTATTGACTCTTACTTGTGGATATCGCTGATTATAACGTCTCCATTCAAGAGGGCTAACTTTTTCAATGATATTTAATAGATTTCCCTCACGGTCAGGTATTTTATATGTAGACATTTTATTTCTTTCCTTTTAAACCATATAATTTATCAGAAATCATAACCCCATCAGGATTGATCGCTTTAATATGCTTCTCCCAATCACCTTTTAGTATTGGTTGCGATGACAAACGAGAGTCATAAATGTATTTACCATCAGTATAAATTTGGTGATAATATTGACCAGATTCAGTTATTCCATTTTCAAAAACATTTAATTGACCTTTGTTTTTAGGGCTTACTTCAATAATCTTTCCTTTCCCACCGACAACATTTAAAAGTTTTTCTGCAATTTCAGAACAATACATTCCTGAACATTTAGCCATATTCTTAAATTCATCACGTTTAAGAGCATCGGCTACGGTTTGGTTAGGTGGAAATTCAGCATTTGGCTGCCTAACTGGTTTATTCATTCCTTCTAAAATTTCGGTTGGGGTACCACTCGTTCCTTTTCCAGCCAGACTTTCATTTTTAGCTTGATTAGCAGCTAATCCGTTCTTAATTTGCTCAATTTTTTTTCTGTTAATTTATTGGCAGAAGAGGTAAGTTTATTAATTTGTATATCAGTTAAAAAATTTCAATTTACCTTTTTTATTTTCATATTCTTGAATATATACATCTAAAGGGTATGCAGTTCCCAACTCATATATTTTTCCACTATCTTTATCTATTATAAATGGACAATTACCGATTAATTGTGTTGAAAAGTCGCCTGTTTCTAAAAACTCTCTGGATTGGAAACAAAAAATCCATCCTTCAGAAAATCTGTCTATTACAGTAATTTCTACAGGAATATCGTATTGAGCTAAATAATTTTTAGCTTTATTTAACGCTTCAATAAAAGTAATCATCAATTAGTCCTTAAAAATTAGAAAGATCTAAATTTGCTTATATCTGCAGCTTTACCTGTTTGACCATCTAAAAAACGTATTTTCCCATTTTGATTTACAACATTAAAAACATGCCCTGTTTACCCCGGCCCGTAGGAACTGAATACAATACCCCTTACACCAGTTCCTGCATTTGACATTTGCTCAATAATATTATTAGAACCACTGACATTTTGAAATTTTGTTCCATATGTTTTTCTAATACGGATATTGGGACTCCATACTACTAAAAAAAGACAAGTTAATTGTCCAACTTGCGAAGTAGATCGCAGCGTTGATAAAAAGTTAATCCAATTCTGCGACAAAATCGCAGAACTACGGGATCATTGTATCTTAACTATAAATGTAATAATCAACTTCTATTTCAGCACTTATTCCATTAATAAAATCTAAACTTATTGTATCGAAATATATTGCTGGTTTTTCATTATTTTCTATTTTTATTAAAATCATAAAAACGAAATTAACTTGAAAATTATCCTTTATTTTTAGCAATACATCTTTTTTAGGTTTTAATAAGGCAATTATCTGATTTAGTTGTTCATTAATGTCAAATGAGTTTTCCTCTTTAGTACTTACTGTCCAGCTTGTTTCAATACTTTCTCGTTTTCCATCTTTTGGAATTATTCCTTTAATTCTGGTTTCTGTTGGTTCTATATTCATCAGTTTGATTACATCATCTAAAACAAAATCATCACCATAGATAGAAAATGATGCAGATACTGTTGTTTTTTCCATTTTTATATCCTATTTAATAAAATAGCCAGTTCTGACCCCATCACCTAAACCTCCTTTTCTGAACAACATTAGCTCTCCACTTTTTTATCAACATAAATGTCATATCTAGCATTACTTCTTTTACCAAAAAACTCCTCCTTAATCTTATGAGGATCAAATCCCTTTCTTTTAAGGTAACTATCATTTGCCATTTTTATATCTGGTTTCTTGTCAGAATCATTCTTATTACCGTCATCATCAGGCGGTAATCCTGAAGTCCCACCTGCCGCGATAGTCCCAGCACCTTCCGATACATCATTGTTATTTTGATGACCTTGTTTTTTATTAAGGTAATTATCATAATCTAAGTTATAAACTCTTAATACGTTTTCTTCAAGGAATTCATTTTCCATCGGATCCGCATAAGCGAGGCTAATAAGTTGTCTCTCATTTAATGTTAAGCTATTTAAAAAAGCTTCAGCGTCTTCAACACTTAACCCTCTTCGAACAAAAACATCTACAGGGTTAATAGTTACTTTTTCACCTATGTAAGATGGTTTAACTAAATCCCATAAATCAAGGAAATTAGTGTATTCCAGATATTTATTAATAGTGTTAAGGTCTATTTCGGATGCAGTTAATGTAAATTCAGCCAATGCGGCTGTTGTAATTATACTGTCGATAAGTTGCTTTTTACACGTTGGTGAGTGAAAACATTGCTCTATACCTTGTTTTGCTGCAAATGTCGCCATATTGTTATTCTCAACGGCATTTTTACCACCAGCAGCAAGAGCAGTAGCAGTAGGGGCGAGGGCACTGATTTGTTGTTTTTCATCATTATTATGTAAAAAATATTGAGGAGTCTATGCTGTTTAACATTATGTGAGTTGATGAGATTTAACTGTCTTTATTGTTGTGATTCCTTGGTAATAAGCTTATGTCACTAGCCTTGATTTCTGTGCCATCGCTACACCACGTTGTGGTCTACTTTTGGATAAATCAAGTTGATGTTTGAGGCGGTTAAAAAATTGATTGATTAAAGAAATTGTAGTCTGATATCTACAACTAATAAATTAGAAGTTAATTATGGTTAGGACCTATTCTAAGCTAAAATCAACCGTACACAAAACACACCCAGCCCATCACTAAGCGATTTTATACCGAGGGTTATATGCCACAAAGTCCAACCCCAGACCACAACTGACCATTAAAGGCAGGTGGCTGGAGCAGATAGGGTTTTATGTAGGCTGCCCTGTTATCATTAATATTGAGCAAGGCAAGTTAATTATTGAACTTGCGATGCAGATCTAAAAATAGATAAGAAGAGCCCCGTTGGTTAGGTGGGAGATTTACTATCTACCACCACTTAGGATAATTAATAAATTCATTTTTGATGACAGAGTAAACATCATCAGTAATTTTACTGCTATAATCTGCAGTCATAACATTTCCTTCAGGATCTCGTCTCTTAATTGACCATGCAAACTCTATGAACTCATTACTTTTTATTATCTTTATGATAAAAGTATCATCCATATCATTTAATATAGTGTTTTTTCCCTCATTAAGCCCTTTAGAGAATCGATCCCAGACGCTACATTCAATCCAAATTTCTCCACTATATGCTAAAAGATGAGTGAACTGATTTATATTAATATCAATTTTGAATTTAATTGACGGTAAATAATCATCTATTTCTATCTCATTAAAAATAATCTTGATAGGATCACTTAAATTAATACTCATTAATAGTTTCTACCATTTCCCTCATATTTTTCCATTCAATACTTTTTTCTTCTTATTTATTCTGTTTAAAGATAATTTCTTCAGTTCTGCAAGATAGTTTGCTAAGCTAAAGTGATTTAAATAAAGATTAATACTATGATAGAAATTGTAATGATGAACTATATCTTTTCACTTCATTAATAATAATAGCCAATTCCTTTTTAGAAATAATTATCTGTCTAATATTTGGTTTTTCTATATATTGCCAATATCGATCACCTTTATTATCCTCTTTAAGTTCATTATATTTAGCACCAAGAATTTTTATCATATCATCATTTGAAACAGCAAAGATAATGAAGCCTGAATCATTAATATTTTCTGTTGAAGCTTGATAACAATAGTTTTGATTAAAATTACTAGCTTCTTCCAAACCGATAGCTTCTGGTGAAATCATTCCTAACATTACTCTAAAAGCATCAGAAATATTCATATTAAATAATTCTTTATTTTCAGGATATGAAATTAGAGCATTAGATCTATCAATTAAAGAAGATATATCGACCCAAAGGCTCGATGTTTTTAATTCATCTGGAAAAAAGTAGCCATCAATACAAAAATGAAAAAGACCGTTTTTAAAACTGTCATTACTCCATTCTGGAATATACTCTATAATAACTGCAAAACGATACGGGTCACCAAAAATCATCCTATTTTCCCTTTACTCCTAATTGTTTCTTGATACCATATTGGAATATCATTTTTATTTAGTGGATTTTTTTTATCTCCAGTGCTACCAGACCAGTGATACACACCATTATTACTCGGTGAATATCTATGAATATTTCCTTCTGAGTCTATCCCATAACGATGTTTATTGCCATCTATAGATATAGAGCCTTCAAAAATTTCAAGTGAATTTTTCGGTTCAACTCCTGCATTAGGTCTAAATCCTTGAGCTCCCGGAGTATGCTTAGTATTTGATTCAATATTAAGCCCATTACTTGCGGTTGTTTTTTGCGGAATAGGTAATCTATTATCCGCAGTTAAAGCGTTATTTATCCAATCAGGATCTATTGGTTCATAACCCGGCAACGGAGGTAACGCTTCGGGGATTTGATTACCTCCTGTATGATTTGGAAACTCTATATTATCTAAACCACCACCGTGCCCTGTATGATTCGGACCTAATTCTTCTGGATCTAACGGTTCATAACCAGGTAATGGTGGTAATGGTTCTGGAATTGGATATCCTTCATTAAACGGCAAATTAGAAATACCTCCTGAAATAATACTATCTAAATCATTTGGTTGTCCAATAGGATTTTTAAAGCCTTTTTTTACTTCAATTAAGAGTATATCCGAAACGTCCCATACATACTTTTCGATAAGCTCGTTAATATTATCAATATTTATTTGTGATGCAGTTAATACAACGCCAGTGGCAGCTGCACCATTAATGATTAATTTAGTCGCTACATCTTTGCATTCAGGGTTTTGAAAACATAATTTAACTACCTGTTTGCTAGCCATTGAGGCAGCTCCATTATTTTCAACGGCATTTTTACCACCAGCAACGGCGGTGTTGATATCCTGAATATCACCACCACCGGCTGCCACAGCAAGGGCGGTAGCCAGTTGGGCGAGGGCGCTGATTTGTTGTTTTTCATCCTGGCTTAATTTATCTATAGATTTGCCCGGATAAAGTATACCGGCAATTATTTCAGCACCACGTTCAGAGGCTACAGCGCCTAGTCCTCCAGCAAGGGCTGAATTCCCTTGTAGCTCAGCAACAACAGCCCCCAGTATTGCATGGCAGACTGTGTTGGATATGTAATCGGTTTTTTTCTCTCCGGTTATCGGGTCGTAATGCTCTGTTTGCGATTTAATAATTGAGGCAATTTTAGGTGCTAATGCACCTGCAGCAGCACCGGTCATATCGCCAGAGATTAAACCATTAATGATATTGACCGCCATGTCGATACCTTGACGAGTATTGCTACCCATAGCGGACATACCATTGTCCATCGCCTTTTTATAGGCGTCTTCATAAATTTTTTGTTCTTGTTTCTCTGTTAACGGTGTTTGGGATTTTTGTTTTTCTTCCTCTACAGCTTTTTTCGCCTCTTCGGTCGCTTTAATGCGGTCGATGTTGTTAAGCATGGTTAATGTTTCACCACCAATCTCACTCACTAATCGGGTCTAGTCTATGATGCTTTGTTCTTTCTCTTTATCGAAGATGTGTTTGAGTTCATTATTGGCATGCTCAGTATCACGACTTAATCCCGCGATATCTTGCTTTTGTTCATTCTCATTGCGGATAATAATGGTGCCGTCTGACACAGCGGAGTGAGTTATCGACTGTTCATCGCTTTTTTATTATAACTAGCTTTATTTTCGATATGATTTTGATTAGTGGATAGTTGAAAAAGTGAGGAACTAAAGCCACAAGATGAGCTTAAGTTTGAGGCGGTCAAGCAGATGACTGCTGACGAGCAGAAGTCAGTTAAAGAGATTTTAGACGCCATGATTTTAAAGCATCAGGCTAAGCAGTTGATTGGTTGATTAAAACCGGGCGACTAAAGAAGAGAAGTTACACAAGACAGTAAATAACAGCGCAGGTTAACGGTGTACCACCACCGCTAACCTGCTAACCACAACTAACTATACTGGAGTTAACTATGGCTAAGACACATTCTAAGCTAAAATCAGCTACAGGCAAAGAGCCTGCATCGCAACCCAACGAACGGTTTTATACCATCGGCTACGTGCCACAAGGCACAAATCGCAACTCCAGACCACAACTGACCATTAAAGGTAAGTGGCTTGAACAGATAGGGTTTTGTGTGGGCTGCCCTGTTATCATTAAGATTGAACAGGGCAAGTTAGTGTTGGAAATTGAAAAGTAAATCTTATAGTTAATTTAAATTTAGTTAGTTCTATGAAGTAGATCACAGAACTATAAAAAATTTATAAATAATCACCAATTTTCTTTAGCATTTAAAATTGTTTCTTTAAAAAAAATACCAAAATCATCAGCTATTTTGTGCAACTTATCACTTTTCTTAGATGCCCCAGGTTCCCAATAAACAATAGGTGCATTATGGGGATCACGGCAATCAATAGCATAATAATCACCATCTCCACCAAAATAGACAATTACCAAATATTCAGGTAAATCTGATTCTTTTCTTTCTTTTAATGTCAACCATATAGCATTAGGTATACCAGAATTTATGAAATCAGCTTTTGTTATCCCAAAAAATTCTTGACCATATATATCCCCACATCCAAGATTTTCTAAAAAATAACAATAACTATCTGGGAATTTAATATTTAAAGCAGTTTCAGCAGCTAAAATTAAACTAAGATCCTTATGCCCATCAAAATCTGCGTTTTCTGTATCTTGTTCAATCAAAGCTATTGTATCTTTCACATCATTTACACTCATGAAATCACCTATTGTTTAAAATCATTTGCTCTATTTTTCCAATAATTAGAGCGCCATTTGTTAAACTGGTTACGATTTATTCCCGAAGGAATAGTATTTGGATTAATATGAATTCTATCACTATATTGTTGATGGAATGATTGTGTAACTTCCGCTATAGCCCCATCTTGCCTTTGAATCATATGATGCAAATTGACTGATCTACCATCACTTCCTATAGGAGCTAATCCATTTGCCATACGTTCTAAATTTGTTCCTGTCACTGTTTTACCGTTTACCTTCCATGAACTCTAGACCACATCTGACCATTAAAGGCAGGTGGCTGGAGCAATTTGGTTTTTATGTTCGTCCGCTGCCCTGTTATCATTAAGATTGAACAGGGCAAGTATTTTACTCAGAAATTAAATCATACATATGTTTAATGCTAATATCATTAGTATCCATTTTTAATTCGTTACAAATACTAATTGCAATATCATATTCTTTCTTTGTAATAGGAACTTCGTATTCACTAATATGATCACAAATTGTCTCAAAAGCTAACCCTCTTTCATTGCAATCAACATAATAAATAGCATCTTGTAAAAGATCGTTATTTAAGCGATTTTTAAATAATTCACCAAATTCTCTAATTTTATTATCTAAATATTGCATTTTTTACCTTTATTTTATTGGTTTATAAGTATTTTGGACAGGAGCTTTGTCAGGAAATGCTGTTATTATTTTTCCATTTGCTGGCTGATAGACAACTCTAATTCTTACACCATCGCGAACCTCATAAGAAACCCACTTTGCAGGTTTACCTTTTCCCGTGTAAATACCGCCAGTACTTGTTTGTGCATACCATTGTGTATTAGGTGATATCGCAATATCGCCTATTTCATGGACAATTTTATCAGCAGACCAATCTTTAGGAAAAGTTGATTTACCAAGATTTCCTGAGTAAATGTGCTCCTAACAGGTTAGAAGTTAATTATTATTGAATGACTAAAATATAATCTTAACTAAAATCAACCAAAGACAAAGTACTAGCATCACAACCTAACGAACGATTTAAACCGATGAGCCACAAGGCACAAAGCCCAACCCCAACCCCAACCCCAACCCCAAACGCAAACCCAAACCATAACTGGCCATTAAAGGCAAGTTGCTGGAACAGATAAGGTTTTATGTAGGCTGCCCAGTTATCATTAAGATTGAGCAGAACAAGTTGATTGTTGAACTTGCTATATAGTTCTAAAAAATAATAAAAGATCCCCCTACTGGTTAGGCGGGGGTTATTCATTAGTAGATGGTTTCACACTGTATGCTAGATAGTTTTATATTTCTTAAAAAACCACTCATTTTATCTAGATACCAATTAAAATCTGGAATATCTTGCCCAGATAAATACTGACGATTTATTGACAATGACATAGATAAATAATTAGGGTAAATTAATAAATTACCTCCTGATTCATTATCATAAACCATCACTATACCGATTTTATTCATAATATTATGAGAGTTTATAAACTCATCTAAATTGAACAGGTTCACGTCCATATTCAGCCAGTCATAATCATCAATATCATTTGACGATAGATAAGTAACTATATTTTGATAATAAATATTCCAGCCATTATTTATTAGGCACTTTAATATCTCTTTAGGAGAATATTCTTGTGCAAAATTTATATCTATACTGACTTGCATTCCCATATTAATACTCCTTAAACGGTATGTTTTTCGATGTTAACCAATCTTTAACATGCTGAGGGATAGGTGTGTTAGAATGCACTTCAAAAGAAGCACCGTTTTGCTTGGCAATACTCGCATTAGATACCACATCGGATTTGAATTTCTCAAATCCTTTACTACCTGCCTGAGCATGGTCTTGCCAATAGCGTCCTGATTTAGCCTCATACCAGATTGAATTATTTGGACCATAAGCGCCATCAAACTCTCGCCCTTTATATGTAAAGCTACCTTTACCACCTAAAGTTTGATTCAAATAATTTTCAAAATCCTTATCGACAAGTCCTTGAGCACTATTCGTCCCCTGTCCACCCAGACTTTCATTTTTAGCTTGACTAGCTGCTAATCCGTTCTTAATTTGTTCAATTTCTTTTTGTATTAATTTATTGGCAGAAGAAGCAAGTTTATTAGTTAGATTTATCCGACCTTTGGCAGAGGCAAGCCAAGATGCAGCATTAAATAGTAAATCGCCATCAGCTTCTGATATATTCAATAATTTAGCAAGTCCCTTGCCGGTTTGGGTTGTATAACTTTTACCGTCAATAAAAAAACTTATAAGAGTAGTTATTATGGCTGACGCACATTCTAAGCTAAAATCATCCACAGGCAAAACATCAGCGTCCACTACGAACACAAAGCCGCACAGGCTCGCACCCACTACAGCAACCCCCCTGCGCTGCACCTTAAAGGCGATTGGTTAGAAGCGGTAGGATTTGCAACAGGGCAAACGGTTACCATTACTGCTAAAAAGGCAAGTTAATTGTCCAACTTGCGAAGTAGATCGCATTGTTGGTAAATAATTAGTTCAGTTCTGCGATAGGAATCACAGAACTGGAATGATAGATATTAGTCTTCTAAAATAACATCTTTATCTTCCGGAAAAGGAGTTATGATCTGATATAAATTAGATGTTAAATTAATATTCATTTCATCAATTAAATAATTATATAGATTGAATTCATAAGTTGAGATTTTGGTTAAAAGCATATTCTTAATTTCTAACAAAGATTCATTCAATTTTTCAGGAATTAAACTATAAACATCCTCTAATTCAGTACCTAACCATATTGATTTAATAATAGAATAATCTATCCCTACCTTTTCTAAGTTAGATGCAACTCCTGGTGAGAAGAAAATTTTCTCAGCTTCATCAATACTAATTTTTTTATTTAAAATAGCTTCAATCACCCCTAAAAGGGTAATTGATAAAAAATACTCTATCTCATCTATTTTACTCGTAGTCAATTCTAGCTTCATTACTTTAGACTCCACCCTGGTTTTACTTTAACATTAAATACTCGACCACTTTGACTTTGAAAATAATGGATTGAAACTCTATTTCCCGATGAATCATATCCATTTTGGTACACTTTTTTCCATTGTCCTTGTTCAATTTTTCTTAGATTTTCTAAAGCTTGCCCGTTATTTACATTATGTTTTGTTGTACCATTCTGAACACCTCTGAACCCTTTTGGATAATTAGGTGAATCCTTGATTGAATTATAAGTATGCTTAATTTCATTAGGATCTTTTGAAGCATTATTTTGAGTATTATTATTATTTTTATCTCGGTTACTATTATCATCGTCATCATCAGGCGGTAATCCTGAAGTCCCACCTGCCGCGATAGTCCCAGCACCTTCCGATACATCATTGTTATTTTGATGACCTTGTTTTTTATTAAGGTAATTATCATAATGTAAGTTATAAACTCTTAATACGTTTTCTTCAAGAAATTCATTTCCCATTGGATCCGCATAAGCGAGGCTAATAAGTTGTCTCTCATTAAATGTTAAGCTATTTAAAAAAGCTTCAGCGTCTTCAACACTTAACCCTCTTGGAACAAGAACATCTACAGGGTTAATAGTTACTTTTTCACCAATGTAAGATGGTTTAACTAAATCCCATAAATCAGGGAAATTAGTGTATTCCAGATATTTATTAATAGTGTTAAGGTCTATTTCGGATGCAGTTAATGTTACTCCAGCCAATGCGGCTAATTATATAGTCGGTGAGTTACTTTTTACACGTTGGTGAGTGAAAACATTGCTCTATACCTTGTTTTGCTGCAAATGTCGCCATATTGTTATTCTAAACGGCATTTTTACCACCGGAAGCAAGAGCGGTAGGGGCGAGGGCACTGATTTGTTGTTTTTCATCATTATTATGTAAAAAACATTGAGGAGTCTATGCTGTTTAACATTATGTGAGTTGATGAGATTTAACTGTCTTTATTGTTGTGATTCCTTGGTAATAAGCTTATGTCACTAGCCTTGATTTCTGTGCCATAGCTACACCACGTTGTGGTCTACTTTTGGGTAAATCAAGTTGATGTTTGAGGTGGTTAAAAAATTGATTGATTAAAGAAATTGTAGTCTGATACCTGCAACTAATTAATTAGAATTTAATTATATGGTTAGGACCTATTCTATTCTACGCTAAAATCAACCGTACGCAAAAAACACTCAGCCCATCACTGAACGATTTTATACTGAGGGTTATATGCCACAAAGTCCAACCCCAGACCACAACTGACCATTAAAGGCAGGTGGCTGGAGCAATTTGGTTTTTATGTGGGCAGCCCTGTTATCGTTAAGATTGAACAGGGTAAGTTAATTATTGAACTTGAAGCAAGTTTAAAAAGTAATAAAAGCTCCGCCGTTTAAATGCTCGTAGTAGCTTAGGCAATCATTCGTCGATAGTTGATATGTTAAATCTATATTTATCAGGAAGGCAGCGGGGATAACTATCCAATATTACTCCCCAAGGAGTAAATTCTAAATAAAATTTACCGCTATTCCATAAACAGAGCTTACAGAGAACAAATATTTCTTTTAAGTGATTACACATTTTATTGTCATTTTCAGAATGGGCCTCATCCAAAACGGTTTCAAGATCATCCATTAACATATTAATATCTTGGGGCTCTTTAAATACAGAAGATGAAGCATCATCAATATTCCATAGTATTTTGAATTTTCCTGACTCACCTTCTCTTTCTAAGTAACGCCCATTATTTTTGTGAAACGTTCGATATAATACTAAATCATCATCTTCATTATTTTCACGGATTTTTTAAATTAATCAGTGTTATAGTTATCCTTTTAAATTACAATTTACCCGGAAATGTGTTTATCAAATTCCCTTTCCTATCAGTGATAATAGTTATAACCGAAGTTTTCTTTCCACTTTGATCAAAGCCTATTGGTTTACCTACATCCACTTGTCGTACAAATTTATTTGTTTCAACCTTTCCTCCTATTTGAATTGGATTATAAACAGGTTTATTAACAATATCAGGGCGTTGTAAAAGTGCTTTAACTTGATCATTTTCAATATGATTAAATCAAAGACAGACAGATAAATTAATTATTTTATTAACGTTAAAAATTTAGTAACAATAAAAGGCTGCAATCTTATTTCAACCTCCGTTCTTGTATCTTCAAGTACAACCTCCGTCATTAGGTACTCGCCATCTACATCTTTTACTATCTTAAAATATTCTACCCCCTCAATTAAATTGTGTGCTATTTTTTTCTGTTTAAGCTCTATAACTGTTTGTATCCAACCTTCAGTTGCACTAAACGAAAAAGTCAGAGACATTTCATTTTGATCAGTATATTTGTATGCAAAGTGCAAATCCTTTGCATTTTGAAAAATAGGCTCTCCCTCAAAAAAAGCCAACAAATCTATTTCATCTGGAAAAGATCGAATAAACATTTATTTTTTTCCTTCTTTTGGAATTGTTGTTACAAATCTACGAGAACCATCTGGCATAATTTCAAATGACGTATGTAATATAGTACCCTTTCCAGAAGGCCCCATTAAAAAAGATTCTCTAACTTCAAAACTCTGAGAACCTTTTTTATAAGTATCAATAACATTACCTTTTGTATTTATTACTTTATTAAAGTGTTCTGTTAATACTGCTGTACCTGATTCATTGGTCTGTAGCCCAAGCCGTCTCATCATTTGGGATAATTGAGTTGAACGAGCAGTATTATGTGATCCGCTATTTACTTTGCCATAAAGATAATCAAATTTATTTGGATCTATTTCAAGCTTCGTCCCATTTCCAGCCAGACTATCATTTTTAGCTTGATTAGCAGCTAATCCGTTCTTAATTTGCTCAATTTCTTTTTGTGTTAATTTATTGGCAGAAGAAGCAAGTTTATTAGTTAGATTTATCCCACCTTTGGCAGAGGCAAGCCCAGATGCAGCATTAAATAGTAAATCACCATCAGCTTCTGATATATCTAATAATTAAGCAAGTCCCTTGCTGGTTTGGGTTGTATAACTTTTACCGTCAATAAAAAACCTCATAGGAGTAGTTATTATGGCTGACGCACATTCTAAGCTAAAATCAACCCCAGACAAAGCACTGGCACTACAACCTACTGAGCGGTTTTATACCGACGTACCACAAGGTACAAAGCCCAGACCCAACTGACTATTAAAGGTAGATGGCTGGAGCAGATAAGGTTTTATACAGGTAGCCTTGTTATCATTAAGATTGAACAGGGTAAGTTGGTGGTTGAACTTGATTTGCAAGTTTAAAAATAAATAGTTGATTTTCCCCGCTACTATGTAGGGATTTTTAATGAATAACTATGTTGTATGAGGATAATTTATAGAGCAATTCGCACTAACTAAGGACAAGTCTACCCAACCTTGCATTTTCAAATAATATAGCCCATTATCAAGGTTCTTTGATATTTCAAGTTCACCGATATATGCAGGTAAAATATCCTTTTCATCGATGTTATTTTGATATTGTAATGTAATGATGTTATTTATATTGATGGTACAAACTTCGCTACCATTATCCATATTTAAAATTTCAATAATAACTTCGTTTTTATCTAACTCAATAGAAAACATAGATAAATTAACATCAACCAACTTTAAATAATGATCTTTCATATATTATTTGTCCTTATTGATAACATGATTAGTAGAATGACTTTGATCTTCTCACCATTACCGCTAAAAAGGGCAAATTAATTGTCCAACTTGACAAGTAGATTACCTAATAAAAAGGTAGTTTATTGTGAACTCACTACCTAAGTCCATTCTAAAGAACCATCATCCAGAACCCAGACGGCTTCTGCCGGACAAGAATCATCAAAAAACCAATAATCATCCATTAATTTTTGTTTATCAAACATTCCATCTGCCGTTTTTGGAAAAGCGTCATAAAATAATTTTATTTGATCGTCTATTGAACCCGATAGAAGATGTCCATTTTTTGCTAACTTAAGACGACCTTCTTTTAGTAATCTATGAACAAAATAAAAAAATAATGCTTTTCTTTTTGGGAATGGAATCTCGTTTCCAGTAAACTCTGAAGATAAAACCAATTCTGGAGAAATACAATTCCATAACCCATTAAATGCTCTTAGTTCTGACCAATCAACAACCGTTCTAAAATCATTCTCGTTTATCATACTTTTTCCTATTTAAATTTAATTTCTGCTCCAGTTCTTAATCCTTTATGTAAATTTGTCAAGGTTGTGTTATTTTTTATATCAATAGTCCAACAGCCCGTATTTGAATTCGATACATGCTTTAATGTAATATGAGTTCCATCTTGAAGACGTGCGGTATAAATACCATCTTTAATCTTCGTCAAAGGTTGTCCAGTTAATTCCTCTGCATAATTATATATTAGTTTATCTGACAAATTTTGGCTTTCATAAATTCGAGTAGTGTAACGATTTCCACCATTTTGTATCTTTATTATAAATGTCTTTTAACTCATCAAATCCTTTTTGTTGCTTTTCATTTTGATATTTTTCGTTATTTTTTGTAAAAATTATTGAGAAGTCTATACTGTTTAATATTATATGAGTTATTGAGATTTAACAGTCTTCATTGTTGTTATTCATTGGTAATAAGGCTATGTCATTAGTCTTGATTTCTGTGCTATAGCTACCAACGCTGTGGTCTACTTTGGGATAGCTTAAATTGATGTTTGAGGTGGTTAAGAAATTGGTTGATTAAAGAAATTGTAGTCTGCTATCTACAACTAATTAATTATAGATAAGGCATATTCTAATTTCAAATCAACCCCAGACCACAACTGACGATTAAAGGCAGGTGGCTGGAGCAGATAATCTCTTATGTGGGATGCTCTGTTATCATTAAAATTGAACAGGGCAAGTTGCTGATAGAAATTGATTCGCAAGTTTAAAAATAAATAATAAAAGATCCCCCGCTTGTTAAGGCGGGAAATAAGAAATTATTTATTGGGATTTATATATAAAAATCTATTATCTAAATCCAAACCGAGTAAATCAACAATATGAAGTACTTTGTTATATTCGTCTTCACTAATTTTCACATCAAAATCTGCAATATGATCACACAATGTTTCAAAAGCCAAAACATTTTCGGAATGATTAATATAATCCAAAGCATAATCTATTAACTCAGGATCTATCCTATCTTTTAAAGAATTACCAAATTCTTTTATACAATTGTTAACTAACATAATTATTTAACCTTTATAACTTTTTACTTAATTGGTTTATAATGAGAAGGAACTGGCGCCTTGTCCGGAAACGCCGTTATTATTTTTCCATTTGCTCGTTCATAAATAACTCTAATACGTACCCCATCTCTAATTTCGTATGCAGCCCATCTTGCAGGATTTCCTGCTTTAGTATAAAGACCACCAGTTCCACTCTGTGCATACCATTGTGTATTAGGCGATGTAGCAATATCCCCTATTTCATGGACAATTTTATCTGCAGACCAATCTTTAGGAAAAGTTGATTTACCGGGATTTCCTGGGTACATGTGCCCCCCACTGGTTGGTCCATCACCATATAATATATGCTGCTTAGTTTCTGGTGATAAAATATCAACGTATTTCTGATTTTCAGGCGATATTTTTGCACTCGTCCCCTGTCCGGCAAGACTATCATTTTTAGCTTGATTAGCAGCTAATCCGTTCTTAATTTGCTCAATTTCTTTTTGTGTTAATTTATTGGCAGAAGAAGCAAGTTTATTAGTTAGATTTATCCCACCTTTGGCAGAGGTAAGCCCAGATGCAGCATTAAATAGTAAATCGCCATCAGCTTCTGGTATATCCAATAATTTAGCAAGTTCCTTGCCGGTTTGAGTTGTATGATTTTCACCGTCAATAAAAACCCTTATAGGAGTAGTTATTATGGCTAACTCACATTCTAAGTTAAAATCAAACGCATGCAAAGAACCCGCACAACCCCTTGCCGAGCGATTTTATACCATCGGTTACACACTGAATCTGGGCAGACTTAACCCCAGACCGCAACGGACCATTAAAGGCAAGTGGCTGGAGCAGATAAGGTTTTATAGAAGCAGCCTTGTTATTATTAAGGTTGAACTGGGTAAGTTAGTGGTAGAGATTGATTTGAAACTTTAAAACGATATAAAAGAACTCTATCTATTTTAATTGGCTATTTTCATAATTTATTTAATAATGATCTTAATTCTAAATTTTGGCTAATAAACTATTTAATCTCCATTAATCCATACTTGTTCGACCCAATCTGCAAGATCTTCCCAAGAATCATTGCTATAGCCATCTGGTGTCCAATAATGTACTTTACCATTTGGAAGTAAACAATAATAGCTACCATTATCCTCACATATTGGTAGCCAATCTTCAGGTAAACCTAGCTCCCTTGCTTCATTCAATACTAATGATAATTCAGAAGGATATTTTTTTTCTTTTGTTACTAATAATAATTCAATTGTTCCATAAAAGATATTATCTGCTTCTTTAAGAAGCTTTCTGTAATCTTTTGGAAAACAAAAGTTAATTTCTTTCTCATAATTATCAAGCAAATTATCATCAGGAAGAGGGGCATTAATTACCTCTCCATTTGATAATTTTTTTAAAAGTTCAATAACGTTATTTAGATCACTCATTGATACTCCCATTATTTAAAATCATTTGCTCTATTTTTCCAATAATTAGAGCGCCATTTGTTAAACTGGTTACGATTTATTCCCGAAGGAATAGTATTTGGATTAATATGAATTTTATCACTATATTGTTGATGGAATGATTGTGTAACTTCCGCTATAGCACCATCTTGCCATATGAGTCATATGATGTAAATTAATTGGTTTTTTATCATAACCTATTGGTGCTCTCCCTTGTTCCATAAGCTGTAAGTTTGTTTTTCCTGATTTAGGATCAACATAGTTAGGATCAAACAAATCATTACGTTGATAAAATTTATAACCATTAAATTCTATAGGCTCTTTGCTCCAATATTTCCGCTCTTGCCCAAAATATTTTGCTGCATCAGCCTGTGTTACACCATTCGTCCCCCTGTCTAGCCAGACTTTCATTTTTAGCTTGATTAGTAGCTAATCCGTTCTTAATTTGCTCAATTTCTTTTTGTGTTAATTTATTGGCAGAAGAAGCAAGTTTATTAGTTAGATTTATCCCACCTTTGGCAGAGGCAAGCCCAGATGCAGCATTAAATAGTAAATCACCATCAGCTTCTGATATATCTAATAATTAAGCAAGTCCCTTGCTGGTTTGGGTTGTATAACTTTTACCGTCAATAAAAACCCTTATAGGAGTAGTTATTATGGCTGACGCACATTCTAAGCTAAAATCAACCCCAGACAAAGCACTGGCACTACAACCTACTGAGCGGTTTTATACCGACGTACCACAAGGCACAAAGCCCAACCCCAGATCCAACTGACTATTAAAGGTAGATGGCTGGAGCAGATAAGGTTTTATACAGGTAGCCTTGTTATCATTAAGATTGAACAGGGCAAGTTGATTATTGAACTTGCGAAATAGATCGCAGATATAAAAATCCCAGTTTTTAGGCTGGGATTGTAATTTAGATAACGCTAAAAATCAGACCATTCCGAGTATTCAATATTTTCAGGTGTTAATTCGGTTAAACCATCTTGTTTTAAGATCTCATTAAAGTAATTTATTGTATCCTCTAATGTTTCTTCAATAGTATTTCCCCAACCGATAGCACCTTCCGGACTACCATCAAATTTTCGTTTTATTCGCAAATCAGTTGATCCCGTAAATTTTCCTGATTGATCCTCATAAATTTTAATTTTCATTTTCGCATAGGGTAAAATAGGCATCCAAATAACAAATTCAGCCACACTTTTCTCAATTTTTACCACATTATCTATAGCTAAATCATGCCACATGTTTCATGTTCCTTTATTGTTTACCAAATGAGATAATTTTATCACCTAATTTATCTAAATATTTTCCATTTTTATAATATCTAATCACATCAGGAGTAGGATTGTTAAGTTTTACTGTCCTAGCTCCTCTTAGATTTTTAGCAAATTCTGTTGCTTTACTAAGATATTGCTCAATATTCTCAGCACCAACTTCTTTGCCATGTTTATTAAAATGATAGTCTAATAAACCCTCGGGTGAATCAAAACTACCTTTATCCTAAGATTTATCTTTATCATCGTCAGACGATAAACTTGTTCCTCCACTGACAGTAACCGAGCCACTTTGAGTATCAGCTGACACCTGACTATCTCAAGTTACTATTTCCCATCGGATCAATTAATGCAAAAACGTTAGACTGATTAAAAAAGATTCGGATTGAGCTATATTTAATCGCTTCCCAACTAGTACATCTACTCTTGTAATTGTTACTGATTACCCCTGTGTTTCTGGTTGAAGAACTCGCCAACCAATCATAGCTGCTTGAGCCAAAAAGCAGTAAAACCCAAAACATAGCCGCTAAAGATGAACCACTCCACTACACCGTTGGCTATTGCCCTAACCTTGGTAAAGGCATTCCTGCTCCACAGCACACCATTAAAGGCAACTAGCTGAATTAACTCGGATTCACCACAAGACTACTCGTCACCATTTCCGCTAAAAAAGGTAAGATTATTGTTAAATTTTCTAAGTAGATCGCCGATATAAAAATCCCAGTTTTTTATGCTGGGATCTTAATTCTGTAAATACTAAAAATCAGACCATTCAGAGTATTCTATATCTTCAGGTGTTAACTCCTCAAAACCATCTTCTTTTATCTTTTCATTAAAGCTTTTAATTGTATTCTCTAAAGCTGCTTCAATAGTTTCACCATCACCTAAAGCATTTTCAGGGCAACCATCAAATTTTCTCTTTATAGCTAAATCTGATATTCCTGTGTAACCGCCTTCTGCATGTTCTCTGATTTTAATTTTCATCTTTGCATAAGGTAAGATAGGCATCCAAATAACAAATTCAGCAACAACTTTTTCAATTTCTACGCCATCTAATTTCAAATTACGCCACATATATGTTTTCCTATTGTTTACCAAATGAGATTATTTTTTTACCTACCATATCAATATATTTACCGTTCTTGTAATACCTAACAACATTTTCTGTTGAACCCTTTATATTTACTTTTGTTGCTCCTTTCAAATTATTAGCAAAAGCCCTAGCCTTTTCAAGATACTGTTGAGGTGTTGTTGCACCAACTTCTTTGCCATGTTTATTAAAATGATAGTCTAATGAACCTTCTGGTGAATCAAAACTACCCTTATCCCACGATTTATCTACTTTATCTTGAAATTCAGAATCATTTTTTGATGATTGAGAACTAGTCTTAGATTTATTTTTATCATCGTCATCATCAGGCGGTAATCCTGGAGCCCCACCTGCCGCAATAGTCCCAGCACCTTCCGATACATCATTGTTATTTTGATGACCTTGTTTTTTATTAAGGTAATCATCATAATATAAGTCATAAACTTTTAATACGTTTTCTTCAAGGAATTCATTTCCCATTGGATCCGCATAAGCGAGGCTAATAAGTTGTCTCTCATTTAATGTTAAGCTATTTAAAAAAGCTTCAGCGTCTTCAACACTTAACCCTCTTCCAACAAGAACATCTACAGGGCTAATAGTTACTTTTTCACCAATATAAGATGGTTTAATCAAATCCCAAAAATCAGGGAAATTGGTGTATTCCAGATATTTATTAATAGTGTTAAGGTCTATTTCAGATGCAGTTAATGTTACTCCAGCAATTGCGGCTGTTGCAATTATACCGTCGATAAGTTGCTTTTTACACGTTGCTGACTGAAAACATAGCTCTATACCTTGTTTTGTTGCAGATGTCGCCATATTGTTATTCTCAACGGCATTTTTACCACCAGCAACGGCAGTGTTGATGTCCTGAATATCACCACCACCAGCTGCCACAGCAAGAGCGGTAGCCAGTTGGGCGAGGGCGCTGATTTGTTGTTTTTCATCCTGGCTTAATTTATCTATAGATTTGCCCGGATAAAGTATACCAGCAATTATTTCAGCGCCACGTTCAGAGGCTACAGCGCCTAGTCCTCCAGCAAGAGCGGAATTCCCTTGTAGCTCAGCAACAACAGCCCCCAGTATTGCATGGCAGACTGTGTTGGATATGTAATCGGTTTTTTTCTCTCCGGTTATCGGGTCGTAATGCTCTGTTTGCGATTTAATAATTGAGGCAATTTTAGGTGCTAATGCACCTGCAGCGGCACCGGTCATATCGCCAGAGATTAAACCATTAATGATATTGACCGCCATGTCGATACCTTGGCGAGTATTGCTACCCATAGCGGACATACCATTGTCCATCGCCTTTTTATAGGCGTCTTCATAAATTTTTTGTTCTTGTTTCTCTGTTAACGGTGTTTGGGATTTTTGCTTTTCTTCCTCTACCGCTTTTTTCGCCTCTTCGGTCGCTTTAATGCGGTCGATGTTGTTAAGCATGGTTAATGTTTCACCACCAATCTCACTCACTAATCGCGTTTGGTCTATGATGCTTTGTTCTTTCTCTTTATCGAAGATGTGTTTGAGTTCATTATTGGCATGCTCGGTATCACGACTTAATCCCGCGATATCTTGCTTTTGTTCACTTTCATTGCGGATAATAATGGTGCCGTCTGATACCGCGGAGTGAGTTATTGAGCTTTCACTCTCTTTCTTATTGCGACTTGTTGGTAGTGATGGCATGCCACTGCTACTAATCCCAGCGCTGCTGCTTTTAACATCGTACTTGGCTTTGTTTTCAATATCACTAAAGCTAATGCTGCCTGTATCAAGACGGTTTTGGCTGCTGTTTGGTGCATCTGATGCTATTACACCACCTTTTAAGTCGGTGTTATTACCAACCTTGATGTCAAATCCGCCTTTGCCAGCATATATTCCCGATTGGTCGGTCACGCTTGCCCAATCACTGTTCATTTTTGTTGAGCTTGTTGAGGCATTCACACTGCTGGTACCGCCCCAAGAAAAACTGCCTCCCACCGATGTTGAACTGCTTTTTTGATGATAATGGTCAGTATCTTGTTTAGACTCGATATTTAAGTCATGACCAATATCGGCAACCACTTTGTCACCTTTTACTTGTCCTGCAATGATATTGGCATCATTACCCGTAATCAGCGTCACTTTATTTCCAGCTTCTACTATGCTTTCTGTCCAGTCTGTACCATTGCCTTTTTCACGTGATTTACTTGTACTGCCGCTAGCAGAAACAGTAAATCCATTTTTCTGTCCACCAAAGTTATAACCTACGCTCACTGAGCCATTGCTACTTTTCTCTTTGGTTTCTGTTTTAAACGTGTTTTCTTCACCAACAATGTTAATATCATGATTAGCATTAAGTATTGCGTCATGACCTGCCTGTACTTGGCTTCCTAGTATATTTATATCCCCACTGCCTTTGTCGCCATTGCCGGTTGCAATAATTGAAACATTTCGACCAGCTGAGACCGATGAACCTACCACGGTATGTTGTTCTTGATTAACAGTACGTTTTGTTTTTTCACTGCCAAGGCTGATGTTAATCCCTATCGAGGCGTCAGGTTGTCCATTTTGTAAATTTGCACCTGCTTCTAATGCCGCATTACTCGCTTGTAATCCGGCCTTAATTTCCATTAATGCTTTGGTTCGTTTGTTCGTTTGATTTCTTGAGTGCTGCAAGGTTTGGTTAGCGTTATAGATATCACTAGCTGTACCAGTAATGGCTACAGTAACACCAGATTTTTGATATTTATATTCTTCTTGATGTGTGGTTTTTGCGTCTAACGCTTCAATATTGACATTTTCGCCTTTCAATCTGATGTTTTGCTGTGCAATGACATCACTACCTTGAATATTGACATCTTTGCCTGCTTGAATATTTACGCTACCATTAGTACTGCCAACTATACTGCCAGCATAGGCTTGCTCGGTATCGGTTTGTTTTAAGTCTTGTTTCATTTTGCCGACAGTGACGCCTAGTCCACCGCTACCCATTAAACCTGATTCTTTCTTAATGGTTTGTTGGTGTTGATAATAGGATTCTTCTGCTGCAGTAATATTGACGTTATTATTTGCCAATAAATTAACATCCTGAGTACCAACCACTTGGCTACCATCGACTGTTAAATCATGACCTGCTTTTATTGTTACACTATCGCCGGAAAGTTCACTACCTTTTTGGGTTGTGTTGTCAATTTCAAGATGATGAATTGTTGATTTATTGTTTAATATTCGCTTGTTGTCTTTTTGGTGGTGGTCAGTTAATGCTTCATGCTCTTGTGAAGCTAATATGTTGATATCATTCCCAGCAATAACTTTTAGTGACTCATCAGCTGATACAATCGCTGCGTGAGTATTGATATCATTTCCTGCTAGTAGACTAATATTTCCGTTGGATTGTATTTCAGTTCCTACCACATGGGTTTCATCTATATCACGGTAATCTTTTTTGCCAAAATTAGCGTGCGAGGCATTTCCTGTATCTACTTTATTTAGGTTAATATCGTGGCCTGCTTTTATTTGTGTTTGGGAGTCATCACCACTATTAACGATTAAGGCACCATTCATGCTTACATCATTACCAGCATGAATTAAAATATCACCTTGTTTGCTTTGTACTGATGCTACTTTATCAATAACAGTATTACTATTGTGATTGCCACCGTAGGTAATGTCGGTAGTTTTTGTGGTGGTATTTAATAAGATATCTTTTACTGCTAATAATGAAATATTTTCATCAGCGACAAAAGCACCACTGCTTTTAAGGCTATCGTTAGCGTAAACAAAAATGCTGTCACCTTTCCATAGTCCTTCTTGGTCTATGTTTTGTCCGATTACATTGAGTTGGTTTTTGGCAAGGACATTTCCGTTGGAGTAAATATCATTTTGACTATTGATGTTGATATTTTTACCAGCAAGTAATGCGCCATCTGTTGATACTTCAGGTCTATTGACAACATAGACTTGAGGCACCAGTACTTGCTCTGGTTTTCCATTTACCATAACAGTTTTACTTACTAACCAAACAATATCACTGGTGAGTTTTTTCATCTGTTCAACTGATAGTGATACGCCTACTTGTAAATGATATTGTTCGGCAAACGAAACACCCGCATCCATCAGCGCTTTATACTGTTCAATATCATTTTCGTGACCGCCTAGATAACGTTGCCCAGTTAGCGCTACTATTTGCTGCTGGATGAGTTGTTGTTCATAGTAACCATCACCCAGTCTTTTTTGAAGTTCATCAGGGTCCATTTTTAATTGGTTAGCCATATAGTCAGAGCTTAACCATTTTTTTCGATTAGTAAAACGTGGGTCGGTTTCAATTAAATAATTACTTTTTGGATCTTTTTTTACTGCGTATAAGCTGTTATTTGGTAAATCAAGATTCGGTTCGATAGACGCAATTGAATTAATTTGGGTCAGTGAACGATCTCCCTGATCAACCTCTACATTTGTTGTCGTTTTGTCACGATCATCAATCGTTGTATTAGAAATGCTTTGATGTTCATCTATTTTACTTGAGCCTAAATCAATCGTGGTTTCAACGATATTATTATAGTCTGATTTTTTCTTTTTTGATGAATATTCTCGTTTAGTTCCCCCATGCCATTCTCTGTCATGGCTAATTTGTTTGCCAGAATCAATGATTCTATCGATACCTTTTTCAGAGATATTATCGAGTGATCCTACGTTTAACTGTAAGGTTCCACCAGCTACAATTTTACTGTTGTTATTGATAACACGATTTGCGTCAATTACTAAATGGTTACCCGAAACAATTTCTGCGGGGTCTGTTTGCGTAATTTGAGTTTGGTAATGCGTTTGTAAATAGTTATATTCAATATATTTATAATTTGATTGACTCGATCCATCTTCATTATAAACGGTTAATATCGGGTATTTATGTTTTCCTTTGCCCTGTTTTACTTGATAATTATTGCCACTGTACCGACGGTTACTGTTTCTGAAAGCAAATTCAGATTTATTTTGTTCACTAACTTTAACTACTTCAGTTTGAATATTATCGTTGATGTTATTAATTTCATTTGCATTAATTATCATATTATCACCCGATTCGATACGCGATGAGTGATTATTAATAGTATCAGCGTTAATTGTTAGTTTACCTAAGCTTAATAATAGTGCATGACTATAATTATTTAATGTTTCTGCATTAATTATAAAGTTATTACGCGCAGCAATAACTGGGGCTTGATTGCCATTGGCACGGTTATTAATGGTTTGGGCTTTTATCTGTAAATCATTACTATAAATTCGTCCTGTTTGAATATTATTCAGTGTGGTTGCACCGATATAGCTATTTTGACCATCTATAATCCCAAAATTTGTTACTATGTCATGCTCAAGTTGTATATCATCACTGCTGATTTCGCCATCTTCATTATTAGTTAGTTGCTTGCTGATTAGATTTACCTTTTTACCAGATAAAATCGTTTTATCATTGGTAATGTTTTGTTGGCTTTCAATCACAATGTTATTATTGGCAATGACTTCGTTTTGATTATGAAATGAATCAGTTAATTTTAAAGTTAAATTATTTTCTGCCAGTAATTGCCCGTCACCACTTAATTTATTTGATTGGATAAATAAATCATGAGCCAAAATTTTTGCGTTTTCATTGACTATTTCATCTGTGTCAAATGATGCTATTTTTTGAATCAGCATATTGGCATTTTTATTAAGTAAACGCCCGCTTTTTAAAATAAGTTGATCTACCCGCCAAACAGCATGTTGATTATCAATTAGGTTAGCAGTAATGGTTGCGGTACCTAAATTTTTTAATTTTGCATTTTGATTATTAATTTCACTGGCTGATAAGGTGATATGTCGATTACTAAATAGCTTTGCATATCGGTTAATTAATTGATTATTTGAAATTAGTGAAATATCTTGTTCGGACAGTAAAGTTGCATTGTCATTATCAATATGATTGGCTTTGATATAAAGGTTACCTTTGGTGCTAATTTGAGCCTCACGATTGAAACTATTTTGGTTTGCAATAAATGTACTATCTTTTTCTGATAAGGTATTTGCATTTTGTAGGGAGATGTCTTGACCTTGAGCGTAAATATTATCTTTAGCAACGATGGTACTATTGTCCATGTTGATAGTTTGTCCGGCAATCAGATTAATGTCTTTATTTGCAAAAATTTGACTATCGCTAACAATAAGATTGTTTTCAGTTGTCAAATTTACATCTTGGGTAGCTTTGATTACACTTTGTTTAGCACTCAATGCTTTAGTTTTTATATCGATTTGATCGGCGATTTGTTGTCCACCATCTAAATCAACCTTATCTTTACTTTCGACAGCAATTTTTTGATCGGCTAACAGTTTACCTTTAGAGGTTAATTGATGACTACTTACTGTTAATGAACCATGATTATTCAGTTTTCCTGCGCTATCAACACCAGCGGCAATCGTTCCCGATGATGCGTTATCAATTTTGTTTGCACTTAATTTGATATCTTTTTGAGCAACAATAGTGCCACTATTATTGATATTATTTGTACTTTTAATATTTATTTCATTTTTAGCGTAAAGTTGTTTATTGTTAATGACACCTTGATTGCTGTTTAATACAATATCTTTATTTGATTGCATGGCGCCATTGTTGACAATTTTTCCGTCAGCGCTAATCATGAGTGATTCACGGCTGGCGCCTAACTCACCGGCGTTATGAACGCCCACTCCTTTTTCAGTACCGACTAAGTTGATTTTGCCTGCATACATGCCACCCAACTGCGATACATCGATAGAAACCTCTGGTTTGTCATGTGTTGTGGTATCCAACGGACTAATCGTTTTTACGTCTAGACTCACGTTGTTACGACCCGTCACCACATTGGCTTCATTTGCCCAAACTGATGAGTTAATCGATACGCTACGAGCAATTAAATCTGTGTAACTTTGCCTTGAACTATCAAACCCCTTTCCGGTTACAGCAATCTGCCCTTGTTCAACTAAATATCCTTTTAATTCACCGTTTTCTATGACTGGCTTACCAGTGGTTAATGTGCCTCTGTTTGCATTAATAAAGCCACAACCATTACAGGTAATACCTGACGGGTTGGCAATGATTACTTGAGCTTTACCACCAGCAACTTCCACTACACCATTTAATTGGCTCGGGTTACGAGAATTAACTTCATTTAATATAATTTTAGCTGGACCACTGACTTTTAGATTCGGGTTACCTTGTATGTAACCACCAATTTGAGTTTGGCTAATTTTATTGCCGTTATTTAAGATCACTCCATTTTGTGACACATCAAATTGCGAGTATTTATTATGAGATAGACCTTTGCTGTTCGGTGCTTGAATATTCACTTGAGTCACACCATTAGCCGTTGAAACCACTTGTGGTTGTTGGTGATGAGAAGCCTGTTGGTCAGGCTTTATATCACTTCCATATGCCGGTGTGCTGAGGGCGACAAAACCTAATGAAATAGATATAAATAAGGTTATCGGTTTAAGTGTAACAAAAAGATTTTCTCGTAATGTATAGCTCGCTGATTTAGTCGTTTTTTCAACTACACTCGGCGTTTTTGCTATATCTGCAACTACCATTTGTATATTGCGCTTTTTATTAAAAATAACTCGATAGAAGTGCTTATTCATAATTTGTTTCATCCCTTATTTCATTATTTTTGTTATCTGATTAATGTCGTTTTATGGTCTAAAAGTTCCAATTCAAATTAAATCCCAATACTAAAGGATTTGTTTTGAATCCTTTGGGTTTTCTTATTGGCATGCCGGCAAATAAGTCATAATAAATGCCATAATTATTACCTCTTAAACCAATAACACCACCAGTCAAATGACGACCCAATAAGTATTCACTTTTGGCGCCAGATACTTCACCAGTATCGATACCTAAATATGGCTCGTGATTAAATGGTGCTTGCCAACCAAGTTCATTACGTAAATACCATCCACGATCAGCTCTAAGGGTTAATTCACCATCAAAGCCACGAACAGTCCATCGCCCTCCAATAGAGAATTGGTCTGGTGATGTTAAGTTATTCCCTCGGGTATATTGACCTTGATAATCAAGGCGATAATGGAATTGTTGCTCACCTAAATTAAAAGGCACATTGGTTGAAAAATTTAGTGAAAATATATCGGATAACGCACTGGTATTATTTTCTGGATCACTTTCTTCAGGTGCTTTTTTAGCATTAAACCATCTCACGCCTTTTTGATAAGATACTCCGGCATCGATAGTAATATCTTTAATATAGTGTCGATGCTGTAATCCAAGTTGCCAATAAGTTGTTTTGCGTTGCTGGATTTCCATCTCTTTATCATTGATGTAGTTGTGAGATTGACGTAAAGTGATGCCATAATTTAAGGTCGTTTTTTGTGATTCATTTCGGTGTAAAACGCGGCTAAGTTGAACCGTGGCGTTACGACTGCGACCACTGTACTTATAATCTAAAACTTCACCAGCAATAGTTTGATGATATTTGTTACCCGATAAAGAAGTACTTAACAGCCAATAACCAAAAGGAACTGAATAGGATAATAAAAAGTTGCGTGATCCATATTTACCTTTACCATTTAAGTCATGCCCACCAGAAGCATAAAATGAGTCGCTTAACGATAATAAGTTATCAAGATATAAGGTAATACCACCTTGGTCACGGCCGGTAGTTTTTGTACCTGAATCATCTACCGATAACCCTAAACGCCACATTTTGCTTTGTCTTCGGTCAATGACAATATCACTTTCACCCGGTTTATCGCCAGGAACTAGTTGCATTTGAGCTGTCACGGTCGGTAAGCGCTGTAAATTTTCCAGCCCTTGTTCTATATCACGTAAATTGAGCGATTGATTTATTCTAGCTGGCATTGCGGTGTATAGCTGTGCATATTTGTCACTGTCATCGGTATAAAGAATATTTCTGACTTTACCTTCTACGATCAGTAATTTTAATTCTCCACTTGTTAAATCTTGCTCCGGTGCAACAACACGGGTTGTAATATAGCCATAGCTGATTAATCTGTCTTGTATTGCCGTCATTAATAGAGTAATACCTTCACCACCTAAACACCGATGTTCAGCTTGTTTAGCAAGCTTATTTAAGGGAATGTACCAAGGCAATTTATCTCGTTCGAGCAACTTGACTTGTTTTATGTTGAAACATAAAGATTCAGTTGGAAAGTTAAGTGCATTCTCTTTAGAATCGGGGGGTAATAAACGGATGTCGGGAGAAGCAGGGGTTAAAGAATCTTGTAGTGCTTTTTCACGTTCTTGTTGGTGGATAAGCTGTTTATCACTCAATTCTTTAATGGGTGGAGGTTCAGCCAACAAAGCGGAAAAGGGGTAGGTAACTAATGCTAAACTTAAAATATACTTTTTCATTCGAAAACTTCGCAGTCTAATATTTACACAATTATTACACAAAATTTATACAATGATGTTAAAGGCGATAAATTGAAATGTCTATGTTAAATTTGTTAAATATCATAATATGATGATTTTAAATATGATATTTTGTTTTTTTATTACTTAGAAGCTTATTTATTGCCCAAATTTTTACTTTTGCGATTTCAAATCTAGATCCCAACATAATCTGGCAATAAATCGATAAAACCTTTATACTATGCCCTAAATTTTAGTATAACTTTGTAAGTTTGCTAAATTAACCCGTTCTTTAACATCATCAATTGGAAGAAAATTATGCATCCGATGCTTAATATTGCTATTCGTGCTGCTCGTAAAGCAGGTAATGTTGCCATTAAGGCCTATGAAAATCCTAGTTCAATCGAAATTGATACTAAAGGTGCTAATGATTTTGCGACTAATGCAGATCGTGCCGCTGAAGCTTTGATTATCGAAACAATCAAAAAAGCTTATCCAGATCATACTATTATTGCCGAAGAAAGTGGCCTTGCTAAAGGTAGTGATGCTGATACGCAATGGATAATTGACCCAATTGATGGTACTACAAATTTTATTAAAAATATTCCACATTTCGCTGTGTCTATTGCTGCTCGTGTCAAAGGTAAAACCGAAGTGGCGGTAGTTTATAATCCAATGAGTAATGAGTTGTTTACTGCTGCACGTGGTAAAGGTGCTCAACTTAATGGTTATCGTATTCGTGTAAGTAATGCTAAAGATTTAGAAGGTAGTGTGCTTGCAACAGCTTTCCCTTTTAAAGCGAAACAACATAGTGATAGTTATTTTGCAGTTTTGCAAAAATTATTTACTAAATGTGGTGATTTCCGCCGTACTGGCTCAGCTGCGTTAGATCTCGCTTATGTTGCATCAGGCCGTTTAGATGGCTTTTTTGAAATTGGTTTAAAACCATGGGATATTGCTGCAGGTGAACTGATTTTACGTGAAGCTGGTGGTGTGGTTACCGACTTTGCTGGCGGTAACAATTATATGGTTTCTGGTAATATTGTCGCAGGAAACCCGAAAATTGTTAAAGATTTGCTGGTGACGACTCAAAACGATTGGCCAGAAAAATTACGTAATTAATTTTAATTTCTTTCTCTAAATGCAGGGATGTATTGTCCCTGTATCTATACTTGTCATTAACCACGAACAGTAATTTATTGATCTAATGCGGTCATTGAACAATTAACTTGTAAGCCTTGATTATTTAAATAGTCACTGCCCCATAAATACATTGATTCAAGTACTGGTTTTATACTTTTGCCAAAATTAGTTAAAGAATATTCAACTTTAGGTGGTACCACTGGAAAAACCTGTCGATGAATTAAGCCATTTGATTCAAGTTCGCGTAGTTGTTGGGTTAGCATTTTAGCTGTGGCCGTTGGAATTTCTTTGTGTAACTCAGAAAATCTCATGGCGCTTTTGGACATCAATTTCCATAGTATTAGCGATTTATATTTACCACCAATCATATTAATTGTGACATCAACTGGGCAATAGGTAATTGTCTGGTCTTGTTTTTCACAATGGGGGTTGATAATCGAATTATTTTTCACTTGGTTATCTTTACAGTATCTTTTTGGGTAGTATATATCAAAAAGGTGCATTCTTGTTAAAAAGATAATTAATACTACAATATCTACCATACCTAAAATCAAGGAATGCCTCAAATGAAAACTATCGAATATAATTTTTTTGTTGAAGAGATGAGCTGCGCATCATGTGTTAGCCGTGTAGAAAAAGCATTAAGAAAGATTGATGGTGTGATTGATGTTAGTGTAAACCTTGCAACTGAAAAGGCCACCGTTAAGGCTAATGCTGATGTTAAATTAGAAACTTTAATGGCAGCAGTTGATAAAGCTGGTTACCATGCAGTGAAGATTTCCGAGCCGGAAATTCACGCTAAAGACGTGAGTAAGCAAGCATCAGTTTGGCCGATTATTATTTCGGTTATATTAGCACTTCCTTTTGTTTTGCCGATGTTACTTGAATTATTTGGAATTCATTGGATGATGCCCGCTTGGCTGCAATTAGTGATTGCTTCGATTGTACAATTTGGACTTGGCGCTAAATTTTATCGTAGTGGTTTTAATGCAGCTAAAGCATTGTCTGGGAATATGGATTTACTTGTTGCTATTGGTACCAGCGCTGCTTATGGACTTTCTCTTTATCAGCTTATTATTGGTCATGCCGATCACCTCTATTTTGAGTCATCAGTGGTTATTATTACCTTGATCTTGATTGGTAAATGGTTAGAGTCAAGGGCCAAACATCAAACGACTCAAGCGATTGAGGCACTTTCTGCGCTTCGCCCTGAAGTGGCATTAGTTCGACAAGGGGAGCAAGAGGTGAGTTTGCCAATAAGTCAGGTTAAGGTTAATGATGTGGTGGTTATTAAACCCGGTGAGCGAATACCCGTTGATGGTATTGTTCTTGAAGGCGCATCAAGTTGTGATGAGTCTATGTTGACTGGGGAAAGTTTTCCGGTTACTAAAACACTCAATAGTACCGTAACCGGTGGAACTATAAATGGTGAAGGACTATTAATTGTAAAAACAACCGCTATTCAAGCTGATTCTATGTTGTCTAAGATTATTGCTATGGTTGAGTCAGCCCAAGCGAAAAAAGCACCAATTCAGCGTATTGTGGATCGGATTAGTGCTATTTTTGTACCCGTCATTTTATTGATTGCTTTAATTACACTGCTTGCTTGGGGCTTTATTTCTCATGATTGGCAGCAAGCTTTACTTCATGCGGTTGCGGTGTTAGTGATTGCTTGCCCATGTGCGCTAGGGTTAGCAACGCCAACAGCTATAATGGTTGGTACGGGGGTTGCTGCTCGTCATGGTATTTTGATTAAAGATGCCGAAGCACTTGAGACCTTACACAATATTAATACTGTAGCATTTGATAAAACTGGCACATTAACAATCGGTAAACCAGAGTTAGTTGAGCTAGATGTGCTGGGCATGGAAACAGCCGATCAAATCCTTTCTGTTGCAGCATCTATGCAAGCAGGTAGTGAACACCCACTAGCTAAAGCAATATTAGCTAAGGCTAAATCCTACAGTTATGCACAAAATATTACATCAATCGCGGGTTCAGGAGTGATGGCAACGATTGATAGCCATGAATATTATTTAGGCAGTCTGCGTTGGATGAAAACGTTAAATGCCTATTTTGTAGATATGCAGGATAAAGTTAATGAGCTTACGCAAAAAGGTTACACAATTTCATTTTTAGCCAAACAGCAATCAGAAAATAGTATTGTGATATTAGCCATATTCGGTTTTTCTGATGTTATTAAGCCTGAAGCGAAAAGTGCTATTGATGCATTACGTCAATTAAAGGTAAATACGGTTATGTTAACCGGTGACAATCAACAAGCTGCTAATTATGTAGGACAGCAATTAAATTTAGATAAAGTTATTGCTGAAGTTTTGCCTCAAGATAAAGCGAACTATATTTATCAATTACAAAAAGATAGCCAAAGTAATAATAAAGTTGCCATGGTTGGTGATGGTATTAATGACGCACCGGCTTTAGCTGCCGCTGATATTGGTATTGCAATGGGGACGGGAACTGATGTGGCAATGCATACAGCCAGTATTACTTTAATGCGTGGCAATCTATTTTTAATTGCCGATGCTATTGATATTTCTCGAAGAACTTATAATAAAATTAAACAAAACCTATTTTGGGCGTTTTTCTACAATTTAATTGGCATCCCTCTCGCTGCTTTAGGATTTTTGAATCCAATGATAGCCGGTGCAGCAATGGCACTAAGCAGTGTGAGTGTGGTGACAAATGCGTTGTTGTTGAAACGATGGAAAGCGCGTTCTGAATAATTTGATATTTTGTAAATTGAGGAGACGGATTGTCTCCTTATTTTTTATTTATAAGGTTAAATCCAATTTGTGACCCTTTACCTTGCTCAGTAACAAATACCCCAACTGCGGTAATGAGTTGTTCATTATAATAAATTAAGGGAATACGTGTGCGCATCCAAGGTGGAATATGATGCTCTTGCCACAATTTTTTTATCGAGCGCGATCCCTGGCGTTGAACAATTTGAAATTGCCCTTGAGCCTGAAATCGGACTGATACGGTTTCATCATTTTGTGGTAAACGACAAGTTAAATTGGTTTGGTAATTGGGCTGCAATATACCTAAATTATCCGGCAACGTTAGCGAAGCGGCTAAATCCCAAGGTAAAATTTGTTGCTCAATATCTTGATACAAAGGTAACAAATAGAGCTGATTTTGATATCGGCGAATTTGCCAATTATGTAAAATAAATCGCGGGTTAGCATCTTGTTTAGCTTGAATAACCGTATGCCAAATTAGTGAAAGTTGCTTTTGGCTTGGCATTCCAATATGTTGCTCTTTGAACCACATTCGCAACATTGCATTACGTTTATATTCTGAATAATCATATAATGGTTGAAGGCTAAGTTGCTTCTTATCACCAATAATATTTTTAAATTCTGGAAATAAAATTTCATGTATTAATGCTTCTTGCTGTTGGCATAATTCTGCACTACGAGCAACCATTTGTGAAAAATGAGGCCAACGATGATTAAGTGTTGGTAGAACATTTAAACGTAAAAAGTTGCGATCATAATGGTCATCTTGATTACTTTCGTCCTCTATCCAACTTAATTGGTGTTGATTGGCATATTGCTCAATTTCTTGACGTGAAATTGTGAGTAATGGTCGAAGGTGTTGACCATTTTCAAGTGGCATACTTGATAATCCAGCTGGGCCGCTGCCACGTTTTAAGGCTAGAAAAAAAGTCTCACTCTGATCATCAAGATGCTGAGCAGTACATAAAAACTCATTATTTTTTAAATGTTGATAAATGGCTTGATAACGGGCTTCTCTAGCTTGTTCTTCAATATTGCCTGCTGTTTTATCAAGTTTGACTTTTTCAATAATCAAAGGGACTTGCCAAACTAGGCATTGTTGTTTGCAATGTTCAGCCCAATTATCGGCATTTTGACTCAAACCATGATGGATATAAATTGCTCTGAGTTGTAAATTTTGCAACTGTCGCTTTAAATTGACTAATGCTTGCATTAAAACGGTTGAATCGACCCCACCACTAAAAGCGACTAGTAGCGATTGCCGACCGTTTAGATGTTGTAAAATAGTTTGTTCAATCACATTGTCGCTCTTTGTTTGATGACCCATCTGCTATCCATTTATACTAAACTTTGTAATGCATTAACCTTGTTTTTATGTAGTTTGATTCTATCCAAACCAGCAGCCAAATCGGCAATTAAATCATCAGGATCTTCAAGACCGATATGTAATCGGATTAACGTACCCGTGAAATCAATGCCGGATATTGGTCGTATTTTTGCCAGATCTTCGGGTTGGTTGGCCAATATCAGTGATTCGAATCCACCCCATGAATATGCCATTGAAAAGTGAGTCATATTATCTAAGAAATCAGATAATTGCACTTCGCTTAAATGATCGTTAAGTACAAAGGAAAATAGACCACTAGCGCCACTAAAATCACGTTTAAAAAACTCATGTCCTTTACAACTTTCGAGTGCTGGATGATTAACGGTTGCCACTTTGGGGTGATTAGCTAACCAATTTGCCACTTTTATACTGCTTTCATGATGTTGTTTTAATCTAACGGCTAAAGTTCGCAATCCTCGTGCTGCCATATAAGCGGTATCTGCATCACACATTTGCCCCATCAAATAAGAACGTTCACGTAATTTATCCCAACAGCGTTGATTAGCAACAGCCGTTCCTAGCATGGCATCTGAGTGACCAATTAAATACTTTGTACCGGCTTGAATTGAGATATCAACATCGTGCTCTAATGCTTTAAATAAAACACCTGCTCCCCATGTATTATCCATCATAATCACAATTTCTGGATTTACGCTGCGGATTGCTTTAACAATTGCAGGCACATCATGCAGTTCCATGGTAATTGAGCTTGGTGATTCAAGAAATACCACTTTAGTATTCGGTTTTATATATTTAGTAATATATCGACCAATGAGTGGCGGGAAATAATCGGTTTCCACTCCAAAATCTTTAAGTATATGCTCGCAAAATTCTTGGGTTGGTTCGTAACTGGCTTCTGATACCAGAATATGATCTCCTGCTTTTACAAAAGCTAAAATGGCATTTGCAATTGCTGCTGCTCCACAAGGATATAGGTAACAGCCTGCTCCTCCCTCTATTTCTACCATGGCATCTTGCAAAGCAAAATGAGTTAAAGTGCCACGACGACCGTAAAATAGAGCCCCTTTAGTCCGATTTTCCATTGCTTCTTTTTTGGCTTTGATTGAATCAAAAACTAGCGATGAAGCTCGCTGAATAACGGAATTGACTGCACCTTGGGTATAGCGTTTTTTTCGACCAGCATGAACTAATTTTGTTTGTAATGACATGATGCATCCTTAGTGATCTGATAAATTTCGATAACAGTTAGCATAGCATGCTGTTAAAATAGTAAAAAATAATTTTTGTTTAAACTGGCTTACACACATGGTAATTGTCAAACTTGCCCATTTAGATTCGGTGGAATTAAATTATTCTCTGTTATCACCACAAGTTATTAATGATGCGGAATCGTTAAATGGAACACGTAAAAAACAGTTTTTAGCTTGCCGTTCAATATTAGCGAGTTTGCTTAAACAATATTGCCATATTGATACTTTGCCGAGGATGATAATTGCCGACAATAATCGCCCAGGCTTTTTAGATAGTCATCTTCCTGATTTTAATATCAGCCATAGCCAAGATTGGGTAGCCGTTGCAATTTCGCTTAATGGTAAAGTTGGGCTCGATATTGAAGTTTCTCGACAACGTCAAAATTATCTGAATGTTGCCAAAAGTTTTTTTGCTAATGATGAATATCAGTGGATGTTAGCGCAAAGTAATACTTTAAACGCCTTTTGGCAACTTTGGACATTAAAAGAATCGGCGCTTAAATTATATGCCAAAGGGGTTTGGCAAATGAAATTGGTAAAAGTAGATATTGAAAACCAATTAATTAGCGCGCCGTTTGGTCAGCATTTTTATTATCATTATCAACAACAGGCACCAGTTCATCTTGCTGTAAATCATGATAAACCTATCACAAATTTTGTCTTACAATCTTAATGCATTAGCAATTAGTTACTGACAGCTTTTTGATAAACGTAAGGTGGCTGTCCAAACATTAAGCTAATTTAAATCAGATAAATATCTTGAAGAATTTTTCTGTTTTTATCGTCCAATTGATATTCTTTTGCTAACCAATTATCGATAGTGTCATAACGTTTTTTTATTTCATCAATAGCTGCGGTTAAAAACTCTTTTTTAGCCGCAAAGATGATCTTATGTTTTTCAAGTTCTTCTGGCGATAATTTACTTTTATTTTCGCTAAGTACGGCTTCACGATAGTCGTTTAAATAGCGTTCGGTAAGCAAATAATCTTTCATAACAATTTCTTCACTCACACCTAATGCAAATAAGGTTAAAGCGACACCGATACCAGTTCTATCTTTACCTACAGCACAGTGTTGGACTAAAGGTCTTCCGTTAGCATTAAGTAATAGTGATGTTAACTTTTTATACGCAAGATTATTAAAAGGTAACAATTGATAAAGCTTAACCATAAAATCAAACGGTGAGTATTTTTTTAACACAAAAATATCCTTACCTTGTTCACTCGTTAAGCTTGCCGTAAATTCATCACTTAATGGATTGGCTGGGATATTAATATATTGGCTATTGTTCCAAAGATTATCTGGATGACGATCGATTTCATGTTGATCGCGATAATCTAAGACATAATGTAAATTAAGCTCATCAGATAAAAAATCTTTTTCATCATCACTTAGGCGTGAAAACTCACCTGAACGATACAACATTCCAGTTCGAATTTTGCGACCATCACTAGTCTTAATTCCACCTAAGTCACGAAAATTGATTCCATTTTTGATCGGTACAACTGATGTCATTATAGGTCCTTATTTATGCTTAACTTTGCTTGCTATATTAGCATGTTTCTGATTAGAATTGATTCATTGTTTTCGCATTATTATTGCTTGAGGAATTTATTATGTCGATGTTATCTATATTACTTTCGGAAAAACCTGCTCCATCAAAGTGGGGTAAAGATGCATTACTCAGTTTTTCAGAAGATGCTGTTATTATTCATTATCGACCTGAGCATCGGCATGGTGCTATTCAACGAGCTGCACGAAAACTAGATAATCAAGGTATTAGATCGGTTAAATTGAGTGGTGACAATTGGGATTTAGAGTCATGTTGGCATTTTTGGATGGGTTATCGTAATGCCAAGAATAATAATAAAATCAGTTGGCCAAAGTTAAGTAATAAAGATAAACAAGAACTAAAAAATCGCTTAGCCATTATTGATTGGTGTCGAGACATTGTTAATCAACAAGCGGAAACATTAAGCCCTTTCGAACTGGCAACGCAAAGTGCAAACTTAATTAGCCATTATTCCTCTGATGTAACTTATAACATTATTTCAGGTGAAGCATTAAAAGAGCAAGATTATATGGGGATTTACACAGTTGGCAAAGGGTCTCAACGACCGGCTGCCTTGCTTGAGCTTGATTATAATCCTACTAAAAATCCTAAAGCACCCATCATTGCTTGCTTAGTTGGCAAAGGAATTACTTTTGATTCAGGTGGATATAGCTTAAAACCAAGCAGTTTTATGGAATCAATGCGATCGGATATGGGGGGGGCTGCATTGGTGACAGGGGCTCTAGCCCTTGCGATTGCACGTGGAGTTAAACACCGTATCAAACTTTATTTATGCTGTGCAGATAATTTGGTAAGTGGTAATGCTTTCAAACTTGGCGATATCATTCGTTATCGTAATGGTAAAACAGTGGAAGTTGATAATACCGATGCCGAAGGGCGTTTGGTTTTGGCTGATGGATTAATTAGTGCTGATAATGATAACCCCAATTATATCATTGATTGTGCAACCCTTACTGGGGCAGCAAAGATTGCTGTAGGTAATGATTATCAATCATTACTTTCATTTGATGACAAATTTGCTAATCAGTTATTAGCAAGTAGTCAAGCTGAACATGAAGCCTTTTGGCGATTACCATTAGCTGATTTTCATCGAGCCCAATTCCCATCTTCGTTTGCAGATATGGCAAATTCTGGATTACCGAACACCGCTGGTGCAAGTACAGCAGCGGCATTTTTATCCTATTTTATTAAAAATTATAAAAAAAATTGGCTCCACATTGACTGTTCAGCAACCTTTCGTAAAAGCGCAACCGCATTATGGGCAACAGGTGCAACAGGTATTGGTATAAGAACACTTGCTAATTTATTAAGCAAATTGTATTAAATTGTAATAAAATTGAATCGCTAAATTATTTATAAATATATAAGGAATGAGGAATAGTATGAAAAAGTTATTAACACTGATACCCCTTTTATTTTCAGTTTCTGTCTATGCAAGTGATTGTAAAACAGAATTTGAAAAAGAAAATTTTGAAAAAGCTTTTGAGGCATGTACAAAAGAAGCACCGAATGGTGATTCTGTTGCACAGTTTTATTTAGGGGTTATGTATGATAAAGGCGAAGGTACTGAAGAAGATAAACAAAAAGCTTTTAATTGGTACTCTAAAAGTGCTGAACAAGGTGACTCTGATGCGCAATTTAATTTAGCGGTTCTGTATGATGATGGCGAGGGTGTAGAGCAAGATAAAGAAAAAGCTGTATTGTGGTATACAAAATCGGCAGAACAAGGTGATGCCGATGCTCAGCATAATTTAGCTATTATGTATGATGAAGGTGATGGTATAGCTCAAGACAAAAAAAAGGCAGCATTTTGGTATAAAAAAGCAGCAGATCAGGGCAAAGCTGAATCAATGAATAATTTAGCTGTTATGTACTATGAGGGCGAAGGTGTTGAAAAAGATAAAGCTTTAGCCAAAAAGTATCTAAAACAAGCTTGTTCATTGGGGCTACAAATTGCTTGTGATAATACTTTGTAGAAATAATTAAATAAATTAGAAAAACTATCTTCAATATGAAGATAGTTTTACACAAAAGCATTTATTTCAATTAATTGAAAAGCGTTTGATTATCTTTAATCTTGATAATTAAAGGTGAATTTAAGAATTATTTATAATATTTATCAATAATTTTATAGGTACTAAATTTCTAATTAAGCTATTGTTGATTATAGTGAAATAAGGAAAGCCATGAAAAAAATATTATGGATTATATTATTATTTTTTCCCGCCGTTCACGCTAGCCAGTGCGAACTAAATTTTCATAAAATAAATTTTGAAAAGTTTTTCGCTCAATGTCATCAAGAAGCAGAACAAAATAACCCTAATGCTCAATTCAATTTAGCACTTGTATATGATGAGGGTAAAGGCGTTGGGCAAGATAAACAAAAAGCAGCTTATTGGTATACTAAAGCGGCAGAACTAGGTCACCTTGAAGCCCAATTCAATTTAGCGCAGATGTATTATCAAGGCGATGGAATTGAGCAGGATAAACAGAAAACTCTTTTTTGGTACACTAAAGCTGCAGAACAAGGTTACTTAAATGCTCAAAACAATTTAGCAGCTATGTATTTTAATGGTGAAGGAACCGAAGCGGATAAACAAAAGGCATTTTTCTGGTTTGAAAAAGCGGCTGCACAAGGTAATACTTTTTCACAGTACAATGTCGCCATCATGTACTATAATGGTAACGGAGTGGAGCAAAATAGATCGTTAGCTAAAGAGTATTTCAAGCAGTCTTGTGATCAAGCTTTTCAAAAGGCTTGTGACGAATTAGAAAAATAATACTATTATTTGATGATTTGAGAAAAACCACCTTAAATCATTAAGATGGTTTGCATGAAATATTTATTGGTTTTAAATAAACTTATTGTTTATCTTCAACAACTGTAACTTTTTTAATATAAACTGGCTCAACAGGCACATTTTGATGTGGTCCCATACGTTTAGTTGGTACATTCACAATTTTATCAACAATATCCATTCCTTTGGTGACTTTTCCAAAAACAGCATAGCCATATTTTTCTGGTCCTTGGTAGTTGAGGAAATCGTTATTCACAACATTAATGAAGAATTGGCTAGTTGCGCTATCTACAGCATTGGTTCTTGCCATTGCGATAGTTCCACGATCATTTTTTAAGCCATTATTAGCTTCATTTTTGATGGGTTGTTTAGTTTCTTTAAATTTTAATTGATCATCAGCACCACCACCTTGAATCATAAATCCAGGAATGACACGATGGAATGTTAGATTTTCGTAATAACCACTATTAGCATAATCAAGAAAGTTTTTCGTAGTGATTGGAGCATGTTCGCTATCTAACTCAACTTCAATATCGCCCATGCTGGTTTGAATTAATACTTTAGTATCAGCCAAAGTAATGGTTGAAAAGAGGGTTAATAATATTCCTATAAATAACACTTTGATTTTTTTCATTTTATGAATCCTTATTATTATATTGCCGGCAAATTATACCTAATATTGGTTTAATTGAAATCATAAATATGCAAAATCAATTAAAATTTTGTGTGGTAAATCGCAATATTTTTCTAAACCAGTAAAAAATGACTTATATTCACTATAATCCAGAATATTATTAAATTGATATTCTTCTTTATGACTATTTTTAATCCATTAATTAGCTCAAAAACCCCGTTCCTCAACTTTTTTCTGAATGATGATGCGATGTATTTTATGTAATATGCCTTTGGTGCTATCTCACCATGGAATTTGCAGTCAATGTATAGAAAACTTACCGAAGCTTAATAAAGTTTGTCATCAATGCTGCCTTCCTCACTCATTATCAACAAATGAATGTTATCGATGCCGAGAGAAAAGACCTTATTGGGATGAAATGGTGGCTGTAACAGGCTATATCGATCCATTAAAAAAATTAATTCAACATTTAAAATTTCATAATAAAATCGAATTAACCAACGCATTAGCTAGGTTAATGTTTTTAGCCTGGTATCAACGTCGATTAAGTGATGGTCTTGCTAAACCTGACATTGTGACTTGTGTCCCTTTACACCATTTTCGTTATTGGTCTAGAGGTTTTAATCAAGCGGCATTATTGGCTAAGCCAATAGCTAGATGGTTAAATCGAGAATTTAAGCCTTACCTATTGTCGCGAAAATTTGCAGCTCGCGATCAGAAGAACCTATCGCTTAAGCAAAGAATGAGTAATGTAGAAACACTTTTTCGATGTCACTCTGATTTAACCAATCAATCGGTAATGCTTATTGATGATATTGTTACTACCGGTAATACGATAAATGTTATTAGCCAGCAATTAAAAGAGAGTGGTGCCGCTTATGTGCAGGTAGTTTGTTTGTGTCGGACCGTCTTGTAAAATCCAAAACACCCCCTATAATAACCAAGAGAGTAAGTCAACTATTATCGATGATGTTGAGGATTATCAATGTCAATCGTGTCAAAGTGAGGGATTATGTCTATTATTACCATTTCTGAATCAGCTCAACAACATTTTAAAAAATTGCTTGCTAATCAGCCTGATGGTACTCAAATTCGGGTTTTTGTTATTAATCCTGGCACGCCATCTGCTGAATGTGGGGTTTCCTATTGTCCGGCAGATACTGTTGAAGATGGTGATATCGAAGAAGAACAACAAGCAGGTTTTTCTGTTTATATCGATGAAATTAGTGCACCTTTTTTAGAAGAAACCGTGATTGATTATGTGACAGATGAATTAGGTTCACAGTTAACTTTAAAAGCGCCAAATTCAAAAATGAAAAAGGTTGCGGATGATGCTCCATTAATTGAGCGCGTTAATTATGTTATTCAATCTCAGGTTAATCCTCAATTAGCTAGTCATGGTGGCCATGTTAGCTTAGTGGAATTGACTGAAGATAATTATGCTATATTGCAATTTGGTGGTGGTTGTAATGGTTGTTCAATGGTTGATTTTACTTTAAAAGAGGGTATTGAGAAGCAATTGCTTGCGGAATTCCCTGAATTAGCAGGCGTTAAAGATATTACTGAACATCAAGCGGGAAGCCATTCTTATTGTTAAAAATTTTTCGATTTAAATCTTGCTTATTGCTGGGATTAAGTCATAATCGCATGATGTCTGCCAATTCACTTTATGATGGGGTTTTATGAATCAAGTTAGTATTATTTCAGATCTTATCGTTTGGATTGAAAAAAATTTGGAGCAGCCCTTATCTATTGATAATGTTGCCCAAAAATCAGGTTATTCAAAGTGGCATTTACAACGGATGTTTAAAGAAGTAACCGGTCAAGTGCTCGGTACTTATATTCGTCACCGCAGATTAACTTATGCGGCATTATCTTTGCGAATGACAAGCAAACCTATTTTAGATATTGCTATGCAATATCGTTTTGATTCACAACAAACTTTTACCCGATCTTTTAAAAAACAATTTAATGAAACACCAGCCAGCTATCGACGAGGTGAATTTTGGGATCCAACTGGCTTAACCCCGGCCATTGAATTAAATAAAAATCGACTCTCTTTACCTGAACCTAAATTCGTTAATATGCCAAAGCAAACATTTTGGGGAATTTCATATAAGAATAACTGTAATTTGAGCCAAATTTTAGATGAAGAAAATAAATTAAGATCGCAGTTTTTTCATAATTATCTGTCTCATTATGAGAACAAGAGTGAATGTTTACCCGACAAAATCTTTGCTTTTAGTCGTATTTTAAAAAGTAAAGATAATGCTAATGAACAAGAACTTTTATATACCATTGCTTTAGATCACAATAACAATTTGGAGCATATTGAGCCTTTTGTTAGTGAAGGTGGTTTATATCTTTGTTTTAAATATATCGGTCCACCAGAAAATTTTAGTGATTTTATTTCTCAAGTCCATTTAGCGGCGATGCCAGCCTTAAAAGTGCGATTGCGTAGTTCAAGCTGTTTAATTGAAATCCATCATAATCACCATGATGATTCTGTAAAATGTTTTGAAGATATCCTTAGCATGGAATGTGATTATTGTGTCCCTGTTGTGGCGGATGAAGAAGTCAATATTCAATCAAACCTATCGTTATAACATGCTATCGTCATGAATATTGACGATAGTTTTTAGTCATTAGAGTTCAATAAAATCTTTTCTAGCCATGCTTTAAATTCAGGTGTTGCTTCTTTTAAACTGTTTGAACCTCTGGTGACTGTTGCAATACCGATTTTCAATTGATCTTTAAGCTGGCGCTGATTAATTGATCCATCAAGTAATGAGCGTACAATTTTGACTCGTGTAATTAAAGCATCACGTTCATCAGATGTCATCAGTAGTTTTAAAATATCTAATGAATAACCGTTATTAAATGCTTGGTGTAATATTTCAACCGTTTGGTTCCATTCTTTAGTTTTCATGTAATGCACCATTAGTATTGTCTATTAAATTCTTTTTTTGTCAGTATATGTGGGGTTTGTTCCCCTAAAATGTGCTGATAAATATAATCATATACTAATACACTTTTGACATAATTTCGTGTTTCATTGAAAGGAATACTTTCAATAAATTCGACTGCATCAAGCTTTCCGTTGCTATTATTCAACCATTTTTTTACTCGGCTTGGACCTGCATTATAGGCTGCTGAAGATAAAATACGGTTATTATCATTTTGTAAATAAACGCTGTTTAGAAAATAAGTGCCTAATTGTACATTAGTCATAGGCTCAAATAATTGGTTTGGTGAATTATAGCTAATGTTGGTGACTTTTTTGGCCGTTTCTTTTGCTGTTGCTGGCATTAATTGCATTAAGCCACTTGCTCCGACAGGAGACTGTATTGCTGCATCAAAAGCACTTTCTTGACGCGTGATGGCTAAAGCATAAGATAGCGGAATAGCTTTATCTTTTAAAGCTTCATTATATAGCTTTTTGTACATGATAGGTAATCGTTCTGTCCAATTATCCCATAATTTTCCAGATATTGTTGCTTGAATACTAAGATCTCCCCAGCCCTTATGGTAAGCATATTGAGCTAAATCGAGATATTCATTTTCTTTTGCTTTAAGTATATAACGCCATTCTTGTTTTGATTCCGCTAGCATACCTAAAAACCTTAGCTCTTTGATTCGAATGGCAAATGGTTTTTGATCATATTTGGCTTTCAAAGAATTTACTTCTGTTGTTGGCAGTTTTTTAGATAAATTGTTGATTATATATGGTTGATTAAGTGCTTGAGCACTGATCATTCCATAAAAACCTCGGTTGTTGCTCAATGTTTTTAAAATATTTTTGGCTTCATTGGTTTTCTTATTTTTAAGTAATACTCTGGCTTGCCAGTATTGCCATTCTTCTTTTAATTGGTCTTCTGGCTTTAATTGTTTTATCCAATGAGCAATATCTTTGTAGTTATTTGCATCAATAGCCATGCGAATACGTTTTTCAACTAATGCAGTATCATGGCTTTTAGTTAGGTAATTATCTCGCCATTTGCTCTGTTCTGTTGTTACTGAATCACTAAAATAGCTATTTGCTAAGCTACTTTGTAATCTGTTTTGTTCCTCATCAGTTAGATTCTGTTTTTTTATCAGTTGTGGTAATAATGCTGCCGCAAGATTTTTATCGGCTTTGACCAAACGAGGGTAAGATGCTAAGACTATTTTTTTGGTAAATGTGCTGGTTTTAATGTTTTTGGAAAATTCGTCAAGTTTTCTTGGATTATCAAGCACGGCCAATAAATAATTTGTTTGATTATTGTCATCTAATAAGTTGGTTAAATGACGAGCGAGTTTTAAATTATTGCTTTCAAACGCAAGCTCAATACGAGATAAAATAAGATTTGATGTACGTTTTCCACTTTTTGACCATGCATCCAACAATGGATCACACGCTGAAGGTAATTCTTTCCCCGTTAACCATAGCGATTCGACACTATCTAAAACCGATTTGTCATTATTCTTTTGTAATTTTGCATATTGATATCGACAATTAGAGCTAATTGAATTGTCTTTAGGAAAAGAGACTATGGCATTCCAATCTTTGCGATTTGATAGTTCATTCAAATAAGCTTGCGTTAATGATGAAGTTAATGGAAAGTCATCATATTTTTTTACAAAACTACTGACGAGTTGTGGTGGTACCGTTTTGATATTTTTTTGAAAAAACTGCACAGCCGCATAAGGATAAAGTGAGTAATTATTTAATTGTTTTAGTAATGCTTGTTGCTCATCATAGTTTAATGATTGATAGGTGTTTTGCCATCTTTGATAATTTTGGCGCAACTCATGTTGTGATGCTTCTACAAATAGACTGTTTGCCAATAAAGTGCTTGATATTAAACACCAACGTATTACTAAATTCATTCCTTAACTCCAGTATCAAATCAGCCTATTAGATTAGCATATTTGGTTATATTTCGTCGATGATGAACTGATAACTTAATTCCCACTAAAATAGTCAACTAAATACTTGACTAAAATTAAAGGATATATAAAATATTTATTATTAAATATAGAGGAATGATTAATGAAATTGACATCAAAAGGGCGTTATGCGGTTACAGCTATGTTAGATGTAGCGCTGCATTCTGGTTCCGGCCCTGTATCACTTGCTGATATTTCAGAACGTCAGGAAATTTCACTATCTTATTTAGAACAACTTTTTTCTAGGTTGCGTAAAAATGGTCTAGTCTCAAGTGTAAGAGGTCCTGGCGGAGGTTATGTACTTGGCCGTAGTATGGATCAAATTGCGATTAGTTCGATTGTTAAAGCAGTAGACGAAACTGTTCATGCAACCAGATGCCATGGGCATACTGGATGTCAAAAAGGTGTAAGATGCCTTACTCATAGTTTATGGAATGATTTAAGTGAACGAATAAACGATTTTTTGACCAGCATCACGTTAAGCGAACTAGTGAATAATCAGGAAGTAAGAGCTGTCGCAAATCGACAAAGTCATCTCCATCACGCCAGAATTAATTAAAGAAATAGAATACAGAATTTGTAATTGGGAGTAATTAATGAAATTACCTATTTATATGGATTATGCAGCCACTACGCCTGTTGATCCAAGAGTAGCTGAAAAAATGATGCAGTATTTAACACCGGATGGTGTTTTTGGAAATCCCGCTTCACGTTCTCATAAATTTGGTTGGCAAGCAGAAGAAGCTGTTGACATAGCGCGTAACCAAATTGCTGATTTAATTGGTGCAGATTCACGAGAAATTGTTTTTACATCAGGAGCGACAGAAGCAGATAACTTAGCCATTAAAGGTGCAGCACATTTCAATCAAGCTAAAGGTAAACACATTATTACCTGTAAAACTGAACATAAAGCCGTACTTGATACTTGTCGTCAATTAGAACGAGAAGGTTATGAAGTTACTTATTTAGCGCCAGAATCAGATGGTATACTTAACCTTGATAAATTAGCTGCGGCAATGCGTAGTGATACAACAGTGGTATCTATTATGCACGTTAATAATGAAACTGGCGTTATTCAAGATATCGAAAAAATTGGTGAGATGTGTCGTGAAAGAGGTATTGTATTTCATGTTGATGCAACCCAAAGTGTTGGTAAGTTGCCAATTGATCTGTCTAAATTAAAAGTCGATCTTATGTCATTTTCTGGACATAAAATCTATGGACCAAAAGGGATTGGTGGACTTTATGTTAGACGTAAACCTCGTGTGCGCATTGAAGCTCAAATGCATGGTGGAGGTCATGAACGCGGTATGCGCTCTGGTACATTACCAGTTCATCAAATTGTTGGTATGGGCGAAGCTTATCGCATAGCCAAAGAAGAAATGGCTACAGAAATGCCTCGCCTTTTGGCATTAAAAAACCGTTTATGGAATGGTTTAAAAGATATCGAAGAAGTCTACCTTAATGGTTCATTAGAACATAGTGTTCCTAATATCTTAAATGTAAGCTTTGCTTATATTGAAGGTGAATCACTTATGATGGCTTTAAAAGACTTAGCAGTATCATCAGGTTCTGCATGTACATCTGCAAGTTTAGAACCATCTTATGTATTGCGAGCATTAGGACTTAACGATGAACTTGCACATAGCTCAATTCGATTCTCACTTGGGCGATTTAGTACCGAAGAAGAAGTGGATTATGTTATTAAGTTAATTAAAGATTCTATCGGTAAATTAAGGGATCTTTCTCCACTTTGGGAAATGTTTAAAGATGGTGTTGATCTAACAAAAATTAAGTGGTCAGCCCATTAAAATTAGGAGCAAATTATGGCATACAGTGATAAAGTCGTCGATCATTATGAAAATCCCCGCAATGTTGGCTCTTTCGATCAAAATGATCCTAATGTTGGTAGTGGAATGGTTGGCGCCCCAGCGTGTGGCGATGTAATGCGATTACAAATCAAAGTTAATGATGATGGTATTATTGAAGATGCTAAATTCAAAACTTATGGTTGTGGTAGCGCCATTGCTTCAAGTTCATTAGTGACTGAATGGATCAAAGGTAAATCGTTAGATGAAGCTGAAGCGATTAAAAACACAGATATCGCTAAAGAACTTGCCTTGCCACCGGTTAAAATTCACTGTTCAATTTTAGCCGAAGACGCAATTAAAGCGGCAATTGATGATTATAAATCCAAAAAAGGACAACGTTGATGGCAATCACATTAACTAATAGTGCAGCCAATCGAGTTCAAGCTTTCTTAGCTAATAGAGGTAAAGGGGTTGGACTCAGATTAGGAGTGAGGACCTCTGGTTGCTCAGGTATGGCTTATGTCCTAGAATTTGCTGATGCTATTAATGACGATGATAGTGTATTTGAAGATAAAGATATCAAAGTTATCGTTGATAAAAAGAGCTTAGTTTATATTGATGGAACAGAGCTTGATTTTGTCAAAGAAGGCCTAAACGAAGGCTTTAAATTCAATAATCCTAATTCTAAGAATGAATGCGGTTGTGGCGAAAGCTTTAATGTTTAGTTGGGACATGAATTTTGACTAATTATTTTGAATTATTTCAATTACCGATTAAATTGCCAATTGATAATGGCCAGTTAACGGTCAACTATCAACAGTTACAACGGCAATATCATCCTGATAATTTCGCTCAGGTAGCTGATAATGAAAAAGTGGCAATTATTCAGAAGTCGGCAATGATTAATGATGGCTATCAAACATTAAAAAATCCGATAAAAGCGGCTGAATATTTGTTATCTTTGCAGGGATTTGATGTTGCTACAGAACAGAATATTATTCACGATGCTGATTTTTTAATGGAACAATTCAGTTTGCGAGAAAAATTGGATGATATTGAAAGCCAAAATAATCTTGATCTTTTAGATAATTTTTATTCGGAAATTTCAGAACGAAAAAAACAAGTCTATCAGCAATTATTGGATTATATTTCGAAACAAGATTGGCAAACCGCACTTAATCAAATCTATAAAATCCGTTATCTGGCTAGGTTGATTGAACAAATCGAAAAGTTACAAGAAAAGCAATTTGCTTTATAATTTAAGATTAAGTCACACATCAATTAGAGATAGATCAAATGGTATTATTACAGATTAGTGAACCAGGGCAAACACCAGAACCTCACCAGCGTCGTGTAGCAATTGGTATCGATCTTGGAACAACTAATTCCTTAGTCGCAACAGTTCGTAGCGGGCAATCCGAAGTATTGCCTGATTTAGAAGGCGATGCCTTATTGCCTTCAGTTGTGCATTATGGTGTTGATCATGATGATAATACTATTATAACTGTCGGAAAAAATGCTAAAACTAATGCGGCAAGTGATCCATTAAATACTGTTAGTTCTATAAAACGTTTAATGGGAAGAAGCTTATCTGATATTGATATTTCGCGTTTTCCTTATACGTTTTCCCAAACTGATAATGGTGTTCCTTTATTAAATTTACCTAATCAACAAGTTAATCCCGTACAAGTTTCATCTGAAATTTTGATTGCTTTAGCTGAACGTGCTAAGCAGAGTTTAGCAAGTGAAATTGATGGGGCGGTAATAACCGTACCGGCTTATTTTGATGATGCGCAAAGACAAGCAACTAAAGATGCAGCTAAATTAGCTGGACTGCATGTTTTAAGATTATTGAATGAACCAACCGCTGCCGCGATTGCTTATGGTTTAGATTCAGGCAAAGAAGGGGTGATTGCTGTTTATGATTTAGGTGGTGGTACGTTTGATATTTCTATCTTGCGCTTACATAAAGGGGTATTTGAAGTTTTAGCAACGGGGGGCGATTCTGCGCTTGGCGGTGATGATTTTGACCGACTACTTGCAGATTATTTAAAAAGACAAGTCGGTCTAGAAAATAACACTGATCCCCATATCAACCAAAAAATTATTGATGAAGCGGTTAAAGTCAAAATTGCACTAAGCCAGAAAGATTCTGTTTTAGTCAACATAGAAGGTCAATCTTTAACTATAACGCGTGAGCAATTTAAAACGCTAATTGAACCTTTAGTCAAACGAACGTTGGCGGTTTGTCGTCGAGCATTAAAAGATGCTCAAATTAATGTTGAAGAAGTTAGTGAAGTTGTGATGGTCGGTGGTTCAACACGAGTGCCATTAGTAAGACAATTGGTTGGTCATTATTTTGAAACCGAACCTTTAACTTCAATAGATCCAGATAAAGTTGTTGCCATTGGTGCAGCAATACAGGCGGATATACTGGTTGGCAATAAGCCTGATTCGGATATGTTATTGCTTGACGTGATTCCTTTATCATTAGGCATTGAAACGATGGGCGATTTAGTGGAAAAAATCATCCCTCGTAATAGCACAATACCGTGTGCGAGAGCACAAGAATTTACCACATTTAAAGATGGCCAAACGGCTATGATGATTCATGTTTTACAAGGTGAACGAGAAAGTGTTAATGATTGTCGATCATTAGCAAAATTTACTTTAAGGGGCATTCCTCCTATGCCAGCAGGTGGAGCTCATATTCGAGTTACCTTTCAAGTTGACGCTGATGGCCTATTAAGTGTCACTGCAATGGAAAAATCGACAGGAGTTGAGGCAGCAATTCAAGTTAAACCATCTTATGGACTGACAGAAAATGAAATTGCGACCATGATTCAAGATTCAATCAATTATGCAAATCAAGATAAACAAATAAGAATGCTTGCAGAGCAGAAAGTGGAAGCAGCACGAGTTCTTGAAACATTGCAAAGTGCTTTAGATAAAGATGCCGATTTATTAGATGAAGAGGAACTTAACCTCATATTACAGGCTAAAAATCAATTACAGCAAGCGACTGGATCTGATGATTATTATTTGATTGAGCAAGAAATTAAACATGTTGATAATGCAACGCAAACTTTTGCAGCAAAACGCATGAATAGATCAATACGCCATGCCTTAACCGGGCATAGCGTTGATGATATTTAACCAATGAGATTATTATGCCAAAAATTACCTTTTTACCAAATGCTGATCTTTGTCCTGAAGGAAAAACTGTTGAGGCAGAAGAAGGCGAATCTATTTTAGAAGTTGCTTTGCGCAATGACATTGAAATTGAACATGCTTGTGAGATGTCTTGTGCTTGTTCAACTTGCCACTGTATAGTTCGAAAAGGATTTGATTCACTTGAAGAGAGTGATGAACAAGAAGATGACATGCTCGATAAAGCTTGGGGCGTTGAGCCTCATAGTCGTTTAAGTTGTCAAGCTCGAGTGACCGACGAAGATCTTGAAGTCGAAATTCCAAGATATAGCCTAAATCACGCTAAAGAAGATCATTAATTAGTCGCCTTTATGGCGACGTGATTTCCTCAAAAACCCCGCTCCTCAACTTTTTTAATTGTGATAGTTATCACATTTTATCAATCTAGTTTATTTGTTTGCTTTTAACCTTTTCATAATTCTGCTATTGTCAAAGACTAAACATGTGCTTAAAAATAGACAGGTGTTTATGAATAAAAGAGAAAAACAGATCCTCACGATTATTCGCAACGATCCTTTCATCCAACAGCATGTTATTGCTGATATGTTAGGCATTACCCGTTCTAGTGTGGCAGGTTATATTATGACGCTGACTCAAAAAGGCTATATAAAAGGAAAAGGGTATCTTTTATCGGAAAATAATCATGTTGTTGTCGTTGGTTCATGTAATATGGATGTGACCGGCTATTCAGATAAGCAATTAGTTTATGAAGATTCCAATCCCGGTAAAATTCGTTGTACACCTGGCGGTGTGGGGCGAAATATTGCTGAAAATTTAGCGCTATTAGGGCTTGATACCTACCTTGTTTCAATGATAGGTGATGATTTTTATGGTGCGCAACTTATCGAACATACTCGAAAGTCAGGCGTTAATATGGATCATTGCCATGTGATAAAAGGGGATCGTACTTCGACCTATCTTTCTTTACTTGATGAGTCAGGTGAAATGGTGATAGCTATTAATGATATGGATATTATTAATAAGTTAAACCCAAGCTTATTAAATGAATCAAAACAGTTAATTCAACATGCTAAATTACTGGTTATTGACTGTAATTTGCAACAAGAAGCGCTGACATGGCTGTTTAGTAATGCTGGCTCTATTCCTATTTTTGTTGATACTGTTTCAGCATTTAAATCCCATAAAATCAAAGATTGGTTATCATATATTCATACCTTAAAACCAAATCGTTTAGAGGCGGAAATTTTAAGTGGAATAAAAATCGAAACCAATGATGATATTCCTAAAGTAGTTGACTGGTTCCATCAGCAAGGTGTACAGCGAATTGCGATTAGTGCTGGGGCTGATGGCGTTTACTATAGTGAAATCGATGGTGATCGTGGTTGGTCCGCGCCAATTCCTACCGACATTGTCAGCGTAACCGGTGCTGGTGATGCGATGCTGGCTGGGCTTGTACAAGGTTATTTGGATGGACTGAGTTTTTATCAAAGTGTGAAATTTGGTCAAGCCTGTTCATCATTAACATTATCATCAGAATTTACTAATAATCCTAATTTATCAATTAATTGTGTTCAAAATATTTTGGAGTCCCTTTCATGAACAATATGTCTAAGTATAATCAATATCTTGATATTTCGCCTGAAGTCAAACGAGCGCTTGAAAATAATCAACCTGTCGTTGCTTTAGAATCTACTATTATTTCACATGGTATGCCTTATCCACAAAATGTGGAAACAGCATTAAAAGTGGAAGAAATAGTCAGAAAAAATAGCGCAATTCCTGCAACGATTGCGGTAATTAATGGTCGTTTAAAAGCGGGATTATCCAAAGATGAGATCACCATTCTTGGTAAAGAAGGGTTAAATGTAACAAAAGTGAGTCGTCGTGATTTACCTGTTGTTGTTGCCAATAAACAAAATGGTGCGACAACGGTTGCAGCTACAATGATTATTGCTGAATTAGCTGGTATTCGAGTTTTTGCAACCGGCGGGCTTGGTGGTGTTCATCGAGGTGCTGAGCATACCTTTGATATTTCAGCCGACCTTCAAGAACTCGCTAATACCAATGTTGCGGTAGTCTGTGCTGGGGCGAAATCAATTTTAGATTTAGGTTTAACGATGGAATATCTTGAAACATTTGGTGTGCCTGTGGTTGGTTATCAAACAGAAAAACTGCCATCGTTCTTTAGCCGAACTAGTCCGTTTGATGTTAGCGTAAAACTAGATAGCGCTAAACAGATTGCTGACATGATTAAAGTAAAATGGGATTTAGGTTTAAATGGTGGAGTTGTGGTTGCAAATCCTATCCCGACACAATATGCAATGGATGAAGCGTTAATTACGGCAGCAATTGAAAAAGCATTAAAAGAATCAGTTGAGCAAGGAATTAAAGGTAAAGAGACTACCCCATTCTTGTTAGCGAAGGTGGTTGAGTTAACTGGTGGTGATAGCTTAGAAGCAAATATCAATCTTGTTTTTAATAATGCAAAATTAGCATCTGAAATCGCGATGAGTTATTGCAATATTAAATAAAAATGATGTATTGAGGCGCATTTTGATAGTCAGACTTGAGTGACTGATAGCGGCATAAATATGTCAAAAAACCCCGTTCCTCAACTTTTTTGATAGCTATTAATGATCATATTTTCTCTATCTGTATGATAATTAATACTTGATGTTGATTAACTAACGGGGTATAATCCCGCCACTTTGTTTATTGTCTTTATGTAAGCAAATGAGTAAAAAGATATAATCTTTATGTAAAAATATTGAATTATATCAACAATATTCCCGATTTGGGAATTACGAAAAAGAACGGATTACACTCTCCTGTCAATCGAAACAGGGCAAGAGGAGTAATCTTTTGTTATAACTTTTAAATAGTGGAGCTCTGGTCTCATGTCGAACCAAAGAATCCGTATTCGGTTAAAAGCGTTTGATCATCGTTTGATTGATCAATCAACTGCTGAAATTGTAGAAACTGCGAAGCGCACAGGCGCACAAGTTCGTGGTCCTATTCCATTACCGACACGCAAAGAACGTTTCACCGTATTGATTTCTCCGCACGTAAATAAAGATGCGCGTGATCAATATGAGATTCGTACTCACAAACGTCTAGTTGATATCGTTGAGCCAACTGAAAAAACAGTTGATGCTTTAATGCGTCTAGACCTTGCTGCCGGTGTTGATGTGCAGATCAGTTTAGGTTAATCCTAAGCTGAATGATTGAGAGGTCTAAACAATGATTGGTTTAATCGGTCGTAAAGTAGGAATGACACGAATCTTCACCGAAGAGGGTGTTTCTATTCCTGTCACCGTAGTTGAAGTTCAAAGCAACCGCGTTACTCAAGTTAAAACGCTTGAGAATGATGGTTATCAAGCTATTCAGGTTACTACTGGCAGCAAAAAAGCAAGCCGCGTAAATAAACCTGAAGCAGGTCATTTCGCTAAGGCTGGCGTTGAAGCTGGTCGTGGTCTATGGGAATTCCGTTTTGAAGAAGGCGAATATACTGTAGGTCAAAGCATTAACGTTGATATTTTTACAGACGTTAAAAAAGTTGATGTTACTGGAACATCTAAAGGTAAAGGTTTTGCTGGCGTAACTAAACGTTGGAATTTCCGTACTCAAGATGCAACACATGGTAACTCTTTGGCACACCGTGGTCATGGCTCTATCGGTCAAAACCAAACTCCAGGTAAAGTGTTCAAAGGTCGTAAAATGGCAGGTCACCTAGGTAATGAACGTGTAACTGTTCAAAACTTAGATATTGTGCGTGTTGATGCAGAACGTAACCTTTTATTAATTAAAGGTGCAGTACCAGGCGCAATCAATAGTGACGTAATTGTTAAACCGGCAATCAAGGCTTAACGTCGAGGAGATAGAGATGGAATTAGTAGTAAAAGACGCGCAAGCGCTTTCTGTTTCCGAAACTACCTTCGGACGTGAGTTTAATGAAGCGTTAGTTCACCAAGTAGTTGTTGCTTATGCATCTGCTGCTCGTCAAGGCTCTCGCGCACAAAAAACTCGTGCAGAAATCGCTGGTTCAGGCAAAAAACCATGGCGTCAAAAAGGCACTGGTCGTGCTCGTTCAGGTTCTATTAAGAGCCCAATCTGGCGTAGTGGTGGTGTAACATTTGCAGCAAAACCACAAGATCATAGCCAAAAAGTTAACCGTAAAATGTATCGTGGTGCATTAAAGAGTATTTTCTCTGAATTAGTGCGTCAAGAACGTTTAATCGTGGTTGAAACATTTACTGTTGAAGCACCTAAGACTAAATTATTAACTCAGAAATTAAATGATATGAACTTAAATGATGTTCTAATCATTACCTCTGAAGTTGATGAAAATCTTTTCTTAGCAGCACGTAACTTATATAAAGTTGATGTGCGTGATGTGGCAGGTATTGATCCAGTTAGTTTGATTGCATTTGACAAAGTGGTTATCACTGTTGATGCCGTTAAACAAGTAGAGGAGATGTTAGCATGATTCGTGAAGAGCGTCTGCTTAAAGTCCTGCGAGCACCACATGTTTCTGAAAAAGCATCTATTTCAATGGAAAAAACAAATACATTAGTATTGAAAGTTGCTAAAGATGCTACTAAGAGAGAGATTAAAGCCGCAGTTGAACAACTATTTGAAGTTAAAGTAGATGACGTAAATACTCTTGTTGTTAAAGGCAAAGTAAAACGTCGTGGTCAACAAATCGGTCGCCGTAGCGACTGGAAAAAAGCTTACGTTACTTTAGCAGAAGGTCAAAACTTAGACCTTGCTGGCGTCGCTGAGTAATTCGGAGGAGTAAGAACAATGGCAGTTGTTAAGTGTAAACCTACATCTCCGGGTCGTCGCCACGTTGTTAAAGTGGTTAACCCAGAGTTGCATAAAGGTAAGCCTTATGCACCGTTGCTTGATTCAAAAAGCAAAACTGGTGGTCGCAATAATAATGGTCGTATCACTACCCGTCATATCGGTGGTGGTCATAAACAACATTATCGTATTGTCGACTTTAAGCGTAATAAAGATGGTATTCCAGCAGTTGTTGAACGTTTGGAATATGATCCGAACCGTAGTGCAAATATTGCATTGGTTCTATATAAAGACGGTGAACGTCGTTATATTTTAGCGCCTAAAGGCTTAAAAGCAGGTGATCAGATCCAATCTGGTGTTGATGCATCAATTAAAACAGGTAACTGTTTACCGATGCGCAATATTCCAGTCGGTTCTACCGTGCATAATATTGAAATGAAACCAGGTAAAGGCGGACAACTTGCTCGCTCTGCTGGTAGTTATGTTCAAATCGTTGCTCGTGATGGTGCTTATGTAACATTACGTCTACGTTCAGGTGAAATGCGTAAAGTATTATCTGATTGCCGCGCCACTATTGGTGAAGTGGGTAATTCAGAACATATGCTTCGCGTATTAGGTAAAGCGGGTGCTTCGCGTTGGCGTGGTGTTCGTCCTACTGTTCGTGGTACAGCAATGAACCCGGTAGACCATCCACATGGTGGTGGTGAAGGTCGTAACTTTGGTAAACATCCTGTGTCTCCATGGGGTCAAAAAGCCAAAGGATTGAAAACGCGTAGCAACAAACGTACTGATAAGTATATTGTTCGCCGTCGCAATAAGAAATAATTAATATAGAGGATTAGCTATGCCACGTTCTCTCAAGAAGGGTCCTTTTATTGACCTACACTTGCTGAAGAAGGTAGAGAAAGCGGTGGAAAGCGGGGACAAGAAACCAATTCGTACTTGGTCCCGTCGTTCAACGATCTTTCCTAACATGATCGGTTTGACCATCGCTGTCCATAATGGTCGTCAGCACGTTCCAGTTTATGTTTCCGACGAAATGGTTGGTCATAAATTGGGTGAATTCGCGCCGACTCGTACTTATCGCGGCCACGCTGCGGATAAGAAAGCTAAGAAGAAATAAGTAGGAGAAAGAGATGGAAACAATTGCAAAGTACCGCCACGCTCGTTCTTCTGCACAAAAAGTTCGCTTAGTTGCAGATCTTGTTCGCGGTAAAAAAGTGTCTCAGGCACTTGATATTTTAACGTACACCAATAAAAAAGCGGCTGTACTGGTTAAAAAAGTATTAGAGTCTGCTATTGCTAATGCAGAGCATAACGATGGTGCTGATATTGATGATCTGAAAGTTGCGAAAATTTTCGTAGACGAAGGCCCAACCATGAAGCGTATTATGCCTCGTGCAAAAGGTCGTGCAGATCGAATTTTGAAGCGTACGAGTCACATCACCGTGATCGTCTCTGATCGCTAGGCTGGAGAATAGCAATGGGTCAAAAAGTAAATCCAAATGGTATCCGACTAGGCATCGTCAAGCCTTGGACATCTACATGGTATTCGGGTACAAAGACATTCGCTGATAATTTAGAAAGTGATTTTAGAGTGCGTGAATTCTTAAATAAAGAATTAGCACAAGCATCTATCTCTAAAATTGTGATCGACCGTTCAGCAGAAACTAACGTTCGCATTACTATTCACACTGCTCGTCCAGGTATTGTGATTGGTAAAAAAGGTGAGGACGTTGAAAAATTACGTAATGCCGTAGCTTCTATTGTCAATAAATACAAAGACAAAAGAGAGAAACGTGATGTTGCAGTACAAATTAATATTGCTGAAGTTCGTAAACCAGAACTTGACGCTAAATTAGTTGCTGACAGTATTACCTCTCAGTTAGAACGCCGTGTTATGTTCCGTCGTGCTATGAAACGTGCGGTTCAAAACGCAATGAAAGCGGGTGCTAAAGGTATCAAAGTTGAAGTAAGTGGTCGTTTAGGCGGCGCTGAAATCGCTCGTAGTGAATGGTATCGTGAAGGTCGTGTGCCTCTACATACTCTACGTGCTGATATCGATTATGGTACATCTGAAGCATTAACTACCTATGGTATTATTGGTGTTAAAGTGTGGATCTTCAAAGGTGAGATCCTTGGTGGTATGGCTGCCGTTGAACAAGCAGAAAAACAACCTGCTGCTCAACCGAAAAAGCAGCGCAAAGGCCGAAAACAATAAGGAGCGTCGCTGATGTTACAACCAAAGCGTACAAAATTCCGTAAAGTGCACAAGGGCCGCAATCGTGGTCTTGCTGTAAGTACTGACGTTAGTTTCGGTACATTCGGTCTTAAGGCTGTGGGTCGTGGTCGTTTGACTGCGCGCCAGATCGAAGCGGCACGTCGTGCAATGACTCGTGCAGTTAAGCGTCAAGGTAAAATCTGGATTCGAGTTTTCCCTGATAAACCAATTACTGAAAAACCACTTGAAGTGCGTATGGGTAAAGGTAAGGGTAACGTTGAATACTGGGTTGCTCAGATTCAACCAGGTAAAGTCCTTTATGAAATGGACGGTGTACCGGAAGAAGTTGCTCGTGAAGCATTTGCGTTGGCAGCTGCAAAACTGCCAATTAAAACCACCTTTGTGATTAAGACGGTGATGTAAATGAAAGCAAAAGAGCTACGCGAAAAAAGCGTTGAAGAGTTAAATACTGAACTTCTTAATTTATTACGTGAGCAATTTAACTTACGTATGCAATTAGCTGGGGGTCAGTTAACACAAACTCATATGTTAAAACAAGTGCGTCGTAATATTGCACGAGTTAAAACGTTATTAACTGAGAAGGCGGGTGCGTAATATGACTACTGAAGTAAAAATTCGTACTCAGCAAGGTCGTGTTATTAGCGACAAAATGGATAAATCTATTACTGTAGCTATTGAACGTAAAGTGAAGCATCCGTTATATGGTAAGTTCATTAAACGTACGACTAAATTGCATGTACATGATGAAAACAACGAGTGTGGTATTGGTGATACTGTTGAAATTAAAGAGTGTCGTCCATTATCAAAAACCAAATCTTGGACTCTTGTTCGAATCGTTGAAAAAGCAGTTAGTTAATCTTTTTGATTAAAAACTGTACATAATATAATAAACGGCTCATCGGCCGTTTATTTTATGCTATCCATTTTATTTGAGTGGTGTTATACTATGCGCCCTCACATATGTGGGTTTTTGGTTGTCTATTCTTATCCATGGTAGTTGAGGTGGATGAAGGTAGATTAGACAATAATTAATTTATACGGAGCATTAAAATGATCCAAGAACAGACTAGGCTCGATGTTGCTGATAACTCTGGCGCACGTAGCGTAATGTGTATCAAGGTTCTCGGTGGATCGCATCGTCGTTATGCAGCTGTCGGTGATATCATCAAAGTTACCATTAAAGAAGCAATTCCACGTGGTAAAGTTAAAAAAGGTGATGTACTTAAAGCTGTCGTCGTGCGCACTAGAAAAGGTGTTCGTCGTCCTGATGGATCTGTCATTCGTTTCGATCGCAATGCTTGTGTTATTTTAAATAATAACAGTGAGCAACCGATTGGTACGCGTATTTTTGGACCGGTCACTCGTGAACTTCGTTCTGAGAAGTTTATGAAGATCATTTCATTAGCACCAGAAGTACTGTAAGGAGCGGGTAATGGCAGCTAAAATCCGTCGAGAAGATGAAGTTATCGTGTTAGCCGGTAAAGATAAAGGTAAACGCGGTAAAGTAAAAAGTGTTTTGTCTACTGGTAAAGTGATTGTTGAAGGTATTAATTTGGTGAAAAAACACCAAAAACCAGTACCTGCATTAAATCAAGAAGGTGGAATTGTTGAGAAAGAAGCACCAATTAACGTTTCTAACGTAGCAATTTTTAACCAAGATACAGGCAAAGCAGATCGCGTAGGCTTTCGTTTTGAAGATGGAAAAAAAGTCCGTTTTTATAAGTCTACTAATAAATTAATCAATTAAGTAATTTGGAGTGTACGATGGCGAAACTGCATGATTACTACAAAGCACAGGTAGTAAATAAACTGCAAGAACAGTTTGGCTACAAATCTGTCATGCAAGTCCCTCGGATCGAAAAGATCACCTTGAATATGGGTGTGGGTGAAGCAATTACTGATAAGAAATTATTAGATAATGCGGTTGCTGATTTAGCAGCAATCAGTGGTCAAAAACCACTTGTCACTAAAGCACGCAAATCAGTTGCTGGTTTTAAAATCCGTCAAGGGTATCCTATTGGTTGTAAGGTCACTTTACGTGGCGAACGTATGTGGGAATTTTTTGAACGTCTAGTTTATATTGCTCTTCCTCGTACTCGAGATTTTCGTGGCTTAAGCGCAAAATCTTTCGATGGTCGTGGTAACTATAGCATGGGTGTTCGTGAACAAATCGTTTTCCCTGAAATCGATTATGATAAAGTTGATCGTGTTCGTGGTTTAGATATTACTATCACAACTACTGCACAATCTGATGAAGAAGGCCGAGCTTTATTATCTGCCTTTAACTTCCCATTTCGTAAGTAAGGTAGGGCATAATGGCTAAACAATCAATGATTGAACGCGATAAGAAACGCGTAAAGCTAGCAGAAAAATATTTTGCAAAGCGTCAAGAATTAAAAGCGATTATCTCTGATCTTAATGCATCAGATGAAGATCGTTGGAATGCAGTGCTTAAATTGCAAACGCTTCCTCGTGATTCTAGTCCATCACGTCAACGTCGTCGTTGTCGTCAAACCGGTCGTCCTCATGGCGTCCTTCGTAAATTTGGTTTAAGCCGTATTAAGGTTCGTGAGTCAGCCATGCGTGGTGAGATTCCTGGTCTTAAAAAGGCAAGTTGGTAATCAGGGGAGTGTTATAGATGAGCATGCAAGATCCTATAGCAGATATGTTGACCCGTATTCGTAACGGTCAAGCTGCGAATAAAGTTGCAGTCACCATGCCTTCCTCTAAGCTAAAAGTGGCAATTGCCAATGTGCTAAAAGAAGAAGGTTATATCGGGGACTATAAAGTAGTTGGTGACACTAAACCAGAATTGGAAATCACTTTAAAATATTTCCAAGGTAAGGCTGTTGTAGAAAGTATTAAACGTGTTAGCCGTCCAGGTTTACGTATTTATAAACGTAAAGATGAATTACCAAAAGTAATGGCTGGATTAGGTATTGCAGTTATTTCTACTTCTAAAGGTGTTATGACTGATCGTGCAGCACGCCAAGCTGGTCTTGGTGGTGAAATTATCTGCTACGTAGCGTAAGGGAGAAAAAAATGTCTCGTGTTGCAAAAGCACCTGTCGTTGTTCCTGCTGGCGTAGAGGTAAAACTCAATGGTCAGGTAATTACGATTAAAGGTAAAAATGGCGAGTTATCTCGCACAATAAATAATGCTGTTGTAATTAATCAAGAAGAAGGTCAAATTAAATTTGCACCTCGTGACGGCTTTGCTGATGCTTGGGCTCAAGCAGGTACAGCTCGTGCATTGATTAATGCAATGGTAATTGGTGTTACTGAAGGTTTTACTAAAAAACTTCAGCTAGTTGGTGTCGGTTATCGTGCACAAGTTAAAGGTAATGCAATTGGTTTATCTCTTGGATATTCACATCCAATTGAACATCAATTACCTAAAGGTGTAACAGCTGAGTGTCCTTCTCAAACTGAAATCGTACTAAAAAGTGCTGATAAACAGTTAATCGGACAAGTGGCAGCAGATATCCGTGCTTATCGTCGTCCTGAACCTTATAAAGGTAAAGGTGTTCGTTACGCAGATGAAGTTGTGCGTACTAAAGAAGCTAAGAAAAAGTAAGGTAACACTATGGATAAGAAATCAGCTCGTATCCGTCGTGCAACTAAAGCGCGTCGTAAGATGCATGAACTACTTGCAACTCGCTTAGTAGTTCACCGTACTCCGCGTCATATTTATGCGCAGATTATCGCACCAAACGGATCAGAAGTACTGGCAGCCGCTTCTACATTAGAAAAAGCTATCAGTGAAAGTTTAAAATACACTGGAAACAAAGATGCCGCAGCAGCAGTTGGTAAAGCAATTGCAGAGCGTGCATTAGCGAAAGATATCAAAGAAGTTTCTTTTGATCGTTCAGGTTTCCAATATCATGGTCGAGTTCAGGCGCTAGCAGATGCTGCTCGCGAAGCTGGCCTACAGTTCTAAGGTAGGAGTTAAAGATGTCAAACATCGAAAAACAAGCTGGTGAACTGCAGGAAAAATTAATCGCAGTTAACCGAGTCTCTAAAACCGTAAAAGGTGGTCGTATTTTTAGTTTTTCTGCACTAACTGTTGTTGGTGACGGTAATGGCCGCGTAGGTTTTGGATATGGTAAAGCACGTGAAGTGCCAGCAGCAATCCAAAAAGCAATGGAAAAAGCACGTCGCAATATGATCAATGTTGCGTTAAACAACGATACTTTACAGCATCCAGTTAAAGGTGCTCACACAGGTTCTCGTGTTTATATGCAACCAGCATCAGAAGGTACTGGTATTATCGCCGGTGGTGCGATGCGTGCTGTATTAGAAGTTGCTGGTGTTCGTAACGTTCTAGCTAAAGCATATGGTTCTACAAACCCAATTAACGTGGTTCGTGCAACGATTGATGGCTTAGAAAATATGAAATCTCCAGAAATGGTTGCTGCTAAGCGTGGTAAAACCGTCGAAGAAATTTTGGGGTAATTAGCCATGGCAAAGACAATTAAAATTACACAAACTCGTAGTTCTATTGGTCGTCTACCGAAGCATAAAGCAACGTTAGTTGGTTTAGGATTACGTCGTATTGGTCATACTGTTGAACGTGAAGATACACCTGCAATTCGCGGTATGGTAAACCAAGTTTATTACATGGTTAAAGTTGAGGAGTAATAGTAATGCGTTTAAATACTTTATCTCCTGCTGAAGGTTCAAAGCATGCACCTAAGCGCGTAGGCCGTGGAATCGGTTCAGGGCTTGGTAAAACTGGTACTCGTGGTATCAAAGGTCAAAAATCTCGTTCAGGTGGCGGCGTTCGTCGTGGCTTTGAAGGTGGTCAAATGCCTTTATATCGTCGTTTACCAAAATTTGGTTTTACCTCACGTAAAGCTATGGTAACAGCACAAGTTCGTCTTTCAGATTTAATGAAAGTTGAAGGTGATATTGTTGACCTAAATAGCTTAAAAGTTGCTAATGTGATTAATTCACAAATCGAATATGCAAAAATCATGTTATCTGGTGAAATTTCTAAACCAGTAACAGTTCGTGGTATTCGAGTAACTAAAGGTGCTAAAGCTGCAATTGAAGCTGCTGGCGGAAAAATTGAGGAATAATTAGAAAGATGGCAAAGCAACCAGGATTAGATTTTCAAAGCACACGAGGCGGTAGTAGTGAGCTTAAAAGACGTTTATTATTTGTGCTTTTAGCGCTTATTGTTTTCCGTCTTGGTTCTTACGTTCCGGTTCCTGGTGTTGATACTAAAGCGTTATCGGACTTACTACAAGCATCATCTAATGGTATTGTTGGTATGTTCAATATGTTCTCTGGTGGTGCTTTAAGCCGTGCTTCAATCTTTGCTTTAGGGATAATGCCTTATATTTCTGCATCAATCATTGTGCAGTTATTGACATCAATTAATCCTAAATTAGCTGAATTGAAGAAAGAAGGTGAATCAGGTCGTAAGAAAATTAGCCAATATACTCGTTATGGCACACTAGCTTTAGCGATTGTACAGGCAGTCGGTATTGCGACTGGTTTACCGAATATTCCTGGTTATAGTCAGGTTGTGATTAACCCAGGATTTTCTTTCTATTTTATTGCATCGGTTAGCTTAGTTACTGGCACTATGTTTCTTATGTGGTTGGGTGAACAGATCACAGAGCGCGGTGTAGGTAATGGTATTTCTATCATTATCTTTGCGGGTATTGTGGCAAGTCTTCCTCATGCGATATATGAAACAATTGAACAAGCTCGTTCTGGTGATTTGCATCCGATTTTATTATTAGTAATCGCTGCATTAGTGGTTGGTGTGACTTACTTTGTCGTTTTTGTTGAACGTGGTCAACGACGTATTGTCGTTAATTACGCTCAAAGACAACAAGGTCGTCGTGTGTATGCCGCACAAAGTACGCATTTACCTCTTAAAATTAATATGGCAGGTGTAATTCCAGCAATATTTGCTTCAACAATTATTATGTTACCATCAATGATGGCTTCTTGGTTTCAAGGAAATGGTGAAGGATGGAGATATATCTTTGTTCTTATTGGGCAATATTTCTCTCATGATCAACCGTTATACATAATCTTTTTTGCAGCTGCGATTATTTTCTTCTGTTTCTTCTATACCGCATTGGTTTTCAATCCGAGAGAAACAGCAGATCAGTTAAAAAAATCTGGTGCATTTATTCCAGGTATCCGTCCAGGTGAACAAACATCGAAGTATATTGATAAAGTAATGACACGTTTAACGCTAATTGGCGCTATCTACATTACTTTTGTATGTTTGGTACCAATGTTTATGACAAGTGCGATGAAAGTTCCAGTTCAATTCGGTGGAACATCTTTATTAATTGTAGTTGTTGTAATCATGGATTTTATGGCACAAGTACAGACTTTAATGATGCCAAATCGTTATGAGTCAGTGTTAAAGAAAGCGAACCTTAAAGGCTACGGCCGATAAGTTAGCCAGAAGTTACGGAGAAAAACATGAAAGTTCGTGCTTCAGTCAAGAAATTATGCAGAAATTGTAAAATCATCAAACGCAATGGCATCGTTCGTGTTATTTGCATTGAAGGTAAACACAAACAACGTCAAGGTTAATATTATTTAACTGCGAAATTGAACTTTTGCATATTTTACTTGCCAAAGTATAGTAAAGCTGGCTAGAATAGCCAGCCTAAAATTTTTTTGTAGATCCGCCGTTTGAGTATCCTGAAAACGGGCTTTTCAGTATGGTGGATTTGCTGAACATTAACAATAAAGGAGTGCATAGTGGCCCGTATAGCAGGCATTAACATTCCTGATCAACAACATACTGTTATTGCGTTACAAGCAATTTATGGTATCGGTAATACCCGTGCTAAGACAATTTGTGCTGAAGCTGGTATTCCTGAACATGTTAAGATCAGAGAACTATCTGAAGATCAGATTGAAAAGTTACGTGAACAAGTCGCTAAATTCACTGTTGAAGGTGATTTACGTCGTGAAGTAACTATGAGTATCAAGCGTTTATTAGACCTTGGTTGTTATCGTGGTGTGCGTCATCGTCGTGGACTTCCTGTCCGTGGTCAACGCACTAAGACTAACGCTCGTACCCGTAAGGGACCGCGTAAGCCAATCAAGAAATAATTGAGGTGATAATAAATGGCAAAGACACCTGTTCGTACACGTAAACGTGTTAAAAAGCAAGTTTCTGATGGTATAGCTCATATTCATGCATCATTTAACAATACAATCGTAACAATTACCGATCGTCAAGGTAATGCGTTGGGTTGGGCAACCGCTGGTGGTTCTGGTTTCCGTGGCTCTCGTAAGTCAACTCCGTTCGCAGCTCAAGTAGCAGCAGAGCGTTGTGCAGAAGCCGTAAAAGACTACGGAATTAAGAATCTAGAAGTTATGGTAAAAGGACCTGGTCCTGGTCGTGAGTCAACAATTCGTGCATTAAATGCAGCGGGTTATCGCATCACTAATATTACTGATGTTACTCCGATTCCTCATAACGGTTGTCGTCCACCAAAGAAACGTCGTGTTTAATTTTTTATTAAACATTGAATGTTTATAGGATTATTGGAGAAAAAAAATGGCAAGATATTTGGGACCAAAGCTCAAATTAAGTCGTCGTGAAGGTACAGATTTATTCCTTAAGTCTGGCGTCCGAGCGGTTGACAGTAAATGTAAGTTAGAACAAGCTCCTGGACAACATGGTGCGCGTAAACCGCGTTTATCAGATTATGGTGTTCAGTTACGCGAAAAACAAAAAGTTAGACGTATTTATGGAATTCTAGAACGTCAATTCCGTAATTACTACAAAAATGCAGCACGTATTAAAGGTAATACAGGTGAAAACTTGTTAGGTCTTTTAGAACGTCGCTTAGATAACGTTGTTTATCGTATGGGATTTGGTGCTACTCGCGCTGAAGCTCGTCAATTAGTTAGTCATAAAGCTGTTCTTGTTAATGGTCACGTTGTTAACATCGCATCTTATCAAGTTTCACCTGAAGATGTGATTAGTGTTCGTGAAAAATCTAAAAAACAAGCACGTATTAAAGCCGCTTTAGAGTTAGCTGAACAACGTGAAAAACCAACATGGTTAGAAGTTGATGCTAGCAAAATGGAAGGTGTGTTCAAACGCTTACCAGAACGTTCAGATTTATCTGCTGACATCAACGAACATTTGATCGTCGAACTTTACTCTAAGTAAAGTTTAGCACTTAAGAGAGGACATAATGCAGGGTTCTGTAACAGAGTTTTTAAAACCTCACCTAGTTGACGTTGTTCAATACAGCCCAACTCATGCAAAAGTGACTTTAGAGCCACTTGAGCGTGGTTTTGGACATACTTTAGGTAATGCACTACGCCGCATTTTATTATCATCTATGCCGGGATATGCAGTGACCGAAGTTGAAATTGACGGTGTTCTGCATGAGTATAGTACTAAAGAAGGCGTTCAAGAAGATGTGCTTGATATTCTGCTTAATTTGAAAAAATTAGCAGTACGTGTACATACTAAAGATGATGTTATGCTGACTTTAAATAAATCAGGGGTAGGTGCGGTAACTGCATCAGATATCACTCACGATGGTGATGTTGAAATTGTTAATCCTGATTTAGTAATTTGTCATCTTACTGATGCCAATGCTTCAATTAGTATGCGTATTCGTGTACAACGAGGACGTGGTTATGTCCCTGCTTCTGCTCGCGTTAAGTCAGAAGATGAAGAGCGACCGATTGGTCGTCTATTAGTTGATGCATGTTATAGCCCAGTCGAGCGTATCGCTTATTCTGTCGATGCGGCTCGTGTGGAACAACGTACCGATTTAGATAAATTAGTTATTGATATGGAAACTAATGGTACGATTGATCCTGAAGAGGCTATTCGTCGTGCTTCAACTATTTTGGCTGAACAACTTGAAGCTTTCGTTGATTTACGTGATGTACGTCAACCTGAAGTTAAAGAAGATAAACCGGAATTTGATCCGATTCTTCTACGTCCAGTAGATGATCTCGAATTAACTGTTCGGTCTGCTAATTGCTTAAAAGCAGAAGCAGTTCATTATATTGGTGATTTAGTACAACGTACCGAAGTTGAGTTACTTAAAACCCCTAATCTTGGTAAGAAATCACTTACTGAAATTAAGGATGTGCTCGCATCTCGTGGTTTGTCTTTAGGCATGCGTCTTGAGAACTGGCCACCAGCAAGTATTGTTGAAGACTAAAATAAAATTTATATAAGAAGGATAAAGTTATGCGCCATCGTAAAAGTGGTCGTCAACTGAACCGAAATAGCAGCCATCGTCAAGCAATGTTTCGTAACATGACTAGTTCACTTGTTGAACATGAAATCATCAAAACTACATTGCCTAAAGCAAAAGAGTTGCGTCGTGTTGTTGAACCGTTAATTACGCTAGCCAAAAGCGATAGCGTAGCTAATCGCCGTTTGGCTTTTGCTCGTATCCGTGATAAAGATACAGTGAAAAAATTATTTTCAGATTTAGGCCCACGTTTTGCTACCCGTCCTGGCGGTTATGTACGCATTTTAAAATGTGGTTTCCGTGATGGAGATAATGCTCCAATGGCTTATATTGAATTAGTTGATCGCCCTGCTGTAGAAGCAGAAGCAGCAGCTGAATAAATAATTAATTAAAGCTTAAAATTAAAACCGGCTAATGAGCCGGTTTTTTATTAGCTAATTATTATAGATTTAACTACCAAAGTTTAATATAAGTACCAGCAATTTTAAGCGGGATGGCAAATGATATAGCCACCATTTTGTCCGTAATTAGTAGGAATTCTTCAAAACATTTTAATGCTATAAGTTAATAATGTGGAGGCGGAGTTTCTTCTGATAAACTTGCTATGTTCGATGTTTGGTTTGCTTGTAACTTTTGTGATAATAACGTTAATTGTTCTTTAAGTTTGCTGATATCGGCTTGTAGATTAACCACCATTTGATTTAATTCTTCAATGGTCATCTCTTGAAATGCAACTTTTGTTTCTAATAATTCCAATTGTTGGTTCATAGTCTGTTACTTAATGGCTATTTAATTCTATATTGTAAGTAAAAGTTATTATAAAATCCATCCTCGTTCCGCAAAAGAGACGTATTCACCTTTACCAATGACGAGATGATCGATAACTCGGACATCAATTAATTCACAAACTTGTTCGATTTTTTTAGTTAATGCACGATCAGCTTGACTTGGTTCAGCTAAGCCTGAAGGATGGTTATGTGCTAAAATTAATGCTGCCGCATTGTATTGCAAGGCTTTTCTAGCGACTTCTCTAGGGTGAACCTCAACGCTGTTGTATGTTCCTACAAACATCTCCTCACAATTAATGACGTGATTCTGGTTATCTAGAAAAATAACCATAAAAATTTCACGATCTTTATCCATTAAACGATTAGCTAGATAATGATGAGTTAAAGTAGGTGATGTAAGATAATTTTCTTTGGTCATTTTAACTTTTAAATAACGATGAGATAGTTCAACCACCGCTTTCAATTGAGTGTATTTAGCTGTTCCCAAACCTTCCTTTTTACAAAATTCATCATGACTTGCATTCATTAAATGGTAAAAGGAACCGAATTCATTTAATAATTTTTGGGATAACGTTAATACTGGTAAATTACGAGTTCCCGTACGTAAAAAAAGAGCAAGTAATTCAGCATCTGACAGCGCTTCAACACCAAATTGTATTAATTTTTCTCGTGGCATCAAAAGTCTGCATTGTGTTGACATAATTATGGTATTCCCATTTTTTTTAAAATGAGATTATTGATTAATTTTTATAAATTGATAACGAAACAGATGAAAAGTTGTGAAATGGTTCGCAAAGATCGAGACTATTTTACAAAAAAAGCGCTAATCAGCGCTTTTAAAATTCTATTTTATTTAAATATTAGTGACATCCGCAACTGCCGTTTCCACCGCCACAACAACCGCTTTCTTCATCATCGTCATGATCATCGTGACCACCACAACCACAGCTACCATGTCCATGATCGTGTGCACCATGAATATGACCATGAGATATCTCATCAGGTGTCGCTTCACGAATAGCAAGCACTTCAACATTAAAATTTAAGTCTTGGCCAGCTAACATATGGTTACCATCAATAGTAACGGTATCGCCATCAATAGCCGTGATTTCAACGGGTAAAGAACCTTGGTCAGTATCAGCAAAAAAACGCATACCAACTTCAAGGTCATCAACTCCAACAAAAACATCACGCGGTACATTTTGTACCAATGCATCGTTAAAATCACCATAAGGGTTAACTAATTCCACATCAAATTTATCACCAACTTGATGGCCTTCTAACGCATTTTCAAGGTCTTGTAATAAGTTTCCTGCACCTTGTAAATATTCAAGTGGCGCAGCTGCTGTAGCTTCATCAACTAACACGCCATCTTTTGTACGAACTTTATATGCTAAACTTACAACTGTATTTTTTGCTATTTTCATGTTTTCTCCAACAAACTGTTACTGAGCAAATAATGTTAAATTTTAACGGAAAAAAACGCTTCTGTATGCTATTTTCTTTGTAATTTAGGAAGTTTTAATATTATCTTAGTTATTGATGCGATTTTGGTTTAAAAAAATAACTTTTAACTAATAAATAATCGTTGGATAGCTAATTGAAATCAATTAAGCTGATAATAATAAGTTTAATAAAATTTATAAAAAATGTTGAGGAGAGGGGTTTTTATGTTAGAAATTAATGATTATTTTGATGGAAAAGTGAAGTCTATAGGTTTTGAAAATGGCTCAACGGGTAAAGCCTCTGTTGGTGTGATGATGCCTGGCGAATATGTTTTTAGTACCAATAATCCAGAAGAAATGACAGTGATAACTGGTTCGCTCAAAGTTTTATTACCTACTGCAACTGATTGGCAAATTTTTGAAGCCGGGCAGATTTTTCATGTCGCCAAAGAGAGTCAATTTGATGTGCAAGTCAGCGAGACAACAGTTTATTTGTGTCGTTACTTAGCAAAATAGGCATTCATATTAAATCTAAGAAAGCTTAATCATTGATAGATTTGCTTTTATGCAATAAAAAAGGCTAATTTTACAATTAGCCTTTCATTAAAATATTCTACTATATTACTTAAGTTCTAATTCATTCATTGCTGCGATGCTAAAGCCACCATCAACATGAATGACTTCACCTGTAATACCTGACGATAAATTTGAACATAAGAATGCAGCTGAATTACCTACGTCTTCAATGGTTACTGTACGACGAATAGGGGTTACTGATTCACAATGTGATAACATCTTTTTGAAATCTTTAATTCCTGATGCAGCTAAAGTACGAATAGGGCCAGCAGAAATTGCATTTACACGAATACCTTCAGGTCCCATTGCATTTGCCATATAACGTACATTTGCTTCTAAAGATGCTTTAGCAAGACCCATAACGTTATAATTAGGAATTGCACGTTCAGCGCCTAAATAAGAAAGAGTGACTAATGCTGAGTCAGGATTTAGCATTGAACGACAAGCTTTAGCCATAGCAACAAAGCTATAAGAGCTAATATCATGTGCGATGGCAAAACCTTCACGAGTTACCGCATTAACATAATCACCATCTAATTGATCACCAGGAGCGAAGGCAATTGCATGAACAAAACCATCGAATTTATCCCAAGTTTTAGCTAGCTCTGTAAATAATGTTGTGATGCTTTCATCATGCGCAACATCACAAGGTAAAACGATTTTAGAATTAAAATCAGCAGCAAACTCTTCAACACGGCCTTTTAATTTTTCGCTTTGATAAGTAAAAGCTAATTCTGCGCCTTCACGGTGCATCGCTTTTGCAATACCGTAAGCAATAGAACGATTACTTGCAACGCCGGTAACCAGTATGCGTTTACCTGTTAAAAATCCCATAAATTGTTCCTCTAATATTTTTTACTATATATTCTAGAATGCTGATGATTATATGTTGATATAGTTAACTTCGCTACTATAAATTTATTTTTCCTTATTTAATCGTCATTTTATTTCTAAAAATAAGTTGTTTATTTGATTAATACTTGACTATAATACTCAACTATTAGATGACATTGTTGGTACTTCATGATGAAAGATAAAGATTTAGTTTGCTATAAAACGTTACCTGTTTGGGATGCAAAAACTTTACCCGATTTGTTTCGTGAAAAACATAATACACAACTAGGTACTTGGGCAAAATTAAACATTATAAAAGGTCATATCAATTTTGATATGTTAACCGAGCAAGGCGATATTGTTTCTCAATATGTTTTTGATGTTGAGCATCAGCCTCCATTTATTGAGCCTCAGCAATGGCATCGAATAGCTCAAGTTTCAGATGATTTGCAGTGCCAGTTGGCTTTTTATTGTCAACCTGAGGATTATAGCCAGAAAAAATATCAGATGACTAAAACCCATTCTGACGTGTTGGAAGTCTGTCAAATCATTCAGGCCGGAAAAGCGCTAGATTTAGGTTGTGGTTCAGGCCGTAATTCACTCTATCTACAGCTACTTGGTTTTGATGTTGATGCCGTTGATAAGTCAGAAATGAGTATTAGTAATTTACAAGAAATTATTGCAAACGATCATTTATCGCATATCAATGCATCTATTTATGATATTAATCAGGCTAATTTAAAAGGTAACTACGATTTAATTATTTCAACTGTTGTAATGATGTTTTTACAACCAGATAGAATTCCCGATATCATTCATAATATGCAAAACATAACTAAAACGGGTGGTTATAATTTAATTGTTTGCGCTATGTCAACTGATGATTTTCCTTGCACTGTAGGATTTTCGTTTACGTTTAAAGAGAATGAGTTACTTAATTATTATCAAAATTGGGACATCCTAAAATACAATGAAGATGTTGGCGAACTGCATAAAACGGATATCCATGGCAACCGAATAAAGCTCCGCTTTGCGACGCTGTTAGCCAAAAAACGATAATATTACAGGAATTTATCCTGTAATATCTTTTTAACTATTTCCCCAGTATCTTACCTACTTCAAACCATGCTTTGCGAGAGTTCAATAGATCTTGAGCAGACATTGGTTTTTTACCAGCAGGTTGTAAAAGTGTCATATTTAATGCGCCATCACTTGTTGCAATACATATTCCTTTTTTATCCGCTTGTAAAATAGTGCCAACAGGTCGATTGTGGGATGTTTTTATCACTTCTGCTTGCCATACCTTTACTGGCTCGCCATTAACGTCAAAATAACTAACAGGCCAAGGATTAAAGGCGCGAATGCAACGTTCCAGCTGCTGTGCCGATAGGTTCCAATCAATTTTAGCTTCTTGTTTAGATAATTTTTCAGCGTAAGTGACCTGTGATGGATCTTGTTTTTCAGGTTGGATTTTTCCTTCGGTAATTAGTGTTAAGGTATCAAGTAGTCCTTCTGGACCTAATTGCGCCAATTTGTTATATAACGTTGCACTGGTATCAGAAGGTTCTATTGGACAGGTGAGTTTATATAACATATCACCCGTATCAAGCCCTGCATCCATTTGCATAATTGTGATACCGGTTAAAGTATCACCAGCCCAACAAGCGCGTTGAATAGGAGCTGCGCCTCGCCATCTTGGTAATAATGAACCATGCACATTTAAACAACCTAGTTTAGGCATATCAAGCACAGCTTGCGGTAAAATAAGACCATAAGCCACCACAATCATAATGTCGGCATTGAGCTCAGCAATGATTTTTTGATTTTCTTCAGTTTTGAGTGTAGCTGGTTGATAAACAGGAAGATGATTTTCGATTGCTAATTGTTTAACCGGACTTGCAGTTAACTTATTGCCACGTCCAGCAGGGCGATCGGGCTGAGTAAAAACTGCAATAACATTATGTTTAGCATCAATTAATGCTTTTAAATGGGTAGCGGCAAAATCAGGCGTGCCAGCAAAAATAATCTTTAGGGGATTTGTTGTGTGTGACATGTGTAATATATCCATAATCAAAATATGACAGATATTATACTTTAAATTGACCTAATAATCCTTAATCACATCACTGTACTCATAATGGATATCATATGTATACCGAGTAAAGGTGGTTATAGCGTTAAGTGATCTTGAATCATAGCGAAATCTCATAATAGCTGGTGAAAAGTTTGTGGATAAAATAATAGTAAAAATCCACAAACAACTTAGTAACCTTATATTTAACCAATTAATTATGTTTTTATTTTACTTAAAATGGAAAAAATATTGGTACCAACGCTATATCAACTAACATAACCAAGAAGGTTAACGGCACACCAACTTTAACAAAATCACTAAAGCTATATCCACCAGGTGCAACAACCATTGTTTTTACAGGTGATGAAACCGGTGTAATAAACGATGCAGATGTCGCAATAGCAACGGTCATAGCAAATGGATAGGGTGAATATCCAAATTTTATTGCTAAATCAATCGCAATTGGTGCAATTAAAATTGCGGTTGCGGTATTAGAAATAAACAATCCTACCGTTGAGCATAATAAAAAGATAAAAGTTAATACCATGTAAGGGCCAAATGAACGTAAGTGGATTTCAAGCCATTGTGATATGAGCGAAATCCCTCCTGTCTTATTTAATGCTACCGCGAAAGGCATCATACCGATAATTAGAATTAATGTTGGCCAATGAATTGATTTATAAGCATTTGCCATATCAATACAGCGGGTGGCACCCATTAATAAACAAGCAATCAGTGCAGCAACAACATTTGGGACAATACCTGTCACCATTAAAATAATCATTACCGCTAGATTAAATAGTGCGATAAAAGCCTGAGAGCTTGCTGGTGCAACATCATCAATGTCTGATGGGTAATCAAGTACCACAAAATCACTAGTCCGAGTTTGTAGTTTTTGTATAGATCCCCAGTCTCCGCATACCAAAAGTGTATCGCTCATTTCTAGTCGTTCTTGGAATAGGTTATTGGTTTCAACTGGCGCATGGTTTCGCCAGATTCCAATAACGGTCAGAAAATATTTTTCCCTAAAATCAATTTCATTAAGGGTCTTTCCACACAATGATGATTCAGGCAGCAATGCAACTTCAGCCATACCGACTTCTTTGACTTGTTCTGAAAAATATTCACCACGTAATACTTTTGGTTCAAGATTGTTAGTGGTTAGAAATGTGCGATAGTCAGCTTCGGAATGAGACATGTCCAATAAAAGAATATCGTTTTCTCTAAATTCAGTACTACCATTTACAGGGATGAGCACTTTTTGGAATTTTCGCCAACGTTCAATACCAATTACATTTACACCATGCTCAGTACGTAAATGTAATCCATCAATGGTTCGCCCAACAAAAGGAGAACCAGCAAGAATTTGTGCGCGGTGAGCTCGGCCAATTAATTTATAATCTCTAATTAAATCGGTAATTTTACGTCTTTGAGGTAAACTATTGTTAGCGGTGACTTGGTCCGCTGTAAGTAACCAATTGCGTGTTAATAAACAATAAATCACACCAACAACTAATACGCCAAGGCCTATTGGCGTAATTGAAAAGAAGCCAAACTCGGTTAATGCAGCTCGGCTAAGTTCACTATTTACTACAAGGTTTGGAGCTGTTGCGACAAGAGTCATCATGCCACTAATTAATGCTGCAATACACAGTGGCATCATCAATTTTTTTACATGGATACCTGTATGGTTAGCAATACTGATAGCAACAGGAATAAAGATTGCAACTACACCAGTTGAGCTCATAACCGAACCCAGTAAAGCTACACCTAACATAATAAAGGTAATAATTCGAATATCATTTTTACCTGCTGCTTTTAAGATATATTCACTCATTTTGTAAGAGATACCCGTTCTTACTAAACTTTCACCGATTACGAATAACAGTGCAATGAGGATAATATTGGGATCGCTAAATCCCGCAAGCGCTTCAGCCGGAGTTAATACACCCGTGACGGTAATTGCAGTTATCGTCAATAACGCAATAATATCCATTCTTAATTTACTGAATGAAAACAATAAAATCGCAATAAAAAGTAACAAACAAACAGTAATGAGTGGGTAATATTCGATTATATAATTAGGTAAAAGAGCAGACATTGATGATAAAAAACTATGTCCAGATGACGAATGTTCCACAAAAGGTAGCTCATGAAGTTGATTATATTTTTGACATAATACCTTGATTTATTGTAATAGGGAATATCTTGAAGTAAAGATTCTTAAGTATCAACTATGGTTAAAATGACATTTTTAACATTTTTTGCTGTTTTATTTTTAAGCTCTTCGCATTCATAAAACTTAGGTGTAATTTAGTCAACTTGATGCGTTTAATTTTAAAACCATATTTAGGAGTCAATATGTCATCAAAAAAGTCTGTTGCGGAAATTATTATTGAAGTGTTATCTCAAGCGGGGGTTAAACATTGTTATGGTATTGTTGGAGATACCTTAAATCAAATTACGTCTGCTATCAAAAAAAGTGATATTGAATGGGTACATGTTCGTCATGAAGAAGTGGGTGCTTTTGCTGCAGGAGCTGAAGCTTATCTTACCGATCAAATAACCGCTTGTGCTGGTTCTTGTGGACCAGGAAGCCTACATTTTATAAATGGTATTTATGAAGCACAACGCAATAAAGTACCGTTGGTTTTACTGGCTAGCCAGTTAGTTACCTCTCAACAAGGAACTGATTTTCCGCAAGAGGTTGATTTTGAATCTATTTATAAAAACTGTTCTGTCTTTTGTCAGCAAATTTCGGATCCAACACAAGCACGACGAATTACTACAGCGGCTGTACAAGCAGCAATAAATCAACGAGGTGTTGCTGTTATAGTCATTCCTTATAATATAAGTTTAGTCAAAGTTGAAGATAATAGTGGACATAAAATTTTTCACCCGAAACCTGTAATTCGTCCATCTGATGAAGAGCTTGCACAAATCTCCGAAATTCTAAATAAAAACAGTAAAGTGGCAATATTTGCAGGTCATGGAGTATCAGAAGCTCATGATGAATTAGTTGCGTTAGCAAAAAAATTAAAGTCACCAATTGTTCATACTTCAAGAGCTAAAGATTTCGTCGAATATGATAATCCGTATAACGTTGGCATGACAGGGATGTTTGGTATGGAGTCTGGCGCAACGGCGATAAAAGAGTGTGATGTGCTTTTGATGTTTGGTGTTGATTTTGCGTGGTCACAATTTTATCCAGATGATGCAACAATTATTCAGGTAGATATCGATGCAACTCATCTTGGTCATCGCCATAGTGTAGATATTGGTGTTGTAGGTGCAAGTAAACCAACCCTAGCCGCTTTATTGCCATTAGTTAATGAAAAAGCAGACAGTGCATTTTTAGATAAATGTCGTGAATTACACACTAAAGCAATTGATAAATTAGGTAAGAAAGCGATACCATCAAAAACTGTTATTCACCCTCAATATTTAACCGAATTGATTGATAAATATGCCAATGATGATGCCGTACTATGTGCAGATGTTGGTTCTGCTATGGTTTGGGCTTGCCGTCATTTTTCAACCAATGGTAAAAGACGGACCGTTATTAGTTTAAAACATGGCACTATGGCTAATGCGATGCCACAAGCATTGGGTGTACAAAAAGCCTTTCCTAATCGTCAAGTCATTACCTTATCAGGGGATGGTGGTATTAGTATGTTGTTAGGTGATTTGTTAACCACAATCCAAGAAAACCTTCCAATTAAAGTTGTTGTACTTAATAATAGCTCACTTAACTTTGTTGAATTGGAACAAAAATCGGAAGGGCTTGTCGATCACTATACTGATTTAAAAAATCCTGATTTTGCTAAAGTAGCTGAAGCGATGGGATTATTTGCAATTCGTGTCGATAGTTCAGATTTGCTTGAAGCCGCAGTGCAATCATTTTTAGCTCACCCTGGACCTGCATTATTAGATGTTAAGACAAACGAATATGAATTAGTTATGCCACCTGAAATTCATACTTCACAAGTAATGGGAATGGCGCTTTATAGTGTAAAAGCATCATTGAGTGGCAAAATGAAAGATGTGGTTAATTTGTTGGTTGATAATTTTGTAAAAAAATAGACTAAGCAATAGATAAAAAAAAGTTGAGGAACGGGGTTTTTAGAGGGATTTTTACGATATCTGCCGCATTTTGCGGCAGATAAGTTGGATTAAAAACTAACAGCGCCTTCTTCAGCTGAAGATAAATTTTCTCTAACAACTGTATAAAGTTCTCGACCAAAACCTTTATGGGAATCGGTTAAATCGATGGGTGCTGGACTGCGTTTTGCGAGTTCAGCTTCATCAACTAATAGTGTTATTTCACCGGTTTGACCATTGACTCTGATCATATCACCTTGTTCAACTTTGCTTAATAATCCACCGGCATAGGCTTCAGGTGTAACATGAATAGCTGCCGGTACTTTGCCTGATGCGCCAGATAGCCGTCCATCAGTTAATAACGCAACTTTATAGCCGCGATCTTGTAAAACACCCAATGGTGTTATTAATTTATGTAGCTCTGGCATACCGATAGCTTTTGGGCCTTGATAACGAACAACTACAACACAGTCTTTGTTGAGGTTGCCGGCTTTATATTCTGCATCTAAATCATACTGACTATTAAAGACTACTGCAGGTGCTTCGATAATTTGGTGCTCAGCGGTAACTGCAGACGTTTTCATTATCGCTCTCCCTAAATTGCCAGACATCACTTTTAAGCCACCATGAGAGTTGAAAGGTTTTTTTATTGAAGCAATCACATTTTCATCTAAAGATTCTTTAGGACCTTCGCGGAAGATGAGTTTACCATTTTCTAAAATTGGCTCTTTCGTGTAACGGCTCAGTCCATGGCCAACTACAGTTTCAACATCTTCATGTAACAAACCACCGGATAATAATTCTCGGACCAATAATGAAGTTCCACCTGCTGCTTGGAAGTAGTTAATGTCGGCCGGCCCATTAGGGTATATTCGGCTCAATAACGGAACAACTGTTGATAAGTCTGAAATATCGTCCCAATTAATAACAATACCAGCCGCTTTAGCCATAGCGACAATGTGCATAGTCAAATTGGTTGAGCCACCTGTGGCTAAAAGCGCAACTAAACCATTAACAATTACTTTTTCATCCACCATTTTACCAACTGGCATATAATTTCCTGATTGGTTAGTTAAACGAGTGATCTGTCTTGCAGCGGCATTGGTTAGTTCATTGCGTAATGTTGTTTCAGGGTGAACAAAAGCGGCTCCCGGTAAATGTAATCCCATTAATTCAATGACCATTTGGTTACTATTTGCGGTGCCATAAAACGTACAAGTTCCGCTGGTATGGTATGAGGCTGATTCAGATTCTAATAAATCTTCGCGAGAAGCTTTTCCTTCTGAATAAAGTTGACGAATGCGAACTTTCTCTTTATTTGGTAAACCTGAAGGCATCGGTCCAGAAGGCACAAAGATAGCGGGTAAATGCCCAAAAGATAGGGCTCCAATAAATAATCCAGGTAAAATTTTATCGCAAACTCCTAGATACAGTGCGCCATCAAACATATTATGTGATAACCCAACGGCAACAGACATTGCAATTACATCTCGACTCATTAGCGAAATTTCCATACCCGGTTCGCCTTGGGTTACACCATCACACATAGCAGGTACCCCTCCAGCCATTTGACCAACAGCGCCGACTTCATGTAGCACTTTTCGAATTTGTTCTGGATAAAATTCATAAGGTTTATGTGCTGATAACATATCGTTATAAGAACTGATAATACCGATATTACTTTTTAATATATTTTTAAGATCATTTTTCTCATCGAGGCAACAAGCGGCAAAGCCATGAGCTAAGTTACTACAAGGCAAACTTGCTCGGGTAACTTTCTTTAACATAGCATGTTCTATTTTTTGCAGATAAGCTTCACGTGTTGCTTTAGAGCGATTAATAATGCGCTGAGTTACAGCTAAAATAGTGGAATTCACATTAACCTCTTAGATTATATTTATTATAATTTCTGAACTTTTATAAATTTATTCACAATGACATATCGAATTAATAACCTTCATGCTATCTTCAATAACACCATTTAGTGATTGTTCAATATTGATATCATAAACATCTTTTTCATTGGCTGTTGGTTCTTCTAATGCATCAAATTGCGACTGTAGCATTCCTGTTTTTTGATAATGTCCTTGGCGTTTAGCTAAACGTTGGGAAATAACATCAAAGCTTCCTTTTAAATAAATAAAGTGCACATTTTCATTTTCTCCACGAATAATGTCTCGATATTTTTCTTTTAATGCTGAGCAGATAATAATCGAAATATCATTGACATTACTCATTGCAAATGCAGCATTACTAATTAAGTTTAACCAAGGCATCCTGTCGTTATCATTTAGCGGGGTACCGCTGCGCATTTTCAAAATATTGGCTTTGGGATGTAAAAAGTCACCATCTAGAAAAGCGGCATTTAGGTTATCGGCTATTTGTTTTGCAACAACCGATTTACCACTACCTGATACACCCATGAATACGAAAACATGTTTCCTTTGTTGTGTCATTACGTTATTCTCCAAAATAACCTGTTACGGGTAACATTTTGACATTTTAATCCATTATTGCAATTCAAAAAAGTTGATTTTGTGATCTGGATCATACTTTGTTTTGGGTAAAGGTCTTTATCACGATTTGGGATCTCAAGTTTATTTTAAAAAATAGATTTCGATCACAAAAATATAAAATCTTATTTGTTTTTTATTTCGAAAGTATTTAATCTTTCGATATTGTTTTTGTTTTCGAAAGTTATAATTTAAAACGTAATATTAAAAAGATAAAAAATGGAGAGTAAATATGAATAAATGTCAGCTTCTTTTCGAAGACAATCTTAAATTTGACAATGAGTTAGCCTTACTGACTTATTTAAGTCAACAGTTACAAAAAAAAGGGATTGTCAAACAGAGCCATTTGAAAGCTTTACTTGATCGGGAAGCATTATATCCAACCGGTATTTTGCTCGATGGCTATGCGGTGGCTATTCCACATTGTGAAGCTGAACATGCTAACAGTCCTGCGATTTTTATTCTTCGCACCCAATCTCCGGTTTCATTTCAACGTGCAGATGACGATGGCACCGTTGATGTTTCATTGATTATTTCATTGGTAGTGACTTCACCAGCTGATCAACTATCACTGTTGAAAGCACTTTTTACCCATTTACAAGATAAAGAATTTTATCACTTTTTATTAAGTCGTTCGCAAAACGAAGTGGTCGAACGTTTTAATGAAGTGATATTTAATCAATAAGTTGTTTAGGAGGCATTATGAAAAAAAAGATTATTGTTGCATGTGGTGGCGCCGTTGCGACGTCAACTTTAGCAGCAGAAGAAATAAAAGAGCTATGTAATGAAAATAATATTGAGCTCGATTTAGTGCAGTGTCGTATTAATGAAATTAATACCTTTATTGATGATGTCGACCTGATCTGTACGACGGCAAAAATGGATCAAACATTTGGCGATATTCCGATTGTGCATGGTATGCCTTTTGTGTCTGGTGTTGGAATTGAGCAGTTAAAAGCAAAAATATTGTCTATTTTAAAAGGATGAACCTATGTTTACTGAAATTATGCAGTACATCTTAGATTTGGGACCGTCTGTAATGCTACCCATTGTGATTATTCTGTTTTCACTTTCGCTAAGAATGAAAATTGGTGATGCATTAAAAGCCGGGATTCATATTGGGATTGGCTTTGTCGGTATTGGTTTGGTAGTTGGCTTATTAACCAGCTCAGTTGGGCCAGCAGCTCAAGCTATGGCAGAACGATTTGATATCAGTTTGAATGTTGTCGATGTTGGTTGGCCTGGCGCTGCCCCTATGACGTGGGCATCGCAAATTGCGCTGGTTGCCATTCCCATTGCCATTGCAGTAAACATTGCCATGTTACTTTTAAGATTAACCCGTGTTGTTAATGTTGATATTTGGAACATTTGGCATATGACCTTCAGCGGGGCGCTGGTTTATATTGCAACCGGCTCTTACTGGCTAGGTATTGCTGGCGTGGTTGTACATGCAATTATTGCTTATAAATTGGGGGATTGGTTTGCTAAAGATACCAAAGATTTTTTTGAACTTGACGGCATTGCTGTGCCACATGGTACTTCGGCCTATTGTGGACCGATAGCGGTATTTGTTGATGCGGTGATTGAAAAAATACCTGGCATTAGAAAGATTAATTTCAATGCGGTAGATATGCAAAAAAGATTTGGCGCATTTGGCGAGCCAGTCACAGTTGGTCTATTTATGGGGATTTTATTAGGCGTATTAGCCGGTTATGGTGTTAAACAGACTTTGCAACTTGCGATTCAAACCGCAGCGGTAATGCTATTAATGCCAAGAGTAATTAAACCTATCATGGACGGTTTAACCCCAATATCTAAACAAGCACGTAAACATCTTCAATCAAAATTTGGTGGGCAAGACTTCCTTATCGGTTTAGATCCGGCACTATTGTTAGGTCATTCAACTGTTGTTTCTGCCAGCTTAATTTTTATCCCGTTAAGTATTTTTATTGCCATTGTGCTGCCCGGTAATGAAGTTCTTCCTTTTGGTGACTTAGCAACTATCGGCTTTTTTATCGCAATGGGTGTGGCGATTCATCAAGGCAATCTGTTTAGGATTATTATTTCCGGTTCAATCATTATTGCTATTACCTTATGGATTGCAACGCAAATGGTGCCACTAACCACTCAGCTTGCCGTCAATGCCGGTACTATTACTGCTGGTAATGGCATCTCGGTTGGTGCGATGGATCAAGGTGGTTCGCCAATTACTTATATCTTAGTTCAACTGGTTAATTTAAAACAACCGATCGGGTTTGCCTGCATTGGTCTCTTTTACCTGTTTTGCCTATTTTTGACCTGGCAACGCGCGCAAAAATACAAATTGTTATTAAAACAGCAATATGTAGAAGGTGCAAATAGCGTAAATGAGCAATAAAAAAGCCATTTTTTAAATCCATTAAGTAACGTTCACTGTTAAACCAGTGGACGTTAGAACAGCAACCTATTTGATTATTAACATAGGAAAATAATATGAAAGCAGTCGTTGTTAATGATGAGGGGACTTTATCTGTAGAAGATATTGAGATGCCCAAAATCACTTCACCAGATCAAATTCTGGTGAAAGTGGCGTATTGCGGGTTATGTGGTTCTGATATTCCACGCATTTTTCATCATGGTGCACATTTTTACCCAATCACACTTGGTCATGAATTTAGTGGCACGGTTGTCGAAATGGGCAGCGATGTGACAGAGTTTGAGATTGGTGATCTGATCTCTTGTGTACCTTTATTGCCTTGTTTTAAATGTGATGAGTGTCAAAAACATTACTATTCACTTTGTAAACATTACACCTTCGTTGGCTCAAGAATTACTGGTGGATTGGCGCAGTATATCGTCATAAATAAGAGAAACGCCTTTAAGTTACCGAAAAGTGTTAGCCCTATCGAAGGGGCATTTTTTGAGCCAATGACTGTAGGGATGCATGCACTGTTATTGGCTGACGGTTGTCAAAATAAGAATGTGGTGATTGTTGGTGGCGGTACCATTGGTTTGCTTGCTATGCAGTGCGCCAAAGCGATGGGAGCTAAATTTGTTGCGGTATTAGATATTAATCAAGAGCGTTTAGAACTGGCTAAAAAGCTAGGTGCTGATGCGGTTTATCACTCTAAAAATATGACAGCTTCGGCGATCTATGAAGCACTGATGCCACATCGATTTGATCAGGTGGTATTAGAAACCGCCGGCACACCAGCGACAGTAAGCTTAGCCATTGAAATAGCTGGCGCTAGAGCCAAAGTCGGTTTGATTGGCACATTGCATCATGATGTGACTCTTTCAGAAAAAACATTCGGGATGATTTTACGAAAAGAGCTTGAGATCTTAGGAAGCTGGATGAATTACTCTGCACCATGGCCTGGCAAAGAGTGGCAACTCGTTAGTCAGTTTTTTGTTGACGGTAAAATCAGGTTAGATGAGCTAATTGCAGGGGTGGGTGATTTTAATGAATTTACTCAACAAGTTAGTGCATTAAACGGTCATCCAATGAACGGTAAAATTTTATTAAATTGCATTTAATTATCTGATTTAGATCAGCTATTAAAAATGAGCGCTTATCTTTTGATTTTGTTTGTTATACACTGCTGAAGAATTTTCGAAAAAGGAAATATTATGAATGCAAGTGAAAGACGTCAACAAATAGTCGAACTTATTAATGCGAAAGGAACTGTTTTGGTTAGTGATTTATCAGGACAATATGATGTTTCGGAAGTGACAATCAGAACAGATCTTCGTTTGCTGGAAAAACAAGGTGTTTTGACTCGATTCCATGGCGGGGCAACCAAAATCATGAGTAAAGGCGATTTAAAATCATTTAAAGAATTGCAATTAGAAGAACGTTATCAGCGTTTTATAGAGGCTAAAAAACGTATTGCAATTGAAGCAGTTAAACATGTCAAAGAGGGTGATACCATTATTTTAGATAGTGGTAGTACTACAATGTTGATAGCTGAAGAGTTAGTAAAACTCAAGCATATCACTGTCATTACCAACAGCCTTACTTCTGCATTTATTTTGTCGGACAACAGTGACATTATGTTATTTATGTGTGGTGGTACGCTGAGGCATAAGACTCGTTCTTTTCATGGAAAAATTGCTGAGCAATCGTTAGACGGCATTTCTGCTGATATTTTGTTTGTTGGTGCAGATGGAATAGATGCAAAAAGAGGAATAACAACGTTTAACGAAGGCTACACTATCAGTAGTGTGATGGCTAATGCGGCAAGGCAGGTTATTGCAGTTTTAGATTCATCAAAATTTGGACGAAATGGCATTAATATCGTATTACCACTTAATAAACTAAGTACCATTATTACCGATACTGATGTCGATAACAGTTATAAACAACAATTTGAAGAAAAAGGCATTGATTTTATAGCTGTTTAAATTTTGACTGGTGATTGTGTATCTTTTTGAATAAAGCTTAAAAGATTTTTTAGCTAAATAGTTGATTTTATATAGTTAACGTAATAATGACAATGGATTGTTGTTGGCTATTTTGTTGATTAATATTATTAAACTAATTTAATTGTTTAAGCTTGTTATTTCTCCCAACGATATGATTTTGCAATCAATATGTAGGCGAGAATATGATATTAACAATTACCATGAATCCTTCTGTGGATATCTCTTATCCACTCAATACACTCCATATTAATGACATTAATCGTGTTACAAATGTTAAAAAAACCGCCGGTGGTAAAGGGCTAAATGTCACACGAGGTGTGAAATTTTCGGGCATCAATGTGTTAGCCTCAGGTATTGTTGGCGGTACAACCGGCCAGTATATTCAAAAACAGTTAGATAGTGACAATATCCATTACCATTTTTATGTTACTAAACATGAATCACGTAATTGTATTGCGATATTACATGAAGGTAATCAAACCGAAATTCTAGAATCTGGGCCAACACTCGAACAAAAAGAGGTGGATGCCTTTTTAGCGCACTATCAAACGTTAGTGGATAAAGCCAAGGTAATGACCATTTCAGGATCTCTACCACAAGGTTTCCCGGTTGATTTTTATGCCACATTAATTCAAATCGCCAATAAAAAAGCCATTCCTGTTTTACTAGATTCCTCCGGCAAAATGTTATTAGCTACGTTGGTCTCTGAACATAAACCTTACTTAATTAAGCCGAATAAAGATGAATTACAACAAATAATTCAGATGGATATTGATGTTAATGATACTGCTTCGTTGATTAAGGCGGTTGATCATCCACTGCTGAATGCAATCCCTTTTATCATCATTTCACTGGGTAAAAATGGAGCTTTTGCTCGTTGTCATCAGCAATATTATCAAGTTTCAATTCCTAAAATTGATGTTGTCAATCCGGTTGGGTCTGGCGATGTGACGTTAGCGGGTCTTGCAGTAAGCATTCATGAAAACGAATCGATAGAAACCATGCTCAAAAGGGCGATGACTATGGGCATGTTAAATGCCATGGAATCGCAAACCGGCTTTGTGAATATGCACAATTATGATGATTATTTCCAACAAGTTATTGTTAACCAAATTTATTAAATATTAATTAAGGAGTTATTATGTATCTTATTTCAAGTCAAGAGATGTTAAAAAAAGCGCAACGTGAAAATTATGCTGTTCCGGCATTTAATATTCACAACCTTGAAACAATTCAAGTTGTGGTTGATACCGCAAAACAGTTGCAGTCTCCGGTTATATTAGCCGCGACCCCCGGCACTTATCGTTATGCCGGCACAGAGTATTTAATCAACATTTGTAAAACAGCGGCCCAAATTAAACATTTCCCGTTTGCTTTGCATCTTGATCACCATGAAGATGTCGATGATATTCAAGCCAAAATTGCCGGCGGTATTCGCTCGGTTATGATCGATGCTTCACATCATCCCTTTGAAGAAAATATTGACATTGTGCGTAAAATGGTCGAATTTAGTCATAAATTTAATGCCAGTGTTGAAGCTGAATTAGGGCGTCTGGGTGGACAAGAAGACGATCTTGTTGTGGATGATAAAGACAGCGCCTTTACTGATCCGGATGCGGCAAGGGAATATGTCGAGCGAACAGGCATCGATTCTTTAGCGGTGGCAATTGGATCGGCTCATGGTATGTATAAAGGTGAGCCTAAATTGGATTTTGATCGATTAGCCAAAATACGCGATAAAGTTGCGATTCCTCTGGTGTTGCATGGCGCTTCGGGAATACCTGAAGCAATGGTGAAAAAATCGATTTCATTAGGTATCTGTAAAGTGAATGTGGCAACTGAATTAAAAATTGCTTTTTCAGATGCGTTGAAACAATACTTTCAAGCTCAACCGGATGCTAACGATCCAAGGCACTACATGCAACCGGCTAAATTGGCAATGGCGAAAATTGTGGAAGATAAAATTCGTATTTGTGGAAGTGCAGGTAAACTATAATATGAAAGCTAAAGGTATTTTGTTTGATTTAGATGGTACTTTGGTGAACTCTCTACCAGCAGTTGAGCGCTGCTGGTTGAAATTTGCTCAACGGCATCATTTAGATGCCACTAAGGTATTAACAACCATTCATGGGCGTAAAGCTATCGATAATATTAAGCTGTTTTTACCTGATCAGCCCACTAGTTTGATTGAGCAAGAATATCATTGGATGGAGCAATTAGAGTCAAATGATGTACAAGGGATTGATGAAATACCGGGCGCAAGCGATTTTCTGCAGCTATTATCATCAATGAATATCCCTTGGGGGATTGTCACTTCCGGCACTAAAATTGTGGCTGAAGCAAGATTTAGTTTGCTACAGGTTGCTAAACCGTCGGTATTTATCACCGGCGAAATGGTGGCTAACACCAAACCAGCTCCAGACGGCTATTTGCAAGGCGCAAAACTGTTAGATTTAGCAGCCAGTTCGTGTATTGTTTTTGAAGATTCCGCTGCGGGCATTGAGTCAGCACATAAGGCTAATTGTCAGGTGATTGGTGTCAATACGTCTAATTTGATTAATCATCATGCTCAGCTAACTATCGATAACTTTAATGATCTGATTGTTGAAAAAATCACAGGTAGCGATCAATTCATTATTAATAAAAAAACGTTTTGCTAATAGGATAACACCCGGCAACCTGCTTTTGCTCCACACAAGCGCAATCTATTTAACCGTCTTTAGATTGAAAGCATACAAAATTTAGCATAAATTTATGCATACTTTCAATCAGATAAAGGTTATTGCGTTGCCTTACTCATCGCTTGTTTAAAGGTTGAAAAAGTACAAAAGCCCTGCATGTTAATTGGGAAATTCCCCATTTCTAACGTCACTTTAGGTGGTGGGTTTCGCCGGTTTAATTTGGTTAAATGACGAATTTGAACGGTGGATTGATAAAAATAGTCAATTTTCATCATCACTGGTCGCTTGGAATAATAGTAAAGAAGAAAGTTATTGAACCGCGGAAGCGTTTCAATAACTTATGTATGAATAAATTAATTAATTTGCGTTTGATTGTCTGGTTTTTTCAAGCGATTAACAAACATCATCACGATAAAAGCAATAACGGTTAAATAAATAATGAATATTCCATATGTTGATAACATATCGACAAATGAACGTCCTCGTATACCTATATCGCGGAAAAAGCGGAAGAGCCAAACTAATGGAAATGCGTGGCTGACATAAAATGCCCAGATTGGCATAATGCCTACCGCCATGGTTGAGCCACCCATAATGAATCCAGGTGGAACAAGGAAAATCATTCTGCTAGCACCTTCACCTGGATGATTGGTATTCCAAGATAATAAGAAGCCTAACCAGCCAAAAGCGAGTCCAGTCATAAATACACTAGGTACAAAAACAAAGTAATTACCATCAAAACGTAATTGTCCAAATAAAACCAGTATTGCAGTAATTAAAGTTAAAGCAGTGGTATAAAATAGGGCATAAGGCACGGTTCTCGCTAATAGTGGTACAAAACCACGTTCTATTACGGTATTCCACATCCCCATTGTTTTTAATCGGCCAATTATCATTAATGATGTTAATCCATACGTTAATGACGAGAAGAAGTAAACGAAATAGATTATAGTGGATATTGTTGATGAACTAGATGGATTAAACATGGTCCTAGTTTTCAATTGCATTGGTGATAAGGTTGCTTCAGTTGCTTCTCTTCCAAGTCCTAATGCTGCAACTTTACCAACGCTCAATTCAGCACCTGATTCAGGGATGATTTCATTAAGACTTTGCATTACCTTGGCATTTTGTGCGTCATTTGAATCATCAGCAAAATAACCTAACTTAACGGTTTGATCCCCTTTTTTTAGAGACTTTTCAAGTCCTTTAGGAATATATAACACTCCTAAATTACGGTCGTGTGATACTAATGTAATTGGATTTATTGGTGAGCGAATTACTTCTGTTATTTCAATAAATGGTGAAGTATTTACTTTACTGATTAATTCAGCTGAGTAATTGGAACCATCAAGATCAATAACAGCAATTTTTCCTTCAAAAACTGAACCATGGCTTAGCACAATTGAAAAAACAAGTGATACGATAGCAGCTAAACCTAAGCACACTTTATAATATGGAATGAAGTGGCCTGATAACATAGCATCAAGCTCTTCAAGCATAGATTTAATGATGTTTTGCATCATTGATCAACCTCAATTGTCATACCAGTTAATAAATGCGGTATAGGTTCTATATAAATTCTGACTTGATAAGATGTTAAATCTGCCTGTCCTCGTTCTCGAGTCATTCGTAAATCAGCAAATGAAGGCGCCGCTGTTGCAAAACGGACAGTACCTTTTACTGTTTTGTCCAGGGCAATCACATTAGCTTTTACTTTAGTTTCAGGTTGATAATCATTAACCATTTTTTCGTTAACATAGATGTCAACATACTTACGGTCTGTTTCTAACAATACTGCTGGTGCGCCAGCAGGCACCATTTCACCATCTTCAAACATTAGTTTTAGTACTTTTCCATCTTCTGGTGCAACTAATGTAAGGCGGCTATAATTTACTTTTAGTTGTTTTAAATCAGCTTCGGCTTGTGCGAGTTGAGCACGGATTTGAGCAAGTTGATTTTGGCGATTTTGCAGTTTTTGTCTAGCAATAGTAATCGACTGCAATGTCATTCCCGTTGCATTTCTAGTTTGTTCAAACTGGGTGATTTGCTCAGGTGATGCACCAATCATCAATGTTGATAATTGACTTTCAATCTGTACAACTTGCATTTTTGAATTAATGTAGGCATTGCGTGCAGCATCAAGTTGTGATTGTGAAGTACCTCCAGTTTTTCTTAATTGAGTATGACGTTGAAATTCAGTATTAGCTAAGTCTCGAGAAGATATTGCAGCCTCTAAGTTTGCTTTAACTTCTTCTATTTTCCGCCATGTTGATAATTCATTGAGGTTAGTTTCATTTTCAGTGATTTCGATTGCTGCTTGTTCTTGATTAACTGCGGCTGTTTGACTATCAACTAGCGCTTGTAAGCGATCTATTGATAGCTGCGTATCAGTATCTTCAAGTTGCATTAATGGATCGCCTTTTTTTACAAATTGTGATTCTTGGACAAACCGTTTAATGACTTTGCCACCTACATTTTGAAATGCAACATTGATTTCATCAGCAGTTAATACGCCTGATTTGATACTTTTAGCAACAGTTACTGCATCGTTCCTTGAACCAAGACAAATCAATGTTGATCCAATTAGAAGTAGCAATAAAAATATAGCAGGAATTTTAATGTTTTTTGGTAAATCTAAGTTTAGTTTATTTTTCATTTATTTAGTCAGCTAAGTATATTGTTAAAATATCATGATTTTTAGTGATTAAAAGCAATTATTTACGTAATAATTTACGTAACATTGCAATTAAAGATTCCTGCTCTTGTGCATTTAAAACCTGAGCAAAAGCACGAATCGATTTTAAGTGATTAGGTAGCGCTTTTTGTATAAGATTTACACCAGTTGTGGTGAGCCTGATTAGTCGAGAACGACCATCTTCCCCACTTTTCGTCATCGATATTAAAGGATCTTGCGCAGCTAACATCCGTTTAACCATTACTGAGACAGTTGCAGGAGTGACGCCAACTTTCAATGCTAGCTCGCTAGCGCAGGTTTCACCTTCACTATACAATGACATTAGCAATGCAAATTTTCCTTCAGAAACATCATAATCTTTTGCAAGTTGTGCATAAATATTAGAACGAATTAAATCGGCAGTAGTAATTAAACTTAGGACCAGATCAACGCCTGAAACCTCGATAATTTCATCATTAAAACTTTGTGCTTTTGCTAAAGTTTCGCGCGAAGGAAGTATTCTTGAGTTGTAATTCAATTGCTTTACCTAATTTATTTAGTCGGCTAATTATACTGGTTTGTCCTAAATTGGCAATTGTTTTTTTACTTTAGTTTGAGAGGTTGATCTCATTAATTTGTTAATTTTCATTGATATTTAGTTAGTCAAAAATGATAACTTATTGTTTTAAAGCTTATTATTTAATCTACTACTAAAGTGGTAATCCTTGAGGGTAATTATATTCTATTTAAAGTTCCTTAAAATATCGTATAGATAAAAATTAAATAATTGAATTAAAAATAAATTTGGAGCTTTTTATGAGTAAAACCAATCTCGTTATTATAGGCAATGGGATGGTTGGACATCGTTTTGTCGAAGAAATTATCGAAAAAATGCAGTCTGATAATTTTAAAATTACCATCTTTTGCCAAGAACCAAGAGTAGCTTACGATCGTGTTCATCTTTCTTCCTATTTTTCAGGCCATACTGCAGAAGCACTGTCTTTAGTTCGGGAAGGCTTGTACCAAGAAAATGATATTAATATTTTACTTAATGAACGGGTTATTTTGATTAATCGCCAACGTAAAGAGGTGCATTCACAAACTGGGCGTATTGTTTCTTATGATAAGTTGATTATTGCAACGGGCTCTTATCCATGGGTTCCTCCAATTAAAGGTGCTGAAGGGGCGAATTGTTTTGTTTATCGTACCATTGAAGATCTCGATGCGATTCGTGATTGTGCTAGTAATTGTAAAATAGGTGCAGTTGTCGGTGGAGGTTTACTTGGACTTGAAGCTGCTGGTGCATTGAAAAACTTAGGTGTTGAAACTCATGTTGTCGAATTTGCTCCAGTCTTAATGTCAGAGCAACTTGATGCAATGGGTGGTGATCAACTGCGTAGAAAAATCGAAGAGATGGGAGTTGGAGTTCATACAAGCAAAAATACTCAAGAAATTATTCATACCCCATCAGGTAAAGTTATGCAATTTTCTGATGGTTCATCACTTGAAATTGATTTTATTGTTTTTTCAACTGGCATCCGTCCCAATGACCAATTAGCTAAAGCGTGTGAATTAGATATTGGACCTAGAGGAGGTATCGTTATTAACGATTATTGTCAAACTTCAGATCCGGATATTTATGCCATAGGTGAATGCGCCTGTTGGCAAGGTAAAGTTTACGGTTTAGTTGCACCTGGTTACAAAATGGCACAAGTTGCCTTAGCACATTTAATCGGTGAAAGCGCTAAATTTGAAGGTGCCGATATGAGTGCTAAACTCAAATTAATGGGTGTCGACGTTGGTAGTATTGGTGATGCAAAGGCTAAAACAATAGCTAGCAGAAGCTATGTTTATTTAGATGAAAGTGTACCAGTTTATAAAAAGTTAGTGGTATCTAATGATAATAAAAAACTATTAGGTGCTGTTTTAGTTGGTGATACATCTGATTATAGTAACTTGCTGCAACTGATGCTTAATGATATGGATTTACCTGAACATCCTGATTCTCTAATTTTACCATCACATGCAGGTGCTAAGCCTGCATTAGGCGCTGACGCATTACCTGATAGTGCACAAATATGTTCTTGTTTTGATGTGACAAAGGCAAAAATTGTTCAAGCTATTCATGCTGGTTGTCATACTGTTGCTGCAATTAAAGCTGAAACTAAAGCGGGTAGTGGTTGTGGTGGTTGTATACCACTAGTAACGCAAATCCTTAATTTGGAATTAGCGAAACAAGGTATTGAAGTAAGCCATGCACTTTGTGAGCATTTTAAATATTCTCGGCAAGAGCTTTTTCACTTAATTCGTGTTGAAGGATTAACTTCCTTTGATGAAGTGATAAAAAAACATGGTACCGGCTATGGCTGTGAAGTTTGTAAACCAACAGTTGGCTCTATATTAGCTTCATGTTGGAATAATTATATTCTTAAACCAGATCTTGTACCGTTACAAGATAGTAATGATATCTTTTTAGGTAATATTCAAAAAAATGGTACTTATTCAATTATTCCTCGTAGTGCTGGTGGTGAAATTACTCCAGAAGGATTGATTGCGGTTGGTCAGATTGCTAAGAAATACAATCTCTATTCAAAAATTACTGGTTCACAACGTATAGCGTTGTTTGGTGCGCAAAAAGATGATCTTCCTGCTATCTGGAAAGAGCTGATTGATGCTGGTTTTGAGAGTGGTCACGCTTACGCTAAGGCATTACGTATGGCAAAAACTTGCGTAGGTAGCACTTGGTGTCGGTTTGGGGTAGGAGATAGTGTTAGTTTAGGTGTCGAATTAGAAAACCGCTATAAAGGTATTCGAGCGCCTCATAAATTCAAACTTGGTGTTTCAGGTTGTACCCGTGAATGTGCCGAAGCTCAGGGTAAGGATATTGGCGTTATTGCAACTGAAAAAGGTTGGAATCTTTATGTTTGTGGTAATGGTGGTATGAAACCTCGTCATGCCGATCTTTTAGCTGCTGATTTAGATCGAGAAACCCTTATTCGCTACTTAGACCGTTTCCTTATGTTCTATATTCGTACAGCGGATAAATTACAACGGACTTCTGTCTGGTTTGAAAACCTTGAGGGGGGGATCGAATATTTGCGTAGTGTCATTATTGATGACAAATTAGGTATCAATGACGAACTTGAAAAAGAGATGGCTCGCATTCGTAAGCTTTTTGTTTGTGAATGGAAAGAAACTGTTAATAATCCAGAAGCACAAATCCGGTTTGCTCATTTTATTAATAGTCCTAAACGAGACGATAATGTTCAGTTTGTACCTGAGCGACAACAACATCGTCCCGCCACCCTTGAAGAACGTCAAGTTATGTCAGGAGAGTAGATTATGAGTCAATGGGTAACTATCTGTAAAATTGAAGATATTTTTCCTGAAACAGGAGTTTGTGCTTTAGTTGGTAAAGAGCATGTCGCTGTTTTTCGTCCTTTTCATTCTGACGAGCTTTATGCGATTAGTAATATTGATCCTTTTGCTAATGCTAGTGTGCTTTCTAGGGGTATTATTTGTGAGCATCAAAATGAATTATGGGTTGCTAGTCCTTTGAAAAAACAACGCTTTCGTTTAAAAGATGGTTATTGTTTTGAAGATGCAAGTTATTCCATCGCACACTATGAGGTCAAAATTGATAATGATGGATTTGTTAAAGTTAAATTTAACTAATAAATAAAAATAGGAATAATAAATGTATACAGAAACAATTAATAAATGTGCTGTTAATGCAGCACGTATTGTTAAATTAGCTAAAACCAATCCTATAGGGTTTTGGCTAAGTTCTGCTATGGCAGGTGCTTATGTTGGTCTGGGTATCATATTAATTTTTACGCTGGGTAATTTGCTTGATGCATCAGTTAGACCTTTAGTTATGGGAGCAACATTTGGAATTGCATTAACTTTAGTTGTTATAGCAGGCTCGGAGTTATTTACTGGGCATACCATGTTTTTAACATTTGGTGTTCAAGCTAAAAAGATTACACACTTTCAAATGTGGTGGGTATTACCACAAACATGGCTAGGCAATTTACTGGGATCTATTTTTGTTGCTGCTTTATTTTATTGGGCGGCAAGCCCATTATTGGCAACAGATACTTCCCTTATACATACTGCGGCATTAGCAAAAACATCCACTCCCGCAATGGCTCTATTTTTTCGTGGAATTTTATGTAATTGGTTAGTTTGTTTAGCTATTTGGATGGCAAATCGAGTTGAAGGTTCAGCCAAATTTATTGCTATATGGTGGTGTTTATTGGCATTTATTGCTTGTGGGTATGAGCATAGTGTTGCTAATATGACGTTATTTTCTCTTTCTTGGTTTGGAAATCATACTGATGCCTATACTTTAGGTGGTATTGGGCATAACTTGTTATGGGTTTCATTGGGTAATTTAGTATCTGGAGCACTGTTTATGGGCTTAGGATATTGGTTTTCAACACCTAAAGCAGATCGACCTTAATCATTATTGAATAAGGTTGTAATTGTTTAGCTTACTGTTTTTAAGAATTATTGGATTATTAACAGTAAATTTTTTAGATCAATAAGATATTAATGGTTGTTTTTAAAGTCTATGGATTATTTACCTTTATTTTGTAAATTAGAAAACCGTGATTGCTTATTAGTTGGTGGTGGGGAAATAGCCGAGCGTAAAGCTCGGTTATTGCTTGAAGCTGGCGCAAATTTAACTGTCAATGCTCTCGAATTTACTCAGCAATTTGTCTGTTGGCAAGAACAAAAACAATTGGTTTTAATACAAGGTGAATTTGATACACAACTACTCGATAATAAATGGTTAGTTATTGCCGCAACAGATTGTCAACAAACCAATCAGCAAGTCAGTATAGAATCAGAAAAGCGACGTATTTTTTGTAATATCGTTGATTCACCTAAAGGTGCTAGTTTTATTATGCCTTCTATTATTGATCGCTCTCCAATAATGGTTGCGATATCTTCAGAAGGTCATGCTCCTGTATTGGCACGGTTATTACGTGAAAAACTAGAAGCGATTTTACCGCAAAATATTGGCAAACTAGCGAAATATGCTGGTTATTTGCGTAATAAAGTAAAAGCAACTTATCAAAGCATGACTGAACGAAGAAGATTCTGGGAAAAGCTATTTACACATGATAGGTTAGCTCAAGCTATAGCTAATAATGATTCAGAAAAAGTTGAAATGTTAACTAATGAATTATTTGAAGAGCCCGTTGATTATCGAGGTGAAGTGGTTTTAGTTGGTGCCGGTCCGGGTGACCCAGGGTTGTTGACATTAAAAGCTCTTCAACAAATTCAACAAGCCGATATTATTGTTTATGATCGATTAGTATCCGATGAAATAATGAATTTAGCTCGACGAGATGCTCAGCGAATTTTTGTCGGTAAGCGGCCTGGTTTTCATTGTGTGCCACAAGAACAAATTAACCAAATATTACTTGAGCAAGCCCAAAAAGGGTTGCGAGTGGTAAGACTTAAAGGTGGTGACCCCTTCATTTTTGGTCGAGGCGGAGAGGAGCTTGAAACACTATTTGATGCTAATATTCCTTTTTCGTTAGTACCAGGAATTACAGCTGCTTCAGGATGCTCAGCTTATAGTGGAATACCATTAACTCATCGTGATTATGCTCATAGTGTTCGTTTAATTACGGGTCATTTGAAAGATGGCACTCATTTGGATTGGCAAAGTTTAGCTGCTGAAAAACAGACTCTCGTTTTTTATATGGGGTTATCACAAGCAGAAAATATTAAAACACAATTAATTAAACATGGTATGGATAGTAATATACCTGTGGCTATAGTAGAAGAAGGTACAAAAGCCAATCAGAAAGTTGTAGAGGGATTATTATGTGATCTTACTCAACTTGCATTACATGCTTGTAGTCCTAGTTTAATTATTATTGGACGTGTAGTTGCATTACGCAAAAAGTTAAATTGGTTTTCTAAACTTTAATGTTAGATAAAGTGAAGAATGGCATAATTAGTACTAGCTATTCTTTACTTTGTAAATACCATACAGTCATTTCCATTCTAGATTTAAAATTTAGTTTTTTAAATATACTTTTTATATGGACTTTTACTGTGTTTTCGACAATATCTAACTCTTTCGCTATTAATTTATTTGATAATCCTTGAACTAATAAATTAAATATTTCTCGTTCTCTTGGTGTGAGTAAATTAATATTATGGGACTGGCTTGTAGTCGTGCCTCCACCATGACGCATATAATCAAGAATAATAGGTGAAATTGCTTCATCCATGGTGATTTTGCCTTCAGAAATATCTATTAATGCTTTCAGAAGGTTTTCCGGTTCCATATCTTTTAATAAATAGCCATCAGCACCGGTTTTGATAGCAGTAATGATATCTTCTTTTGCATCTGATACAGTAAATATAATGATTCGAGCAGAAATATTTTTTTCTCGTAAATAACGCAAGATTTCTAATCCATTCACATCATTCATATTGATATCTAATAAAATAATGTCTGGATCAAGTGTTTCTGCAAGCATAACCCCTTCTAAGCCAGAGCCTGTTTCACCGATAACCTCAAAATTATTGATTGTTTTTATAAGCTGCTTAACCCCATTTCTTAACATGGGATGATCATCAATAAGTAATATTGAACTTTTAACTTGTTCCATTTGTTATTCTTCTATCATTTTAAATGGGATCATTGTAGTTGCTTTAAACGTTATTACAATCTCAGTACCTAGATTAGGCTTACTATTAATGGTTAAATTTCCATTTAATATTCCAACTCTATCACGCATAATTATTAATCCATAATGATTATCTTGATTAGCATTATTTTGTAAACCAATACCATTATCTTTTATGCTGACAGTAATAATCTGGTTATCATCAATAGTTAAACTTATTTTAACTTGTGTTGCATTAGCATGTTTATAAATATTATTTAAAGATTCGCGTACACATTGCAATAGATGGAATGCATATTTGCTCTTAATGACATTGAGAGGTAGTTGATATTCAGCTTGTATTTTAAATTTCAATTTTTGATTAAATTCTTCGATCAATTCCATTAAGCTGGCATAAAAACCGGTTTGATTAAGTCGTAAACGAAAAGAAGTTATTAATTCTCTTAATTGAGAATAAGTAATATTAACTTCTGTACGCATAATAGCTAGCAAATCACTACTTGTTTGTGAGGTTAAATCTGGTTGCATTTGTAAGCAACTAAGATGAATTTTTAAACAAGAAAGAGATTGTGCTATAGAGTCATGTAACTCTCTGGCCATTGCTGAGCGCTCTTTCATTAATAGATATTGTTTTTGTTGTTCTATTTGCCTATCAAGCATTAGTGCTGTCGTCATTTGCTCGACTAAGGCTGTAATTAAATTTTCTTGTTCTGCACTTAGATGCATTGTTGATGGTTGTAGAGCAAATAAAATACCAAATTTTTCACCTTTTTCTTGAAGATACCAATAACGTTGAAATCCATTTTCTTGATAAGATTTTGATGGAATAAGGCAAGCGTTACATTCTGAATTTTGGCAATAAGGTAGTCTTTGTTGGTTGGCATAGCTGATTTGTTGATAATGTTCTATATTATCCGACTCATAAAAACGAATTTGAAACTGTGTTAATGGCACTAATTCCTCAAGCTGGCGGAGTATAATTAAAAAGCGTTCACATAATGGATCTGATGTGTGCAGTTGTTTTATAGCTTGATACTGAAACGACAATATTTTATTGATTTGTTGTAATTCGGCAGTTTTTTCTGTGACACGTTCTTCTAATAATTGGTACTGCAATTCAATTTGTTCTGCCATTTCATTGAAGGCTTGCCCCAATAAATCAAATTCGTTCTTTTTACTTTTCTTACTGTTAAATCGTTGGCTAAAGTTATGTTGCGAAATAGATTCAGCCATATTAATTAATTTGCGCCAAGGCGCAAGAAGATAACGACGTAAATAGTAAATTTGCGCAAGAAGAAATAGAACAATAAGAATGATAAAAACAAATTGCAATTGTGATATATAATGGATTTGATTTTCTGTTTTTTGATCAATTTGATGGACTAATTTATCGGTCTGAGTTACAAACTTATCAATTTCATTTTTTATTTCATCTATACTGTTTGCTTGTTTAATTTTGGGGACAATATCAGTTATCCATTGAGACTGTAATTGGTTAAGCTCATCAATTAAATGGTAACGTTCAAATAATTTTAATTGCTCAGAAGACGGAATATCATTAAAAATATTAAGTCGATCATAGTCCTTTTTTTCAATCGGGATCATGGCTAAAAATTGATAGCTTTTCATCCTAATTAAACCCAATTGGTTTATCATATAAGCACTGCCTTTAGTATCATTAGCTACTTGTATTGATAAAAACAAAGCTAATAACGCCATGGCACCTAAAGAAAACATTAAAAGTGTTAAACGATTTAAAATAGATGCACTGTAGCGAAATTTTCTTTTTAGCATATCGATACTCAATATTTTTGTGTTAAATATTGTTTAAATAAATAATAATTTAGCTCTATTGTATCGTGAAAACCGTTGATCAAAGATCTTTTTTATGACTTTTTGCGATCTTTTATTAAACAGCGCTTGCAACAAGCATAAATTTTGCGTAAAATTCACGCCCTATAAGATTAATCAATGCAGACATATATGTTAAATCAGGAATCGTCTGCTTTTTATTGCGGAGTTAAGTATGTACGCAGTTTTCCAAAGTGGTGGTAAACAACACCGAGTTAGCGAAGGACAAGTCGTTCGCTTGGAAAAAATTGAAGTCGAAACAGGTGCAGAAGTTGTTTTCGATAAAGTTTTAATGGTAGCAAATGGTGAAGACATCAAAGTTGGTGCTCCGTTTGTTGAAGGTGCAACAGTTAAAGCAGAGATTGTTGAGCACGGTCGTGGCGAGAAAGTGAAAATTGTTAAATTCCGTCGTCGTAAACACTATCGTAAACAACAAGGTCACCGTCAGTGGTTCACTGATGTGAAGATCACTGCAATCGCTTAATAGGAGTATCGAACAATGGCACATAAGAAGGCTGGTGGTTCATCACGTAATGGTCGTGATTCCCAGAGTAAACGTTTAGGTGTTAAACGTTATGGTTCTCAAGAAGTTCTTGCTGGTAATATTTTAGTTCGTCAACGTGGAACTCAATTCCACCCAGGTACTAATGTAGGTTGTGGTCGTGATCATACCCTATTCGCGTTAGTTGATGGACAAGTTAAGTTTGAAGTTAAAGGACCTAAAAACCGCCGTTATGTTAGTGTAGTTGCTAACAGCTAATAAACCAGCGGTTCATAAGTTATAGAAGCCTCACAGTTATTGTGGGGCTTTTTTCATTTCTTGAAATTTATATAAATTAATTCATTATGATAAAACAGCAAAATGTTAAATTAGGTTTTGCGCTAGCCATGTTGACGTCAGTGATGTGGGGACTCGTGCCAATTGCTATGAAATATGCATTAGTTGTTATTGATCCATTAACGTTAGCTTGGTCACGCTTAAGTATATCAGCAGTAGGTATAACGCTTTGGTTGGCTTATAAAAAACAATTTCCTAATTTGATGATGTTTAAAAAACGACGCCGTTTTATTCTATTAATGATTGCCGGATTTGGTTTACTAGGTAATTTTGCGCTTTTTGCTACAGCTGTTCAGTATTTATCTGCAACTACAGCTCAAGTTGTTGGACAAACTGGCATTGTCATATTTATGATTTCTAGTGCTTTTATTTTCAAAGAGAAATTAAGACCAACACAAATTATTGGTATTACTATATTGTTAATTGGTTTAGCGCTATTTTTTAATGAAAATCTAGCAGATCTCTTTGCCAATATGTCTTCATATGGTATAGGTGTGTGGCTGGCCTTATTAGCCTCTATATCATGGGCATGTTATGCATTAGCGCAAAAAGTATTATTAAGAAAATTAAGAGCAGAGCAGCTACTTTGGTTGATTTATCTTATATGTAGTATCTTTTTATGGCCTCTAGCATCGCCGACTAAAATTGCTAATGCTGATTTTAGTCAATTGTTTGCAATTATTTTTTGTGGTTTAAATACCATTATTGCTTATGGTGCTTTAGTTATGGCAATGGAGCGTTGGCAAGCTGCGCAAGTAAGTGCTATAACAACACTGACACCACTTTTTGCACTGATTTTCTCAGATTTATTTGCTTTACTATGGCCAGAAAAGTTTGTAATGCAATATTTAAATATTATAGGTTATATTGGCGCGGTATCTGTTGTAGCAGGTGCAATGTTTGCAACAGTTGGACATCATTTATGGCAACCTAGAAAGGGCTGGCTGATTAACCGAAAAAAGAGGACAAATAATGAAATTTGTAGATGAAGCTTCAATTCGAGTGGAAGCTGGTGACGGTGGCAATGGTTGTGTTGGTTTCCGTCGTGAAAAATATATACCTAAAGGTGGTCCTGATGGTGGCGATGGTGGAGATGGTGGCGATGTATTTTTTATTGCCGATGAAAATCTAAACACACTCGTGGATTTTCAATTTGAAAAGAACTATCGCGCTGAACGTGGTCAAAATGGACAAGGTTCTGATTGTACCGGCAAGCGAGGTAAAGATATTACCGTTAAAGTACCTGTTGGGACTCGTATCACTGACAAATATACTGGTGAAATTATTGGTGATCTAACTCATCATCAACAAAAAGTCCTTGTGGCTAAAGGTGGTTTTCATGGGCTTGGTAACGCACGTTTTAAATCATCAGTGAATCGCGCACCAAGACAAAAGACTGATGGTACGCCGGGTGAAAAACGTGATGTGCTACTAGAACTTTTACTATTAGCTGATGTTGGTATGTTAGGTTTGCCTAATGCAGGTAAATCAACGTTTATTCGTTCAGTTTCAGCAGCAAAACCGAAAGTCGCTGATTATCCATTTACAACTTTAGTACCTAGTTTAGGGGTAGTTAGAATGGATAATGAGCAGAGTTTTGTTGTTGCTGATATTCCAGGGTTGATTGAAGGAGCATCGGATGGCGCAGGACTTGGTATTCGTTTTTTAAAACACTTAGAACGCTGTAGGATTTTAGTTCATCTAATTGATATTGCACCAATTGATGAATCAGATCCAATTGAAAATGCTAAAGTTATTATTCAAGAACTTCACCAATATAGTGAAAAATTAGCCAATAAACCTCGCTTGTTAGTTTTCAATAAAATGGATGTATTGGGTGAAGAAGAAAGTGCCAAATGTGCAGCAGAAATTGCAAAAGCACTCGACTGGAATGATAAATATTATGTGATTTCAGCAGTTAATCATGAAGGGGTAAAAGCTTTATGTTGGGATCTAATGGACTACATGAATGCGCATCCTCGTGAAGCAGAAGAAGCAGAAACGGCAGCAGAAAAAGTTGAATTTATGTGGGATGATTATCACCAACAAGCGATGGATGAGGCTTTTGATGACGATGATTTTGATGATTGGGATGACAGTGACGAAGAAGGGGTTGAATTTATCTATCAAAAATAGTAATAACCTAAAATAAGTTAAACTTATCACTTCAAATTATCAACTAAAAAATCACCATTACAAAAATACAGGGTGACATAGCCCTGTATTCCTCTCTATTATTCTAAAGCTAACACAATGATTTCATATTAAAAAAAATTGGTGGTTTACATTTTTCTTTTATTTTTTGAAAAAAGTCAAAAAAAACGCTTGCTTTTAATAATGAGAATTATTATCATTAAGGTGTACTTGATTAGAGCGTCGCAAGACTTCTGAAAAAGTATGACATTGCTCACATTGCTTCCAATGTTTGCCAGCCTAGCGCAACTATGCTGGCTTTTTTATTTTAAAGCGATTAAAAATACGATGTTTTGATAACTAATTGATCATCAATGACCATTTTCCATTGACCGTCCTCAAAATAAGGAGGCTTACTTACTTTGAATAAAGAATTTAAACCTAAAACCCCTACTTTAAAATCATCACCAATAAATTCTTGTATCGGCCCTTCAACGCTTTTAGTTACCCCATCTTTTTTATAATTGTAAATAACTTTGGCGTCTTTAGTGATAGTTATCACCATATATTCACCTTGCCATTTGCCAATATAGTTACTTTTTTCTGAAGGAATTGCATCAAGTCCGCCACATGCAGTTATAAAGATAGCAAGTATTAGAAATAAATAAACATGTTTTATTTTTTTTAATAATTTCATTTTTTTATTCCTTATATATTTAAAATTTATTTTTTAGTTATTGATGGTATCAAATAAAATAAGTAATGCTGCACTGCCGCCAAATTCTTTCGGTGCTTGATGAAAACAAATGATATTAGGATGCTGGGCTAACCACATTGGGGTTTGTTTTTTTAATATGTTTTTACCGTGCCCATACATGATGCAAGCGCAATTGGCATTTTCTTTTAAACAAACGGCGATTAATGCTGCTATTTCTTTTTTCGCTTCTTGCAGAGTTAATCCATGTAAATCTAAAAAGAATTCAGGTGCATAAAATCCACGTCGTAATTTTTTCAATTCATTAGGATCTGAGTTTTCACGACTATAACGAATCGGATCTTCTTGTAATAGAGGTTGGTAATCATCAGAAAAGTAAAATTCATTATTTACTTTTTCATGTTGAATTTTTTGATTTTCTATTAGCTTTTGAGATCGTTTTTGAGGTTTATGAATCACAGTATCTTGTTTGAGCTGTTTGGTTTTACCAATACTATTTTTAAACAAGTCTATGTCTTCATGATCTAATATAAATTTATTCGACATTGATTCTCACTCTGGATAAACTTTTTCTTTAAATTCACACAAATCTTCAATAACACAAGATCCACAACGAGGTTTTCTAGCAATACACGTATATCTACCATGTAATATTAACCAATGGTGACAATTTATTTTGTACTCCTTTGGTACCACTTTCAGTAACTTCTCTTCAACTGCTTCAACGGTTTTACCTAGAGCAAAACCAGTTCGATTACTTACCCTAAATATATGTGTATCGACCGCAATAGTTGGCCAGCCGAAAGCTGTATTTAACACAACGTTGGCTGTTTTTCTACCCACACCAGGTAGCGCAATTAATGAATCAAAGTTTTCGGGGACTTGTCCTTGATATTTATCAACCAAAATCTGACAAGTTTTAATAATGTTTTCAGCTTTACTATTATATAAACCTATTGTGCGAATATAATCTTTTAATTTATCGACGCCTAACGCTAAAATTTGCTCTGCAGTGTTTGCAATCGCAAATAACGGTTTTGTAGCTTTATTAACACTAACATCTGTAGCTTGGGCTGAAAGCACAACGGCAATAAGTAGCTCGAACGGTGTTTGATACACCAATTCTGTTGTAGGATCTTTAATATGATCTTTTAGTCTTTCTAAAATTTGTATTCGTGTTGATTGTTTCACAATATATTATAAACATAAGATGGTTAATTAATATTATATACTTTTATTTTAGATTTAACCGTAGGATCTATTGAGTTTTTATAAAAGTTAAGACTATTAAAAATCTATCTATTGGAAAATAATAAAATATTTTTACTTTTGAATTGTTTTTTCTTTTTTATTTAGCATTTACCTGCAGAAATCACCTGCTTTTTAGCATTGGCTTTTTGTGGTAAGCTAGCCAACTATTTTTTAATTTCATCATTCAAGGTTTATTATAAAAATGTCATTACCAATGATTGTCACCTTTGCTGTTTACATATTAGGAATGATTGCTATCGGTTTTTTTGCATTCCGTGCAACGCGAAATTTTGGTGATTACATATTAGGTGGGCGACGTATCGGTAGTGTAGTGACTGCACTTTCTGCTGGTGCTTCAGATATGAGTGGTTGGTTATTAATGGGATTGCCTGGTGCAGTCTTTTTATTTGGTATTTCACAAAGTTGGATTGCAATAGGTTTAATAATTGGAGCTTATTTAAATTGGCTTCTTATTGCGGGTAGGCTAAGAGTTTTTACTGAAATAAATCATAATTCATTAACTTTACCTGATTATTTTTCTCGTCGATTTGACGATAACAGCTCATTACTAAGAATTATTTCGGCAGTAATAATTTTAATCTTTTTCACAATTTATTGTGCTTCTGGTGTAGTTGCTGGCGCTAAATTATTTGAAAGTACATTTGGCCTTAGTTATGGCTGGGCTATGCTTGCTGGTGCAGGTGCAACCATTGCTTATACTTTTATCGGTGGTTTTTTAGCGGTCAGCTGGACAGATACTATTCAAGCTAGTTTAATGATGTTTGCATTAATTTTAACCCCAATCATGGTTATGATAAATGCTGGGGGTTTTTCAGATGCGTTGGCTAATATTCAATCATTAAATCCCGATTACACAAACATCTTTTCAAATATGGATTTTATTGCCATTATCTCTTTATTAGGATGGGGACTTGGTTATTTTGGTCAGCCCCATATTTTAGCAAGGTTTATGGCTGCTGATTCACATGAAGTAATGAAAAACGCTCGTCGAATTAGTATGACATGGATGATTTTGTGTTTAGCCGGTGCTATTACAGTTGGTTTCTTTGGTATAGCTTTTTTTGCTAACAATCCAAATTTAGCTTATTTAATTGATGATGGTAAGCATGAACGTATTTTCATCGAATTATCTAAATTACTTTTTAATCCGTGGATTGCAGGTATTTTGCTTGCAGCTATCTTAGCTGCAGTAATGAGTACCCTAAGTTGCCAATTATTAGTTTGTTCAAGTGCATTAACTGAAGATTTCTATCGAGCATTTATCAGACCAAAGGCTAAACAACGAGAATTAGTTTGGGTTGGGCGTGTTATGGTCTTATTAGTTTCAGTTATTGCTATTTTACTCGCAATAAACCCAAATAACAGTGTGCTTGATTTAGTCAGTCATGCTTGGGCAGGATTTGGAGCGGCATTTGGCCCTATTGTTGTATTTTCGGTTTTCTGGGCTCGAATGACTCGCAATGGTGCACTAGCAGGAATGATAACGGGAGCAATTACCGTTTTACTTTGGATAAATTTCAATTGGTTTAATTTGTATTCCTTGATTCCAGGTTTTTTATTTGCGTCAATAGCAATAGTTATTTTTAGTTTATTAGACAAAAAACCAAATGAAATAGTCGAAGATCATTTTGAACAAGCGTATAAAAGATATCATAATAAATAAATGTAATTAAATAGAATAGAAACGTTAATAGGTAAAATATCATGACAAAAAATGTGATCAAACAACTGCAAGAGCGTGGGCTTATTGCTCAACTTACTGATGAAAACGCGCTAATGGAATTAATCGAAAAAAATCCTATTGCGCTATATTGTGGTTTTGATCCAACAGCTGACAGTTTGCATCTTGGTCATTTAGTTCCATTACTTTGTTTAAAACGTTTTCAATTGGCTGGTCATAAACCAATTGCATTAGTTGGTGGTGCAACAGGACTAATTGGGGATCCAAGCTTCAAAGCAGTTGAACGTAAGCTTAACACTGAAGATACTGTTATTGAATGGAGTGAGAAAATCAAACAACAAGTATCGCCGTTTTTGGATTTTGAATGTGGTGATAATGCAGCTATTGTAGCCAATAACTATGATTGGTTTGGTGGCATGAATGTTTTATCTTTTTTACGGGACATTGGTAAATATTTTTCCGTCAATTCAATGATTAATAAAGAATCTGTTAAGCAACGTATTGACCGCGATGAGTCAGGTATTTCATTTACTGAGTTTTCTTATAGCCTGTTACAATCTTATGATTTTGCAAGCCTAAACAAAGCACATAATGTCGTGTTACAGATAGGTGGTTCTGATCAATGGGGTAATATTACCGCAGGTATTGATTTAACTCGTCGTTTACATCAAAAACAAGTTTATGGTTTAACCGTACCATTAATTACTAAATCGGACGGAACCAAATTTGGTAAAACTGAAAGCGGTGCAGTATGGTTAGATCCTAAAAAAACCAGCCCGTATAAATTTTATCAATTTTGGATTAATACTGCTGATGCCGATGTTTATCGTTTCCTTAAATTCTTTACATTCATGTCATTGGAAGAAATTGATGCATTGGAAGAAGAGGATAAGAATAGTGGCTTAGCCCCTAGAGCTCAATATGTACTTGCTGAGCAAGTTACTCATTTAGTTCATGGCGAAGATGGCTTAACCGCAGCGAAACGTATCACTGAAAGTTTATTTTCTGGTAAGTTAACTGACTTATCTGAAGCTGATTTTGAGCAGTTAGCTCAAGATGGTATGCCTACATTGGCTGTTGAAGAAGAGCTAGATTTGCAACAAGCAATCGTTAATGCAGATTTTGCACCTTCAAGAGGTCAGGCAAGAACAATGATTGAATCAAATGCTATTTCTGTTAATGGTGAACGTAATTCCACAACAGATTATCGTTTTTCTAGTAGTGATAAACTCTTTAATCGTTATACATTATTGCGTCGAGGTAAAAAATACTACTGCTTACTCATTTGGAGATGATTTCATGAAAAATATTTTATCGATTCAGTCTCATGTTGTATTTGGTCATGCAGGTAATAGTGCAGCTGTATTTCCAATGCGTCGTTTGGGTGTGAATGTTTGGCCTCTAAATACGGTTCAATTTTCAAATCATACCCAGTATCGTCAATGGACTGGATCGGTAATGTCAGCATCTCATTTGGTAGATATTGCTGAAGGAATTAATGCTATTGGGGAATTAGACCGATGTAATGCTGTATTAAGTGGGTATATGGGATCTCCAGAGCAAGGTAATGCAATCATCGACATAGTTAAGAAAGTAAAGGCAGTAAATCCTGAAGCAATTTATCTTTGTGATCCGGTAATGGGACATCCTGAAAAAGGTTGTTTTGTTGCGCCAGGTGTATCCGAATTTTTATGTAATACCGCTTTGCCTATTGCAGATATGATGGCTCCAAATATCTTAGAGCTAGAGGAACTTAATGGTAAACAACCAATCAGTAATGTTAATGAAGCAATTTTAGCTTGTCGCTCAATTTGTCAAAAAGGGCCTAAAGTTTTATTAGTTAAACACTTAAGTCGAGCAGGTTATCAAAAAGATCGTTTTGAAATGTTGCTTGTAACTATGGATGAAGCTTGGCATATTGATCGTCCCTTAGTCGATTTTGGTGTTAAGCAACCAGTAGGTGTTGGCGATGTGACTAGCGGGCTATTTTTAGCAAATATAATGCTTGGTAAATCAATGGTCGAAGCTTTCGAACATACTACCTCTGCAGTTTATGCTGTTATGCTTGAAACATTAAAACAAAATGAATATGAATTACAATTAGTCGCTGCACAAAATGAAATTGAGACGCCAAAACAGTGGTTTAATGCAAAAAGGATTGATTAATTTTTGAAATATGTAAAAATATATAAAATTATGTAAAAATAAGTTAAAGTTGTGTAAACTAATGGAAGGCAAAATAAGAGAAAATGATGGAAAATAATATTACGTTGGGTAAGATTCTTTCCGATTTAAGGGATAACAAGGGCTTAACCCAAAAAGATATTTCTGCTCAAATTCATGTTAGAACTCAAGTTATTTCAGAAATAGAAAATAATCAGTTAGTCCATGCCCCTTATGTTCTTGTTAAAAGCTATATTCAAAACTATGCAAAAATTGTTGGTTTACCTAGTGAAGAATATCAACCTTATCTTGAGGTATTAGCAAAGCAATATTCAGTAAAACAACCTTTCAAACTCGAATCAATAGATAATAAAAAAAGTCATAGTAAAAAGATTATCTTTATTACTTTATTCATTTTTATTTTGTTATTAGGTATTGGATTATATTACGCTACCTGTCAAAACAAAAATAATTACGTTGAAGTTAGCCATTATATTTCTCCTGGGGCTTCTGATCGCGTTAACAGTTAGCAAATTTTCGAATTCACATACAGACATTTGCCCCAAATCTTGTTAAGATCGCGACCTAGTTATTTTGTAATGTGATTAGGCATCTTATGAGTCATCAAGAATCACCAATTGTTAGGAGAGAATCTACCCGAATTTATGTCGGTGATGTGCCCATTGGAGGTGGAGCTCCTATTGCTGTCCAATCCATGACCAATACACGAACAACAGATGTAGAGAAAACAGTAGCTCAAATCCAAACGCTTGAGCGTGTTGGTGTTGATATTGTGCGCGTTTCTATTCCAACGATGGATGCTGCTGAAGCATTTAAATTTATTAAGCAACAAGTAAAAGTTCCCTTGATTGCCGATATTCACTTTGATTATCGAATAGCTTTAAAAGTTGCTGAATATGGTGTTAATTGTTTAAGGATTAATCCTGGTAATATTGGTAATGAATCGAGAATTCGTTCAGTAGTTGATTGTGCTAAAGATAAAAATATTCCAATACGTATTGGTGTTAATTCAGGTTCGCTAGAAAAAGATATCCAAGAAAAGTATGGTGAACCAACACCAGAAGCGATAGTTGAGTCTGCGATGCGCCATGTAGATATTCTTGATAGGCTTGATTTTGATCAATTTAAGGTAAGTGTTAAGGCGTCAGATGTTTTTACCGCAGTTGATTCGTATCGATTATTGGCAAAACAAATTAAGCAGCCTTTACATCTAGGAATAACTGAAGCCGGAGGCATTCGTACAGGTGCTGTAAAATCAGCAATTGGGCTCGGTTTATTGCTATCTGAAGGTATCGGCGATACATTAAGAGTTTCACTTGCTGCCGATCCGACGGAAGAAGTCAAAGTTGGATTTGATATTTTGAAATCTTTACGTATCCGATCTAGAGGGATTAATTTCATTGCTTGTCCAACTTGTTCAAGACAAGAATTTGATGTAATTAGTACCGTTAATACGCTAGAGCAACGACTTGAAGATATTATAACACCGATGGATGTCTCTATTATTGGCTGTGTTGTTAATGGTCCAGGTGAAGCATTAGCTTCCACAATGGGTGTTGCTGGTGGGCACAATAAAAGCGGTTTTTATGAAGATGGTGTGCGCATAGGGCGTATAGATAATGAAAAAATGATAGATGAGTTGGAAGCTAAAATACGGGCTAAAGCCTTAATTTTGAAAAATAGAATAGCAACCACTGAACTATAATCTTATTAGATAGCGAATAAAAATATGACTGAAAAAAAAATCCAATCAATACGGGGAATGAATGATTTACTCCCGAGTGATAGTGCAACATGGCAACAAATTGAAAAAATTGTCAAAGGTGTGCTAAATAGTTACGGTTATAATGAAATTAGAACCCCAATTGTTGAAGATACTGGATTATTTAAACGAGCAGTTGGTGAAGTGACAGATATCGTTGAAAAAGAAATGTATACTTTTAACGACCGTAATGATGAAAGTCTCACTCTACGCCCAGAAATTACAGCAGGTTGTGTTCGTGCAGGAATTGAACATGGTCTGTTTTATAATCAAGAGCAGCGCTTATGGTATTTAGGGCCTGCATTTCGTTATGAAAAACCTCAAAAAGGGCGTTATCGCCAATTCCACCAATTTGGTGTTGAAGTATTTGGCCTTGAAGGACCGAATATTGATGCAGAGCTTATATTATTAACCGCTCGTTTTTGGAAAGCTCTTGGTATTGAAAAGCATACTACACTTGAACTCAATTCAATTGGCTCAGTTGAAGCTAGATCCAATTACCGTAACGCGTTAGTTAGCTTCTTAGAACAACATAAAGATAAATTAGATGAAGACTGTTTACGTAGAATGTATACTAATCCATTACGTGTGTTAGATTCAAAAAATCCTGTTGTACAAGAATTGCTTAATCAGGCGCCAAAATTATTTGATTATTTAGATGAAGAATCTAAAAATCATTTTGATGGGTTATGTCATTTATTGGACAACGCAGGAATAAAATATAATATTAATCAAAGATTAGTTCGTGGTTTAGATTATTATAATCGAACTGTTTTTGAATGGGTTACTACCAGTTTAGGAGCTCAAGGTACCGTGTGTGGTGGAGGGCGCTATGATGGGCTTGTTAGTCAGCTTGGTGGACAACCAACCCCTGCTGTAGGTTTTGCCATGGGAGTTGAGCGTTTAGTATTGCTTGTACAAGCGGTTAACCCTTCTTTAAATCGTGACAACTCGATTGATATTTATATGATATCTTCTGGTGATGAGCAAACAATATCTGCTGCACAAAGAACGGCGGAAACATTACGTGATGGTTTACCTGATAGAAGAATTGTTACAAATTACGGTAGTAGTAATTTTAAGAAACAATTTGCCAAAGCTGACAAATTAGGTGCTAAAATAGCTGTAATCATTGGCGAAAATGAAATTGCCAATCAAACAGTAACAATTAAAAATTTACAAACAGGCGAACAAGTTGAAGTTGCACAAAAAGAGATTGTTCAAACGTGTTTGGCAATATTGTAAGTTAAGGAAAATAGGAGAAAAACGTGAGTTATCAATTATCTGGCGAAGAACAAGTTTCAGAGATAAAAGAATTTCTTGCTAAAACGTGGAAAATCATTGTTGCAGTTATAGTAATTGGATTACTAGCTTTTTATGGCTGGCGTTACTGGCAATCTTACAAATTAGAAAAAACGATTGAATCTTCCGAACGGTATGAACAATTAATAGCTAATTTAGACAAAAATAATCCAGATTCAGTAAATGAATTAGTCTCTTTCGCTGAGAGTGATAATACTATTTATAGTGTTTTTGCTAATTTAAAAGCAGCTAAATTTTACGTTGAAGAATTGAAAGATTATCCAAAAGCTGAAAAGTTACTCACTGATTCATTAAGTAAAACTGATTCAGAAGTTATTAAATCAATCAGTTATATTCGTATTGCAAAAATACAATATCAACTTGAACGTTATCAGGATGTTTTAGCGACCTTAAATAAGGTAACTGAAAAAAGTTGGGTACCTGTAGTTAATGATATTCGTGGTGATGCCTATATGAAATTGAATAATTATGCTGAAGCTGTTGCGGCTTATAATGTTGCATTAGCTCCTGCTCCAGCGGATCAATCAGGGGAAAATAATTCTAAAGCTTCATTGCCTACAGAACAGTTAGATAAAAATATCAAAATGAAGTTAAATCAGGCTCAATATCTTAAAGATAAGCAACAAGCTGAACAAGAAGCTCAAGCCGCCAAAGATAAAGCAAAGCAAGAAGCAGAAGCTAACGTAAATGCAGCGCAAGAAAATAAAAATTAATTTATCCTGATATAAGGGTTTATACAATGAAGTTAACAAAATGTCTTTCTATTAGTGTTTTTATGTTTTCACTTGCTGGATGTTCATTGTTTGGTGGAGAAGAAGAGATAGTACAAGTATCACCTTCGCCGAAAGTAAGTAACCAATTTTCAATAAAAGAAGTATGGCGAAATAGTACATCAGGCAATACACATATTTATTCATTATTAGGTCCTATTAATTATGATAATGCTATTTATGCTGCTAGCCGAAGCGGACAAGTTAAAGCTATTGATCTATTAAATGGTCATACAATATGGGATAAAAATTTATCAAAAAGTACATTATTTAGCAGCAAAACAGCGCTATTTTCTGGCGGTGTAAGTGCTGATGATAAATATGTATATGTTGGTAGTGAACGTGCTGTTGTATATGCTTTAGATCGTAATGATGGTAATGTTATTTGGGAAAAACCAGTAAAAGGCGAAGTACTTGCTCGTCCTATTTCTTCAGAAGATAAACTCATTGTTTATACCGCAAGTGGTAATTTACAAGCTTTGAATCGTAATACCGGTGAGGAGGTATGGGATGTAATGCTTGAGGTTCCACCTCTTTCATTAAGAGGTAATTCCACCCCAACAATTGCACATGGTGCAGCAATACTTGGTGATGACACTGGTCATGTAAATGCTTACTACTTAAACGATGGACAACTGATTTGGCAACAACGTATTTCACAACCTAGTGGATCAACTGAAATTGCAAAATTGAATGATGTTGATTCAACCCCTGTTATCGAAGGTAATTTAGCTTATGCAATTGGGTACAATGGTAATGTTGTAGCACTTGACTTAAGTAATGGTCAGATTGTATGGCGTAAAGAGATGGGGTCTACGCATAGTTTTGCAGTTGATAGTCAACATTTATTTGTTGTAGATCAAGATGATAATGTACAAGCGGTCAGCAAAAATGGTGGTACAGTACTATGGACTCAAGCTGATTTGTTACATCGTCAATTAACCGATCCTGTTTTATATGAAAACTATATTGTTCTTGGTGATTTTGAAGGTTATCTATATTGGTTAAGTAAAGATAACGGTGAAGTCGTTGCTAAAACACAAGTTAGTAGTAGTGGATTGATTTCGAAACCATTAGTTGTCGACAATAAAGTTATTGTCCAAGCTAAAAATGGTGATATTTACGCATTCACAAAAAATTAAGGTAATTAGAGAAAAAATATGGTACCTGTTGTCGCACTAGTTGGTCGTCCGAATGTAGGAAAGTCGACTTTATTCAATCGATTAACTCGAACTCGAGACGCCTTAGTAGCTGATTTTCCGGGATTAACTCGTGACCGTAAATACGGACGAGCAGAAATCAAAGGGCATGAATATATAGTCATTGATACTGGTGGTATTGATGGCACCGAAGATGGGGTTGAAAGCTTTATGGCGGAACAATCCCTACAAGCAATTGAAGAAGCAGACATTGTCCTTTTTTTAGTTGATGCAAGAGCTGGTGCTATGCCTGCTGATCATGCAATTGCTAAGCATCTTCGCGCTCGTGAAAAAGCAACATTTTTAGTTGCTAATAAAATTGATGGTATTGATGCAGATAGCGCAATATCTGATTTTTATAGTTTAGGATTAGGGGACATTCATCCGATTGCAGCAAGTCATGGTCGTGGTGTAAATGTTTTAATTGAAACTGTACTCGATCCTATTTTCCATTTTGAAGATGATCAGCATGAAATCATATCAAATGATCCAGAAGATGAAGAGCTTCCTGAATCTTATGATGACATTGAAGATGAAGCTGACTCACTCATCAACCAGCCAATCAAAGTTGCTATTGTTGGAAGACCAAATGTAGGTAAGTCAACACTAACTAATCGAATTTTAGGTGAGGAGAGGGTTGTCGTTTATGATATGCCCGGCACAACACGCGATAGTATTTATATCCCCATGACGCGTGATGATCGTGAATATATCTTGATAGATACAGCGGGAGTTCGTAAACGAGGTAAAGTAACAGAAACCGTTGAAAAATTCTCTGTTATTAAAACCCTGCAAGCGATAGAAGATGCTAATGTTGTTATTTTAGTAATAGATGCCCGAGAAGGCATATCTGATCAAGATTTGTCCTTGCTTGGTTTCATTATTAATAGTGGGCGCTCACTTGTTATTGCAGTCAATAAGTGGGATGGGTTATCACAAGATATCAAAGAGCAAGTAAAAACGACGTTAGATGATCGGCTTGATTTTATCGATTTTGCTCGTTTACATTTTATATCTGCACTTCATGGCAGTGGTGTAGGAAACTTATTTGACTCGATCCAAGAAGCATATGATTGTGCGACACGTCGTGTTAATACTGCATTATTAACCAAAATCATGCAAATGGCGCAAGATGACCATCAGCCACCATTAGTGAGAGGGCGTCGAGTAAAATTAAAATATGCTCATGCAGGTGGATACAACCCACCAATTGTTGTTATTCATGGTAATCAGGTTGAAGATTTACCTGATTCTTATAAACGCTATTTAATGAATTATTTTAGACGCTCATTAAAAATTATGGGATCACCAATACGAATTCAATTTAAAGAAGGCGCAAATCCATTTGAAGGCCGAAAAAATAGTTTGACGGCTTCCCAACAACGTAAACGTCGTCGATTAATGAAACATGTACGGGGGCGTAAATAACGTATGACAACAAAAAAGAGTATTGATGAGGGGCAAGAAGGTATTTGTCCGAAATGCCATAATAAAATGGACATTGTGTCGCCACAACATTATGACTGTCCTCATTGCAAGCAACATTATCTAGAACAGTATATCTGTCCAATTTGTCAGCAAAGTGCTCAAATAGTTAAAGGTTGTGGTGCTATAAACTACATTTGTCACACTGATGGCTTAATCTCCAGCAGTAAAGTGATATTTCATTATTTACCAGAATAGAAATTTATATTTAAAGCCATAAGAGGTTATTTTATGCGAATTATTTTGTTAGGCGCACCAGGGGCAGGAAAAGGAACTCAAGCTCAATTTATTATGCAAAAATATGGCATTCCCCAAATTTCAACGGGTGATATGTTGCGTGCAGCGGTAAAAGCAGGTAGCCCACTAGGTCTACAAGCAAAAGAGCTTATGGATAATGGTAAGCTTGTTACTGATGAGTTAGTTATTGCTTTAGTTAAAGAGCGTATTGCACAAAGCGACTGTGAAAAAGGCTTTTTATTAGATGGTTTTCCTCGCACAGTTCCACAAGCGGATGCAATGAAAGAAGCCGGAATTAATGTAGATTATGTGCTTGAATTTGATGTACCTGATGAAGTTATTATTGATCGTATGAGTGGTCGCCGTATTCATGCTGGTTCAGGACGTGTATATCATATTCGTCATAATCCGCCGAAAGTGGAAAATATTGATGACGTAACGGGTGAACCATTGACTATCCGTAAAGATGATAATGAAGAGATTGTTCGTAAACGTCTTGTTGAATATCATGATTTAACTAAACCTTTAGTTAACTATTATCAACATGAAGCGAAAGAAGGGCGAACTAAATATTACCGCATTGATGGAACACAAGCTGTTTCAGCTGTGACTAATGAATTAACTAAAATTTTAGGTTAATTTTTAAAAAGAGGGATGATACTCATCCCTCATATTATCAAATTTATTATTTAGCAGAGTTAAGTGCTTGCTCTAAATCTTCAATAATATCATCGATATGTTCAATACCAATTGATAAACGTATCATTTCTTGGCTTACACCAGCTTTTTGCAATTCTTCATCATTGAGTTGCCTATGCGTAGTTGATGCTGGGTGACAAGCTAATGAACGCGTATCGCCAATATTGACTAAACGAATAATCAATTTTAAGGCATCAATAAATTTTGCACCAGCTTGCTTTCCTCCTTTAATGCCAAAAGACAAAATCCCGGCAGGTAATCCATTATCCATTTGTTTTACGGCTAGATGATGTTCTGGATGATCAATAAGCCCAGCATAATTGACCCACTCAACTTGAGGATGTGAAGCCAAATACTTAGCAACTTTAAGTGTATTTTGGCAGTGACGTTCAATACGTAAAGAGAGTGTTTCAAGGCCTTGCAATAATAAGAACGTATTAAATGGCGATAAAGCTGCTCCCATATTTCTAAGAGGTATTACTCGACAACGTGCAATATAAGCTGCATCACCAAAGCTTTCAGTATAAGAAACACCATGATAAGAAGGGTCTGGTTGGTTTAACATAGGATACTTATCGGCATGCTCTTTCCAACGAAATTTACCAGAATCAACTATCATTCCACCTAAACTATTGCCATGCCCACCGATATATTTAGTTAATGAATGTACAACTATATCAGCGCCAAATTCAAATGGTCGGCAAAGGGCAGGGCTGGCAACTGTATTATCAACAATTAATGGTATACCATGCCGATGGGCAATATCAGCAAGTGCAGTCAAATCAACAAGGTTACCAGCTGGATTACCTATACTTTCACAGTATATGGCTTTAGTTTTGTCATCAATTTGGTTTTCGATAGCGTTTAGGTCATTGTGTGGTGCAAATTTAGTTGTAATACCAAAATTAGGCAATGTATGAGCAAGTAAATTATATGTGCCACCATAAAGTTTAGACACTGAAACAATATTTTCTCCAGCAAATGTGATGGCTTGTATTGCGTAAGTAATAGCCGCCATACCAGATGCTACCGCAAGAGCGCCTATACCACCTTCAAGAGCAGCAACACGTGCTTCAAGTACTGCATTTGTTGGATTTGTTATTCGAGTATAAATATTCCCCGCGACTTTTAAATCGAATAAATCGGCACCATGTTGTGTGTCATCAAAAGCATAAGATGTCGTTTGATATATGGGAACAGCGACGGAGTGAGTGGTTGGTTCAGGAGTATAGCCTGCGTGCAAAACAATTGTTTCTGGTTTCATATAAGAGCCTCATATTTACAACTATAAGACTCTTATTTTGTGCAAAAAATTACCAAAAAGTAAAGAATTATAAAACCATTCTCACTATATCTATTTCACCTAATTCTTTGTATAAACTTTCCACCTGATCAATATGTGTTGCATTAATCGTAATTGAAACAGAATGATAATTACCTTTACTACTTGGTTTAATCGACGGTGTATAATCTCCAGGCGCATGGCGCTGAATAACTGACACCACTTTATCAACTAATTCAGGTTTTGCTTCACCCATTACTTTATAAGTGAAAGAACAAGGGAAATCTAATAATTCATTTAATTTTGTTTGTTGCATAATAGTCTTTTTCTCGTTTTATCAATATAACTACTAACTTTTGCTAATATATATAGTCAATTTATTATTCTTCAAGCCATAAACATCACTTTTTAAAGCTTATAATTTGATCTATGATAAGCAAATTCTAACATAGCTTAGTAAAACCTACCTTACTATTATTCTAAAAGGCTAAAATAACATGTCATCCCAATCCGCTAATAAAGAACCTTTTGGTACATTACTTGGTTATGCACCAGGTGGTGTCGCAATTTATTCATCTGATTATGAAACATTAGATCCTGAACAATTTCCTAATGATGCTTCATTTCGAAGCTATTCTGGTCATGAGTATATGGGGTACAAGTGGCAATGTGTTGAATTTGCCAGAAGATTTTTATTTTTAAATTATGGTATTGTTTTTACTGATGTTGGCATGGCACATGAAATTTTCTCATTAAGGTTTCTTCGCCAGGTTATCAATGAAGCAATTTTACCATTACAAGCATTTGCTAACGGCAGTAAAAAAATGCCAGAAGCAGGAGCATTATTAATATGGGATGATGGCGGTATATTTGATAGAACTGGTCATGTTGCTATAGTTACTGAAGTTTTTGATAATAAAATTCGAATTGCGGAACAAAATGTTATCCATACCCGACTTCCTATTGGTCAGCAATGGACGCGTGAGTTGGAGATGACCGTATCTGATGATGGTTTTTATTTACATGATACTTTTGATGATACCAAAATTTTAGGTTGGATGATTCAAACAGATAATACACTTTATAGCCTACCACAACCTGAAGTTAATAAGCACTTACTCGATATCCACAGCGTACACATTGAAAATCATGGCCAATTTGATGGCAAATGGCTAAACGAAAACGATCCGTTAGAAAGCGCTTATGTGTCAGCAACTGGCCATGCTATTAGTCATGATGATCAATATCGCTATTTCACTATTTCTGAAAGTGCAGAACAGGAACTTATTCGTGCCACAAATGAACTTCATTTAATGTATTTACATGCTACAGATAAAGTATTAAAAGATGACAATTTATTATGCAATTTCAATATTCCTGAAATTCTTTGGCCTAGACTTCGGTTATCTTGGCAGCAACGACGTTATCAAATGATCACCGGCCGATTAGATTTTTGTATGGATGAGAGAGGCTTTAAAGTTTATGAATACAATGCTGATTCTGCATCATGTCATACCGAAGCTGGAAAAATATTGGAAAATTGGGCAATCCAAGCCGAATTAAATGTTGGGGTAAACCCGAGTGCAGGATTACTCAATGCTTTAGCTAGTTGTTGGAAGCATAGCGACGCAAAAGCATTTGTACACATTATGCAAGATAATGACAATGAGGAAAATTATCATGCACTATTTATGCAAAAGGCCCTGACTCAAGCTGGATTTAAAAGTAAAATTTTACGAGGACTAACCGGGTTAAGATGGGATAAACGCGGACGCTTAGTTGATGATGAAGATCGTCAAGTTACCTGTGTCTGGAAAACGTGGGCATGGGAAACTGTACTTGAACAATTACGCCAAGAAAGTGAAGCACAAGTAGCAGGATTGCCGATTCGAACATGGCATCCTGAAAATGCGGTTAGATTAATTGATGTATTGCTGCGGCCTGAGGTATCTGTTTTTGAGCCTTTATGGACTGTAATCCCAAGTAATAAAGCTATTTTACCTGTATTATGGTCTCTATTTCCGAATCATCGTTATTTGCTTGAATCTACATTTGAACTTAATGACAACTTAATCAAAAAAGGCTACGCAATTAAGCCTATTGCCGGGCGAAGAGGTAGTGATATTGAGTTAGTTGGTAGTCATGAACAAGTGTTGGATAAAACTGTTGGACGATTTGCAAAACAGGAAAATATTTATCAAGAATTATGGTGTTTGCCAAAAGTTGATGATCGTTATTTGCAAGTTTGTACTTTCACCGTTGGTGGTCATTATGGAGGTGCGTGTTTACGTTCTGATCCTTCTTTGGTTATAAGAGGAGAAAGTGATATGCAACCACTACGAGTGTTAACGGATGAAGAATTTTTAAAACAGAAATCAAAAAAAAGTTGAGGAACGGGGTTTTTGAGGTCTAATTTAACAATTTAGTCATTAATTAGTTGAATATTTATAACTTAACTCATTATAAAGAATTAAATATGACAAAAAAATCATATTATCTTTTGGGTTAACAATGACAACAACTTGCTATTTCTGATAGAATTGATTTAGTCAAATAATAATTACAAAAAATATAAGTAATTTAAAGGAATATCAGGAAATATATGGCAAACACATTACTCCGAAGTGGTGATATAAAAGATTTTAAAATGCTCGGGCATGATGGTAAAGCAGCTTATCTTGTTGCTTCTCAAATTCGAGAAATGTTCCGAGTCAAATTAGGGCGTCAATACTCAGATTGTTTAGCTATCCCACAACGTAATGATCAGGGTAATATTGTTGATTGGTATATCCCTTTCGATTCAGACTCACCTGATGGGGAATATGATATTGTTCCTTGGACATCGGCTAGTGAATCAGAAAAAGAATCTGCCCTAGTTTTGCTTAAAGATTTTGAAAACAAAGTTATCGAATTAGGTCAAAAATTATCTAGAAACCCCAATTTAGAAGGTGACCAACTACTTTTTAGTCGGCTTATCTATGATCCTAAACAAAGAGCAGATAGCCTCGAACCTAATTTGATGGCGATACGCTTTCCTAGCAATCAGTTTGTTTATATTGTTAATGGCAAACCCGTTATTACTTTTTGGGGCTTTGTTAATCCGCAAACACCACAAGCGACTTCGCCATTTTATTGTTTAGAGGCCTTTAGAAGTACAGCACCCGCACCTTCTCAAAAAATACCTGTTGTTGTTAAAAAGCCTTGGTGGAAGCGTTGGTGGGTTTGGTTATTGGGATTATTACTCCTTTTATTACTATTGTTAGCGTTGCTGTGGTTAAAAGGTTATTGGTTAAAACCAAGTATAACTTTAGATCCCAATATCTCAATAGATAATAAAGTTAATTCTTCTGTTGTTAACAATGAAAAGAAAGAAGAAAAACCAGAAGAACTCAAAAAACCAGAGGATAATAAACAGGATCCTGAGCAAAAACCTAAAGAAGTTATCATAGATAACAGACCTGTTGGTGTGGTTAATGGTGTCGTATCAAATCGGACTGTTGCTGTAGATCCTAATGCAGTGAATGCAGTTCCAACCGATTCTGCTGCTGTTGATAATTCAGCTGTACCACCTGCTGCTCCAAATGAAACAGTAGAAAATACTGCAAATGGTGTTACAGATCCACTTCAACCTACGCCTCCTGATGCAAATAATCCTGATGATAAAGGAAATAACGGTGATCAAGGTGATCAAGGAAATAAAGGGAGTGAAGATAATAATACCCCGAATAATCCTAATTCGCCTGATGATAAAAACGTGGATCAAAATGGTCAGAATAATGACGATAAAAATGCTCAAACGACACCACCAGATGTCGTTAATAATCCTGAAGCTAACACTTCTAATCAAGGTAATTCACCTGATACCAATGCTAATCAATCCCAAAATTTAGCTTTACCTACTGATGCATTAAAGCAAGGGTCAACGAACTTTTTAAATGGCCAATGGTCAGTTGGAGCCGGTATTCAAGATAAAGCAACCGGTAAACCATTACAATTAAGTTATAATTTTAATCAAGGCAATGGTGAAGTGACGCTTACTCGTAGCGATGGCGTCAAATGTGTTGGTAAGGTCGGTAGTGGGATTCAAAACGCGAATTTAAATATTGTGGGTAATACCGAAGCTACTTGTAGTGATAATACTAAATATAAATTACCAAATATTCAGTGTAAACCTGGCAAAAATAATCAAGCTGATTGTCAGGGAGTTTATGATAACGGGACTTCATTCCCAATTACGATGAAAAAACAATAGGTTTGTATATGCTTCCAGAAATACGCAATTATGGTCAAGAAGTCACACTTATCATGAATAGTGGAATTCAGTTTCTTGATTTTGCATTAAAAATAGATTGGAAAGATAATAAATGGCGAAGTAAAGTTAATGGCTGTTTTATTGATCCATCAGAAAGCGGAGCACTAGTTAGATTAATTGAAGATATCGATAGTGGTAAATTTTTTGCGCCGGATAATCTCTCTTTTGCTGTTACGCCAACTCAAGAGATAAGTGTTGACCAATCATTAAAACTGTTTGATGGCATTTGGTTACCTGTGCCAGTTTTAAGATCAATGCCACCAGAGCGTTTTGATAAAGGCCCGCATAACTGGAGTCGAGTTCGAATTGTTAGTATACCAGAAGGTGAAGATGCTGATGGCAATACACACCGCATTACATTCGCCTTCGATACAAAAATTTTCAGCAATATGCAGGACGTTGCTTATTTAGCGCCGACTGAAAATGATGTCAAAACAGGAGCTGTTTTTAGTTTAGCTCATCGTTCAGATCAAGTTGCTTGGTACTTAGAGCAAAAGTGGATCACCAGTTGGTTAATTGATCTATTTCAAGAGTTAGCGCCCCAACCAGAGCGACTAAAAATTCATAAAGATGATATTGAGTTAGAAATAAATAATAAAGCTTACTATGGTCATTATTTAAATATTCTTAATTTGCTTGCTGATTCATTACAGTTACCAAAAATCAAAATTGTCTCAAATAATCGAGATGATGTGGTTAAATCAATTCCTGTTGATATGATTTTAGATGTTGGTAATTCTAGAACATGTGGAATACTAATTGAAGATCACGTTCAAGATAAAGATAGCTTAAATCGTCGCTATGAGCTTGAAATTCGGGATTTAACTCAACCTGAACATATCTATAATGAACCGTTTGAGAGCCGAGTAGAATTTGCACAAACCTTTTTTGGTAAAGAGCACTTTTCTTTACAAAGTGGACGACGTGATACTTTCCGCTGGCCTAGTATTGTACGAGTTGGAAAAGAAGCCAGTCGTTTAGCTAGTCGTCGTGAAGGGAACGAAGGTGCAACTGGGCTTTCAAGTCCAAAACGTTATTTGTGGGATCAGGAGAAGTATGAGCAAGGTTGGCGATTCAATTCTCATTATGTGAAGAGCGATCATGAACCCTTTGCAACGGCAGAGCCGTTCTCTAGCTTAATTAATGAATATGGTGAAGCACTGCATGTCCTCAGTAATGAAATTGAGGAAGAATTTGATCGTAAAATGCCTGTGTTTCATCCAAAATATTCACGTAGCTCACTAATGACATTTATGCTATGTGAAGTATTAATGCATGCTTTAATGCAAATAAATAGTGTTGCTCAGCGTAATAAGCTTGAACACGCTAGAACGCCTCGTAATTTACGTTCAATTATTCTTACTATCCCCCCAGCGATGCCAAAACCAGAACAAGCTATCTTTAAAAGCTGTGTTTATCAAGCTATCGGTTTGGTATGGAAAAGTTTAGGTTGGGATAGTTCTGACGATGATATAGATTTTAGTGATCCTGAACAATTAAAAAGTATATGGCCAAACATCCCTGAAATTTACATTCAGTGGGATGAAGCGACCTGTGGCCAAGTGGTCTATCTCTTTAATGAAACTCAAAACAATTATAATGGTCGATCAGAAGAGTTTATAGCTTCAATGGTCAGACCAGATAAAACCAATAAACAAAAATTAACGATTGCGACCGTTGATATTGGTGGTGGCACAACTGATTTAGTTATAAATGATTATGAACTTGATTATGGTGCTAATAAACAGCTTAGTGGCAGTAATGCTTACATTGTTCCGACACAACGTTTTCGTGATGGATTTAAAGTCGCTGGTGATGATATTTTACTTGATATTATTCAAGATACCGTTTTATCTTCGCTAAACAATGGCCTAAAACAAGCTGGGCTTGCAGATCCTAATCCGATTTTATCTACTATTATTGGTTCTCAGCAGGTATCAATACAAGATGCAGTACTGCGCCAACAATTAACTTTACAACTGTTTACGCCAGTAGGCTTGCATGTATTAAAGCTTTATGAGCTTTATGATCCATTACATGCTGAGCAGCATGTTTATAACATGACATTTAGTGAATTACTGCAAAATAATGCGATGACCGATCATGTTCTGAATTTTATTAATGAACCGATTAGTCGAGCATTAAATAATCCTGAATTTTCTGTGCTTGATTTAAATGTGGAAATTGACCTTAAACGTATTCATCACTTATTTATTCGTGGTGATTATTACAATATTTGTAAAACGTTTGATGCGTTATCAGAGATTATTAGTTGTTATCAATGTGATGTATTGTTATTAACAGGTCGTCCTTCGCGGCTGCCTGGTGTTCAAAGTTATTTCCGTTCACGATTATCAATGCCAGTAGGACGTATATTACCATTACATGGTTATTATACAGGTGGATGGTATCCATTCCATAAACAAGAACGTATTGATGATCCAAAAACAACGGCTGCTGTTGGCGCTATGTTATGTTTTCTAAGTAAAAACTTAAGATTACCGAATTTCTATTTTAGATCATCGAATATGGATTTATATTCAACAGTCAAATACATTGGTTTGTTAGATAATCTTAACATGATAAAGAAAGAAAATATTTATTATCAAGATATTGATTTAGATGATCCTGATTATGATTTTCCTGACCATTCTTTCGAAATTAGAGGCACAACAAGGCTTGGTTTTAAACAGCTTGAAATCGATCGTTGGCCTGCATCACCAATTTATATTTTGACTATTGAAAATAGTGATGTTGCTAAACGGTTGAGTGCTGAGGGTGTGGTTTTAGAGGTAACTTTAGGCATTAAAAATCGACAAAAAACTGTTGAGAATTTTTATATTAAAGATGTCAAAGCTTCAGATGGACGTGCTTGTAATAAAACCAAGGATATCAAACTTAATTTAAACACAATGGTAAATTCAGGTTTAATTAGCACACAATATTGGCTTGATAGTGGAATGATAAAACGATGAAAAATTTAAATGAACAACTCCCTAAATCTTGGGAACAGGTTTATCAAGCATCAGAACAGGCAATAGAGTGGGTGAGTCAAACCCGAGATTCATCAAAGCGTTTGAACAATGAGGCTGATAATTTAATTCTAGATCTACGTCGTTTGCGTAATAGCGCAAAACGATTGGGTGATGTGTCAACCAAGTCTGTTGCAGTGGGCTTTTTTGGATTGTCGCAAGCAGGTAAATCTTATCTCATTTCAGCGTTAGCTGCGGGTGAGAATGGTAAGCTTGAAACCGTTGTCGATAATGAAATATTAGATTTTATTGATCATGTCAATCCTGTTGGCGGTGGTAAAGAGGCAACGGGACTTGTTACACGATTTAGTCGTACCGCTAAAGGTGGCATTGCCAACTATCCGCTAGAGCTTAAACTTTTTCAAGAAATCGAAATTGTTAAAATTTTAATTAATGCATATTTTAAAGATTTTGATCAACAGAAAGTTGTGAATAAGATTGAATTTTCAGAGTTAAATCAACTTATTCAACAATCTGAAAATAAAAAACAATCTGATTATACGGGTGGTATAACTGAAGATGATATTGTTGATCTCTATGATTATTTATCTGAAAACTTTGGTAATTCACTTGAAGGTTTAAAAGGAGGGTATTGGGAGAAAGCTGTGTCTTTACTACCTTATCTTTCGACTGTAGACCGAGGTGCTTTATTCTCTGTGTTGTGGGGAGGCATAAGTGAACTCACTGCAATTTATGTGCAGTTAGCTACGACCTTGTCAAGTTTAAACCATGCTAATACTATTTATGCACCTCTTTCAGTATTGGTGAAGGAGCATGATGGTAAAAAGTCACAGATTGATAGCATAATGAATGTTGATATGCTTGAAAGGTTAAATACGGAGAAAGATTCATCTGTATCCGTTACACCACTTAATGGAATACCAACTTCGATATCATTAGCTCAATTAGCTTTTTTAACCGCAGAATTAATCTTCCCTTTAGTAAATCAAACTCGAGTACCAACTTTTGAGAAGGTCGATTTACTTGATTTTCCTGGATATCGAGGTCGATTAAATTTAATTTCTATCTCTGATGTTAAAGAAGGTAATCCAATTGCTCAACTTTTATTGCGTGGTAAAGTTGCTTATCTATTTGAGAAATATACTGATAGCCAAGAAATGAATGTTTTGGTTGTTTGTACTCCATCAGATAAACAGTCAGATGTTAATGATGTTGGTCCAGTATTAGAACGTTGGATTGATAAAACGCAAGGTGAAACCGCTGAGAAAAGGGCTACTAAAAAAGCTGGCTTACTATGGGCTATTACCATGTTTGATAAAAGAATTGGAGCATCATTACATCAATCAGAAGATAATCTAAGTAATACTTGGGGTAAAGGTGGCTTATTACAACAAACTATTTTAGAACGTTTTGGTAGCTATGATTGGTTATCCAATTGGTCAAATAATGGTAAATTTAATAATGTATTTTTGGTTCGTAAACCTGGATTTGATGTACCGTTTTTAAATGTCGACGCCAAGGCAAATCTTGAATTATCTTATAATGATAATTATCAACAAGAAATGTCAGTTTTGAAAAAGACATTTGTTGAAAATCCAGATATTAAAGAGTATGTAAGCGATCCAGACCAAGCTTGGGATGCGATGTTGAAACTAAATGATGGTGGAATTGGTCGAATTAGTCAATATTTAGAACAAGTCGCGATTACTGAAGTTAAACAACAACGAATTGTTGAGCAACTCAATGAGAAAATAGATTATATCATCAATATGCGTTTTGATACTTGGTATCAAGCCGGCAGTGATGAAGAACTTGGTAAGAAAAAACAAATCATTAGTGGTGTAGTAAAAGAACTACAAGGTAAAGCGTTATTATTAGGCGAACTACTTAAAGTTTTAGAATTGCCAGATCAAACTATTCGAGCTCTTTATCATTCAAGCCATATAAATAATGAAGTTAGCACTACAGGTAGTGATGATATATTAGATAATTCTTCAAACGATTTTGGTTTAAATACTGAATTTGAGCTGTTCCCCGATTCTAGCTCTCCTCTAAAACCTAAAGCTGTTGCTAGTTTACCTACTGAATCAAAATTTGCGAAAAACGTATTTACTGCATGGTTGGAGCATTTAAGAAATATTGTATTAGATAAACATATATTACAATTTTTTGGACTTGAGCAAAAATCACTCTCTTTTATTGTTGAAGAATTAATAACTGCCGCTAACCGTTTAAAACTTGAAGCAAGTTTAACGCAGAAAATTTTAGATATCGAAAATATGGGAAGTAAACGTGATGATCTTGAGTCTCGACAAATTAGCTCTATTCATCTCTTTTTGACCGACTTTATTGCTTGGCTTGGGTTTATTCAAGGGCAAGCAAATGAAATACCGACAAGCCGTGTTAATCAAGGTAAACCTATATTTTCTTCACCGTTGAGCCAATTTTCAAGTCAATTATCTCATCCACTTCCAGTGCTTGATGATAAGACTAAAAATTATTCTCAGTTTGCTATATTTGATTGGTTTATTGCATTTGCGGTGCTGGCACAAGAAAATGTCGGGCATCACGCTGGGCGTGAAATTAGTCAAGAACAAAATTCTCAACTTGGTGAGGTTTTAACTATCTTTAAACAATCGCAAATAAAATAATATGTTGTGATTATATTAGATGGTTATCATTTAATAATTATAAAAAAGGTAGCTTAAACTACCTTCTATTATGAAAGATTTATCAATCCATATTGATAACATTATAATTGTGAAATAGAGGATATCATGGCATTAAAAATTGAATTAGAAGGCTACAAGCCAGGTATTGCTAAATTTTTGGCACAAAAATGGAATGGTAGTGCCGATATTGATATGCTTATTCAACGTAATCAGGATGGTTATTATTTATCAGGTCTTAATCAGTGGGGACCAGAAAAAAATTGGCATACATTAACTAATATGTCGGTAGATAATGAGCAATTAACTGGCCAAGTTGATGAGTGGTTAGTTGACTCATTATTGTCTCAAGAAAACCGTGTTAGATTTCTTATTCAGATCCGTGATAAGCAAAATGAAAGTTATATCGATAGTGGTGTTGTTAATATTGGTGAAACAGTATTTCCATCATCTGCTCTAAATACTCAACAATCTGATGCTATAGAAGAAGATAAAATTGAGCCTGATGAGATTGTTTCGAATTTTACTGAATCAGATTCTAAAGCACCTTCAGAATCTGATATTCCTCAAACTGAATTGCCTGTTGCTGAAGAAGAAAATCAGGTAATTGCCGAGCCTGAAGTTGAAATAGAAGCAGCTCCTGAGCCTGAACCTGCGATTACACCAGAAGAAGTTTCTACTCCACAACCAGTTAAATCAAAAAGTAAAAAGGGAATAATTATCCTAATTTTTATCACATTATTAGTTTTAGCTGGTCTAAGTGTAGCGGCATGGTATTTCTTCTTTTCAAAAGATAAGAGTCCTTTGACTGCAACAATGAATAGTCAGTGTGACGTTACAAATGCAAACAGTAATGATTTATCTTTTATTCAACAGTGTTTACAGTCAAAACCTGATACGGACACAATAATTGAGATAATAAATCAAGCAAAACAAGCAAATAAATGTAATATCGCTCAGCGTTTATATGCTAATCAGTCTTTGCTGAATGCTAAAATTGCTTTACTTTATGCTAAAGAATATGATGAAAAATTTTATCAAGATAATCAGTGCTTTAAAATTGATAAAGGTACCGCAATTTATTGGTATGAAACATCATTGAATAATGATCCTAATAACGTTTTAGCTAAAGAACGCCTAGCTGAATTGCAAAAATAATAAGGTGCAGGTATGAAAAAAACATTAATTTCAATATTGATTATCGGATTTAGTCTTACTTGCTTACCTTTAGTTACGTCAGCTTTAGAACCATTAAAGCAAGCAGGTAAAACAACACTTTATCAGCGAGTTCTTAGTACTCCGACGTGTGAATTGAAGAAGAATATTAATGATGCTAAAGGCCAATCAGTACCTGCGTTTTCTCGTTATTATGTCTATGAACGTAAAAATGAGAATAATCAAGAATGGTTGAATGTTGGTCCAGATTCTTACGGCAATACAGTTGGTTGGATTAATAATTCATGTGCGGTTGAGTGGAATATGCAATTGACTTTAGTGTTCACAAATCCAGTTGATCGTGACCCGCTGTTATTTTTTAAAGATAAAGCCTCATTATCCTCAATTGTTGATGCGGATAATCCTGAAACGTTATTAAAACCCATTCGAGACGCACTAAAAGAGAATAAAGCCGTACCACAGATTCTGGCTCAAGAACCTAAGGAATTTGTTGATTTCAAGAATAATTTTTATTTATTACCGATTTTACAAGGTGAGGAGGTAATGAATGGGCAAGGTTTTTATGAACGAATTTTAGAGGTGGCTTCAGTTAGTAAACAACAAGCGGTGGTTAAAAGTAATAATAAACCATCTACCTCATCTTCGGATGATAATACTAACCAAGTTGCTCCATTTAAAGCTGCAATTGTGTTTGTTATTGATTCAACGATTTCGATGGATCCTTATATATCGAGAACAAAAGAGGCTGTTGAACGAGTTTATCAGCGTATTGAAAAAGAGCAGTTACAAGATCAGGTTAAATTTGGATTGGTATCTTTTCGTTCAAGCTTAAAAGCTTCGGATAAATTGGAGTTTGTCAGTAAGATATTTGTAGATCCAAATCAAGTAAAAAATAAGGAAGAATTCAAAAAACTTAGTGCTTCTCTTAAACAAGCCACGGTCTCAACAACTTATTTTGCTGAGGACTCTTACGCGGGTGTTGCACAAGCGTTAAATGATATTAATTGGAATAATTTTGGCGCTCGATATATGATTCTAATTACTGATGCAAGCGCTATTCCTGGCGATGATAAGCTTTCAAGTACAGGTATGGATGCTGCTCAATTACGACTTGAAGCACAGCATAAAGGTGTTGCAATTTATGCTTTACATTTAAAAACGCCAAGTGGTGAAAAAGATCATCAAGTGGCCGAAAAGCAATATTCTGATTTGACCTATAACGATTTTATTCATAAGTCACTTTATTATCCTGTTAATGCTGGTGATGTAAATGAGTTTGGTAAAAAAGTAGATTCATTGGCTCAAGCATTATCAGAGCAAGTTAAATTAGCCTATAAAGGTGAGTCTTCAGTTGGTAATGCCCTTAATGCCAAAGATGATAATGACTCTAATATGTTAAAAGATGCTTTACTATTAGGTAAAGCAATGCAGCTTGCTTATTTAGGTGATACTAACGGAACTAAGGCTCCGTCAGTTTTTAAAGCCTGGATAGCTGATAAAGACTTTGTTAAACCGACAATCCCAACAGCAGAACCTAGAATTTTACTAACTAAATCACAATTAAGTGATTTAAGCGATATTGTAACTAAAATCGCTAATGCTGCTAATGATGGGTTAATTTCTGCCGATGATATGTTCTCACAATTACGTTCTGTTGCTGCTGCGATGGGGCAAGATCCAAGTAAATTAAAATCAGATTCAGTCACAAAAATTGCTGATTTAGGACTATTAGGTGAATATTTAGATAATATTCCGTATAAAAGTGATGTAACTAGTCTTGATCAAGAGACATGGAAAAGTATGAGTGGGATTGAACAAGAAAAATTCATACGTAATCTAAATAGTAAAGTACGTTATTACCAAAAATGTAATGCTGATGTTGATCGTTGGATATCACTATCTGAAGGTAGTGACCCTAGAGAAAACGTTTACCCGATTCCATTAGAAATGTTGCCATAAAATATGTTAACTATAAATAATTTGGTGATTTCTAGACCGATCGGTAAATCTTTTTTTAAGGTTTGTTTACCTGAGCTTTCGGTGAAAGCAGGGCAAGTGGTTGTCATTAAAGGTGATAGTGGTTGCGGTAAAAGTACTTTACTTGAGATGATAGGCTTGATTCTTAAGCCAGATGAAGTCGATTGTTATAATCTTATGGTTGATAATGAAACTTATGACATTGCTAATGTGATTCATCAGAATAATATTAATCAATTAGCCAATATTCGAGCGCAATATTTGGGTTTTATGTTACAAACAGGTGGATTATTACCATTTTTAAATATTAAAAATAATATTTTGTTATCAGCTAAAGTATTGCGAAAACCTGTTGATTCTAATCGATTTGACTATTTGGTTAATAAACTCAATATTGCTCATTTATTGAATAAATATCCAAAACAACTATCTATAGGTGAAAGGCAACGGGCATCTTTTATTCGATCTATTATTCATAAACCCGCGTTATTATTAGCTGATGAGCCAACCTCTGCTCTTGATCCTTATAATGCTAATTTGTTATTTGATTTAATAATAGAACAAGCTCAACAAGATAATATTGCTGCAATGATTGTTACACATGATTGGCAACGAATTGAAAATAAAGGGTTGTTCACTTTATCGGCAAAATTAACATCTATGCAATCGTCAGAATTTTTACCGTCCGTTATAAAGTAAGGTGTAAAATATGGATAAAGTAACATCAAAGTGGCGGTTTATTTCTCGATTATCATTGGCCGATTTATGGTATGACAAGAAAGTATCATTTTGTATTATTGCTTCAATAATATCAGTTATTACACCCTTGTTACTTTTGTTTAGTTTAAAATATGGTGTTGTTGCACAGCTACGCCATCAATTACTTAATGATCCACAAAATTTAGAAGTAAAAATTGTTGGTAATTTACAATTTGATCAGTCAATGTTTGATTGGATTAAAAACCAACCTGAAACTGCATTTGTTATTCCTCTTACACGTTCATTGAATACCCAAGCAGATATGTTTAAAGATTCTGGACATTTTGTTAATAATGTTGAAGTTCTTCCAACAGCAAAAGGTGATCCGATAACCCAAAATATGCCATTGATTAGTCAAGAAAAACAAGTTTTATTGAGCGCTCTAGCTGCTGAAAAAATGCAAGCAAAAATAGGAAGCCGAGTAAAAATGGTAATCACAAGGCAACTGGATGGCAAAATTGAAAAAGGTATGACGGAATTAGAGGTTATTGGCATTGTGCCTGAAACTTATTATGGACGTGCAGCCGGTTTTGTAAGTTTAGACCTTTTAATTGAAATGGAACATTTTTACGACGGTTTTCAAAGTGAAATTTTTTCAACCGGAACCGGTTTGGCTAATTCTACTTATCCTGATTCATTTGCCAGAGCGCGAATTTATGCCAATTCTCTTGATAATGTTGCGCCTTTATCATTGAAATTACGTGAAAAAAATATAGAAACTCGAACACAAGCAAATGCAATTGAAAATATGCAAGCAATTGATAAGGTACTTAGTTTTATTTTCAGCGTGATTGCTATTACCGCAATTTTTGGTTGTATATTATCCTTTAGTGGTTCATTTTTATCTAATATTGAGCGAAAGCGTAAAGATATTGCTTTTATGAGACTTATCGGATTTAAGTCTAAGGAAGTGATGTTTTATTTGCTTACTCAAGCGATGGCATTAAGTTGTTTAGCTTTTATTGTTTCATGTGTACTTTTTTTATTAGGGAATTGTACATTTAATCTGGTCTTAGGTAAAAATTTAGTTTCACAACCAATTGTAAGTCAATTACAATTTTATCATTTTATTATCGCATTTGTATTAACGTTATTTATATCATTTGTTGTTGTTGCGATAGGAGGACGAGGTGCTATTAGTATTCAACCAGCAGAAAGCCTACGCGAAGCGTAATTTTAGACCAGTTTTCTTGGCAATTGGATTAGGTTTAATTTCGAGTATAAGTTATGCTGAACCATGGGATAGTAAATTTTATAATCCCAAACCTTCAAATGATGACGTTATTTTACCTATGCCATGTGAAGGCAGTTTGGTGATGAAAAAAGTTTTTACACCAACACGTAAACTACTAGATGATGTCAAAATTGTTTTAGGTAGTAATAATAAAGAATTAGGTTTTGCTGAGTATGCGACTCCTAATTATATATCTGGTAGTTTTTCCGATGCTGGTAAGGAAAGGTATTTTCTTATTGGTAAATATGAAATTACTGCACTTCAATATCAAGCTGTTATGAATGATACTTGTCCAACCACTAAACCTAATCTTATTTTCCCAATTACTGAAGTTAGTTGGTTTGATGCCGTTGCTTTTACTGATAAATATAATCGATGGTTACTTAATCAATCTACAGTTAAATCAATTGATGTACCTAAAGGTTATGTTCGATTACCCAGTAATACTGAATGGGAATATGCAGCACGAGGTGGGTCTAAAGTTACGGAATCGGAATTTAGAGAATCAAGATTTCCTATGACTAATAACTTAGAAAATTATGCTTGGTTCTCAGGTGCTAAATCAGCAAATGGTAAATTGCAGCTTATTGGGCGATTAGAACCTAACCCTCTTGATATCTATGATATTTTGGGTAATGCAAGTGAAATGATGTTTGATTCATTCCGTATGAATAAGCTTGATCGTTACCATGGACAACAAGGCGGTATGATTGTTCGAGGAGGCAGTTATTTGACACCTGAATCCTCAATGACAACAGCTATTAGAACGGAAAAACCTTATTATGATGCTCAAAGTGCATATAAAAGCAAAGATGTTGGTTTTCGTTTAGTTTATACAAGTGAAGTTATTCAGTCGAATGATCTGGTAAAACAGCTCGATCAAGAATGGAACGAATTAGGTAATGGTGCTGGCATTTCGAAGAATGAGAATGTTGTCAATGAACTTGAAAAAATCACTAAACAAGTTGATGATGAAAAAACTAAAAAGGAATTAAATCAACTAAATGCCCTATTACGCAGCGCTAATCAAGCGCGAGATGAACAAAGAGATCGCTCGATTCAATCAGCACTACAATTAGGTGCTTTCCTCTGTGCTAATGTATCAGATTTGAATGATAAATTTGAATATAATAATAATCTGTATGAAACAATGACTGAAGAAATCTGTGATCCAAACGAAATAGATTCTTTAGATGATGAAAATATGTGCTCGAAAGTGAAATTAAATAATTTAAAAAATGTCTTAGATGAATCTAAAAAGGCGCGTGATTTTATACTAAAATATTATTCTGATACGATTGTAAATACTGCTACAAATTATGAAATAGACACGATTAATAATCAATCTAAACCCACACAATTTATTTTAGAAAATAGTGGTAAGGCTAATATGAGTGATTATTTAAAACTCTATTTCAAACATATTAATCAATATATTGAATCAGGGAAGATCGAGCGTTCCACTTGGCTTCAAACATGTAATGAAATAAAAGGGAAAAAATAATGAATAAACTAATAGTAACGATAACCTTATGTATCTCAATGGTTTTAACTGGTTGTCAGAATTCGGGTGGGGCAAGAACTAAAGGTGTAGATCCTACCTTAACTAAAAGTAATAGTGCTAAGTTCTTTAGTAAATCAGCATGGCAGTCTTGCGCTGTAGGTGCAGGTGTAGCTGGTGTTGGATGTTTTTTATTAGGTGGTAAAGCAGGTACTTGTATTGCGTCAGCTGCAGTGGGTTGTGGTGTAATGATGGGTGCAAATTACTATCTTGATACTAAACGTGCAGAATACGCTGATGCCGAAATGCGACTTGATGTTTATATTCAAGATGTTCAGCAAAATACTTATGAAGTTCAAGCTGTAACAGAAACAGCTAAAACTGTATTAGATAAAAATTTAGCAACACTTAAAACATTAAATAATCAAATTAAGTCACAAACAGTGAATAAAACCGAAGCTAAACGTGATTTAACTCAAATTGATGCTAACATTGCTTATTTAACAGATAAATTATCTCGTATGAAAAAAGTTGAAAGAGATTGGATATCAATTTCTGCTCAAGAACGACGATCAGGCGTAAACGTTTCAAAACTTGATAAACAAATTAACCAATTACATAAACAAATTGCTGTGCTTGAAAAGCAAGTCAACCTTGTTACTCAGCAACGCTCAGCAGTGAAGGTAAGCTAATATGAAAAAGATTTCACTTATTTTATTACTAAGCTCGCTCGTTTTTTTGAGTGGTTGTTCAACAACGCCAGAACAGTGCGATCCAACCAATACAAACATTGGTATTTTGGACAAAATTAGCTGTAATTATTCTGGTAATTATCAAGCTCGTATTGATAAGAAAGAACAAATATTAGAAAACGAGAAAAGAGCTAATGCGCAGTTTAGAGAAATTTACGCAACTATTGAGAGACAGAAAAACTCTACATCACTGAGTGTTAAACAAAAACAAGCTCAATTACAAAAATTAAAAACTGAGTTAACTCAGTTAACCAATGAGGTCAAAGCAAAAGCTAAAAATCGTAATGATCTTCAAGCTCAAGTTAAAGACATTGAACAGCAGATGAATAAAGTTAATAATTCAAATGCATCTGACATTGAAAAACAAGTTGAGTTAGATAAGTTAAATAAAAAGCTTCAAAGATTACAAAAAGCGTTAAATATTTGATTTGATATTGATTAACTAAAAAATTTGTTGAACATAGGGAAATAAAGAAACAATGCAGCGAATAACAAGAATTATATTTGATAATGGTGATCCTAATAAAGCGTCTTTGTTAGAACAATATAATTCTTTGTTAGCATTGTTAAAAAGAAATTTAACAGAGCGGACGTTTTCAATTTTAGGTATTCCTAAGTTAATTGATAATAATCAATATGTTGGTTGGTGTAGTAATCTTGAAGGTCAACCTGTCTTACTTAGTAATATTGAAAACGAGGAACATAAAAAGCAGATTGAAAAAACGCTATATACTCGGATTAATGACATTGAATTAGCGATTAAAACGATGTCATTAACAATCGAAGAACAAACTTTAATATCAACCTGGTTGCCGAGAATTAAAAGTTTGGGTAATACAATTTATGTTATCAACGATGATCCGGTTATAGTTAATACTTTTGAAGAGCCTATTTTACCTAAATCTCCTATAACACCACCGGTAGTTCCACCAAAATCATTTTGGCGGTGGTGGTATTTCTTGTTGCTTGCCTTATTTTTAATTGGATTGCTTGGTTTCCTTTGGTACTTCTTCTGTCCATATGGAAAAGAAAAAATACCTGAGCAAATAATTGCTCAAAATGTAGAAGAACATAAAACAGAACCAACTCCAATAGTTGAACCACCAAAAGAGCCTGAAATAAAATCGGTACCAGAAGATGTTAAAGTTAAACCAGAACCGGTTCCTGAACCTATTCCTGAACCTGCACCTGCACCAGTAGAAAAAGCAAAAGATTGTGTACCTAAAGAAGAAGTGCTCAATAATAAAGACGCACCTAAAATGGTTTTGATTTTCGATAATTCAGCTTCCATGACAATTACCTTAATGGAGTCACAAGCAAGTATTAATAAGTTTTTAAAAGCTAATTTTTATTCAATGACTCGGAAAGAAGCTGAAGCTTATGAAAAGCGGATGACCCGTTTACCTAATCGTTTATCAAAAAGCAAAGAAGTTGCAGTAACAAGTATTGATAAAATACAACAAAATATCGATATTTCACTTGTGACATTAACAAGCTGTCCGGCAGCACAAACAACACCATTTTATTCTTATCAAAATAGAGAAAAACTAAAAAATAAAATTAAACGATTGCGTCCTTTAGACTATAACAGTGCAACACCATTATACAGTGGTGTTAAACAGGCGAGTAAACTCCTTGATGGCGTTAATCGTGATGATTATATTTTAATTATCAGCGATGGTGAGGATAATTGTACTCGTGCTAATATTTGTACCCTTGCTACTAAAATTGCAGCAGAAAAACCACGTTTAAAAATAAATATTGTTGATATAGCTGGGCAACATAAAATAGATTGTGTTGCAAAAAGAACGGGGGGAAATGTTTATATAGCTAAAAGTCCAACAGAGCTTATTAATCAAATGAATAATGCAGTTTCAAATATGAATATTAGTAAGCCTATTTGCGAATAAAATACCGAGTAATTTTTAAAATTACCGGCTAATGATGAGGATTAAGTTAAGAAATGCAAAGAATAACTCGCATAGCTTTTGAACAAAGTAATTTAAACAAGATGCAGTTACTGGAACAGTATGGTTCTTTACTTTCAATACTTAAACCACATCTAACCGCTAGAACATATTCAATTTTTGCTACACCAAAATTAATTGAAGGCAATCAATATATAGGTTGGTATACAAATCTTGAAGGGCAACCTACCTTACTTAATGACATAATTGACGAATCTCATAAATCTGAAATTAAACAAACTCTAGCTACTAGAATCAATGATATTGAAACAGCAGCAAAATTAATTTCTTTAACTAATGAACAAAAAACTCTAGTTTCTTCATGGTTACTGAGAATTAAAAACCTAAAGAATAATATTTATGTAATCAATAATGAGCCGGTTATTGTCGATACGTTTGAACCTATCGAACTACCAATTGCTCCAGTAATAGTACCAAAACCTTTCTGGAAATGGTGGTATACTTTGATTTTAGCCTTACTTTTATTAGCAGCTTTAGGATTATTATGGTACTTTTTTAATCCTTTTAAAGAATCTAAAAACGTCGAGCCTATAACTGTCAAGGAAGAAAAAAAAGTAGAGCCAACTGTTGAACAACCAAAAGAACCAGTTATTAAGCCTCAACCAGAGCCTGAAGTAAAGCAAGAACCTAACGTTCCTGAACCCCAACCTGTTGTTAAACCAAAACCGGTTCCAGATCCGATTACTAATCCTGAGTCTAAGCCTGAAGTAAAACAAGAGCCTAAAGCTCCTGAACCTCAACCTGTTGTTAAACCAAAACCGGTTCCAGATCCGATTACTAACCCTGAGCCTAAACCTGAACCAAAACCAAAAGTAAAAAATCCACCAAATTGTATTACTAAAGAAGAATTAGCCAAAAATAGTAATCCATCTAAAATGGCATTAATATTCGATAATTCATTATCGATGACTGTAACTTTAGCTGAATCACCAATGGAAGTCGGGCAATATTTCAATTATTTAAGCTATGGTTATCCGAGAGGTATGTCTCAGCAAGATAAAATAGATTATGACAAACGAATGACGCGTTTACCCACTCGTTTATCAACCAGTAAAAAAGTTGCATTAACAAGTATTGATAAAATACAGCAAAATATTAATATTTCATTGGTGGCACTTAATGGTTGCCCAGTAGCCGATACTACGCCTTTTTATAATTATTCAAGTAGAGGTGCTTTGAAAAGTAAAATTAATAGATTAACACCAAGTGCTGCTGGTGGTGGAGGAACACCACTTTATAGCGGATTAGAAAAAGCCAGCCAAATGCTTGACGGTGTAAAACGTGATGATTATATTCTTATAATTAGTGATGGTGAGGATAATTGTACGCGTGCAAATATTTGTACTCTTGCTAATCATATAGCTACCCAAAAACCTCGTTTGAAGATAAATATAGTAGATATTGCAGGTGAACATAAAATAGACTGTATCGCAAATGCGACAGGTGGCAAAGTGTATATTGCACAAAGTCCTAAAGATATGATTAGGCAGATGAATAAAGCTGTTTCAGACTTAAAAATCAATAGGTCTGTTTGTCAGTAATTAAAGTTAATAGATGGTAATTTATCACATAAAATTACTTTTTAATTTTTAATAAATTTGCAAAAAAAACCAGACACAATGTCTGGTTTTTTATTAGATAATTAATTAGAAATCCAAATTAGCTGCTTTCAAGGCATTTTCTTCAATGAATAATCTACGAGGTTCAACCTCATCACCCATTAATGTAGTAAACAATTGATCTGCTTCAATGGCATCTTTAATGGTTACTTGTAACATTCTTCGGCTTGTTGGATCCATGGTTGTTTCCCATAATTGTTCTGGGTTCATTTCACCTAAACCTTTATAACGTTGGATAGTTAATCCACGACGAGATTCACGAATTAACCAATCAACTGCATCTTCAAATGAGCTAACTGGTTGTTTTCTCTCACCACGTTGTATAAATGCGCTTTCCTCAAGTAAATCTTTCAATTGTGATCCTAAATGGCAGATATTTCGATATTCATTACTATGAATAAACACTTGATCTAATGCATAATTAGTATCCACACCATGAGTTCTTACTTTAATAACAGGTATATACAATTCTGCTTTTTCGTTGTAATCCGCACTATAAAGGTAGGTACTACCGTGTTGTTCTTTATTAGATAGTTTTTCAACAATAGATTTTGCCCAATTTTCAGCTTTGTGTTGATCTTTCAAGATATTTTCATCTAATACTTCTTGATAAACTAATTCTGATAATAAGGCTTTAGGGTAGCGACGTTCCATTTTAGTAATTAATTTTTCGACTTTCTGATATTCGGCAATTAATTTTTCTAAAGCTTCGCCAGCTAAAGCTGGAGCATGGTCATTAACATGTAATGATGCATCTTCTAATGCCAAAGCGATTTGGAATTGAGTCATTGCATCGTCATCTTTAATATATTGCTCTTGTTTCCCTTTTTTGACCTTATATAGTGGTGGTTGAGCAATATAGACATAACCTCGTTCAATGATCTCAGGCATTTGACGGTAGAAGAATGTTAGCAATAATGTTCTAATATGCGATCCATCAACATCTGCATCGGTCATAATAATAATGCTATGGTAACGCATTTTATCTGGATTATATTCATCACGGCCAATGCCACAACCTAAAGCAGTAATTAACGTTGCTACTTCTTGTGAAGAAAGCATTTTGTCAAAACGAGCTTTTTCAACATTTAGAATTTTACCTTTTAACGGTAAAATTGCTTGGTTTCTACGATTTCGTCCTTGTTTTGCAGAGCCACCTGCAGAGTCCCCTTCCACTAGGTATAGTTCAGATAAAGCTGGATCTTTTTCTTGGCAATCAGCAAGTTTTCCAGGCAAACCTCCTAAATCTAAAGCGCCTTTACGACGTGTCATTTCGCGAGCTTTTCTTGCTGCCTCACGAGCTCTCGCTGCATCGATAATTTTACCTACTACAATTTTTGCATCTGAAGGATTTTCAAGTAAATATTCAGCTAGTTTTTCGCCCATTACAGACTCAACTGCTGATTTAACTTCAGATGACACCAATTTATCTTTAGTTTGTGATGAGAATTTAGGATCAGGCACTTTTACTGATACAACAGCAATTAACCCTTCTCGAGCATCATCACCTGTAGCACTAATTTTTGCTTTTTTGCTATAGCCTTCGGTTTCCATGTAGTTATTTAATGTACGTGTCATAGCGCCACGGAAACCAGCCAAGTGAGTACCACCATCACGTTGAGGAATGTTATTTGTAAAACAATAGATATTTTCTTGGTAACCGTCATTCCATTGTAGTGCAACTTCGACACCAATATTATCTTTCTCAGTACTAAAATAAAAAATCTTTGGATGAATTGGGTTTTTATTTTTATTTAGATATTCTACGAAAGCTTGAATACCACCTTCATAATGGTAATGTTCACTTTTACCTGTACGTTCATCGGTGAGTTTGATTGAAACACCTGAATTTAAGAATGATAGTTCGCGTAATCTTTTTGCCAGATGGTCATACACAAATTCAATGTTAGAAAAAGTTTCTGGACTTGGCCAAAAACGAACATATGTACCTGATTCAGTTGTTTCACCAATGATTTTTAGCGGTTCTTCAGGAACGCCTAAATGATAAATTTGTTTATGTATTTTACCTTCACGATAAATCACTAATTCTAACTTATCGGATAAAGCATTGACGACTGAAACACCAACACCATGTAAACCACCAGACACTTTGTATGAGTTATCATCAAATTTACCACCGGCATGCAAAACAGTCATAATAACTTCTGCTGCGGAAATACCTTCTTCTTCATGGATACCAGTAGGTATACCTCGACCATCATCTCGTACAGAAACGGAATTATCAGGATGGATTGTAACTTCAATATGGTGACAATAACCAGCTAATGCTTCATCAATGGCATTATCTACCACTTCAAAAACCATATGGTGAAGCCCTGTTCCATCATCAGTATCACCAATATACATACCTGGGCGTTTTCGGACAGCATCAAGTCCTTTAAGTACTTTAATGCTGGAAGAATCATAAGAGTTAGACATGGATTTCTCGACTTATTTGATTATTTATATCATTTTGTATATTTAAGAAATTATACCAGAATTTATGTGAAAAATCTTATCATTTTCATCGATCATATGGCTAATTTGCTCTTGATTAACCGCTGTAATGAAAACTTGAGATTGTGCTGATTTTAATCGTTTTGCTAATAAATTACGTTTATTTTTATCAAGCTCTGAAGCAAAGTCATCAATTAAGTAAATACAGGATTGGCCTGTTGTTTCTGAGAAATATTCACCTTGAGACAAACGTAATGCACACATGAGTAATTTTAATTGTCCCCGAGATAATAAATCTTCAACAGGAATATTATCTATTCGTAATTTTAAATCTGCTTTATGAGGACCTAGCGAAGTATAATTAATGAACTTATCTCTTTCAAATTGTCTATATAATATATCTGAATAACTGATTCCATGCTCCCAGCCCTGATAATATTGGCAATTAAGTTGATATTCTGGTAGAAAATCATGACAGGTTTGCATAATTTGAGGAAATATATTTTGACTATAACTAGCCCTAATCTGGCTGATTTTTTCTGCAATCGGTGCTAACTCTTTATCCCAAGGTAATAATTGATTATAGTTTGATGACTGTTTTAATAAAGCATTACGCTGTTTAAAGAGGCGTTTTAAGTTATTCCAAAGTGATACAAATTCAGGATAGTGATGAAAACACCCCCAATCTATAAAAGCACGGCGATATTTTGGTCCTCCGGTAAGTAGATCAAATCCTTCAGGCGTAATAAGTTGAATTGGTAATAATTTAGCTAAATCCGTCAACCGAAATCCTTCGTCACCATCAATTTTTATCGTATTATCGTTATGGCGTGTTTTTGATAAACCTATTGTTCGAGTTTTTTGTGCAGATTCAATTTGACTAAATAATACTAACTCTGGTTTTTCATGTTGTATTATTCGATTGGATTGAATATGTCTAAAAGCTCGACCATGTCCGAGCATATAAATCGCCTCTAGTAGGCTGGTTTTTCCGCTACCATTATCACCAACTATATAATTAAAATGTTTGGATAATGATAATTCAGCATAATCAATATTTCGAAAGTGATAAATTTTGATTTGAGAAAGTGTCATGTCGGTAAAGTTTCCGGCCGAGGCCGGAAGTTTAAATGATCGTTAATTATAAGCGCATTGGCATAACAACATAAGTTGCAGATTGGTTGTTGATATCTTCAATTTGCACACTTGATGTTGCATCGGTTAATAATAATTGGACGCTATCGCATTTTAATGTGTTTAATATGTCCAATAAATACGTTACATTAAAACCAATTTCAAGCTCTTGAGATTCGTATTTTACATCAATAACTTCTTCTGCTTCTTCTTGTTCAGGATTGTTTGCAGTAATTTTAATCTGATTGCTATGTACATATAATCTTATGCCGCGAAATTTTTCATTTGAAAGAATCGCAACACGAGATAAAGCATTTCTTAGTTCTTCACATGATACTTCAAGTGGTTTATCAGGATTACGAGGCATTACACGTTTATAATCAGGAAATTTTCCATCAATTAGTTTTGAAGTAAAAGTAAAATCGCCAAGACTAATACGTAAATTATTGTTACCAATTTGCATATTAACTAGCTCATCATTATCACCAACTAGTTTTGCCAGTTCAATTACGCCTTTTCTTGGTAAAATGACTGAACAGCATTCAGAGATCTCATGACCAACAGGTTGAGCACACACAGCTAATCGATGACCATCAGTTGCAACGGTTTTTAATAGACCATCTTCAATTTCAAATAGCATACCATTTAAATAATATCTTACATCTTGGTTAGCCATTGAGAATTGAACTGCGTCTATAAGTCGTTTGATAGTCTTTTGAGGTATAGAAAGTTCAACATCACTTTGCCAATTTTCTAGATTAGGAAAATCTGATGCAGGTAGTGTAGATAAAGAAAATTTACTTCGACCTGACTGAATAATCAATCGATTATCGTCAACGCTTATCGATATTTGAGCATCACTAGGAAGATTTCGACAGATATCAAGAAACTTTCTAGCTGGAACAGTTGTAGCACCCGCTTCACTAGGCTCTGTTAGGGGAATATGAGAAATCATTTCAATTTCTAAATCTGTTCCCGTCATGGATAGCGTGTTTTCACTCACCTGCAATAATAAATTACCTAAAATGGGGAGGGTAGGTCGGCTACCTAATGGTGCACTAACAAGTTGCAATGGTTTGATAAGTTTTTCACGATCTATAATAAATTTCATAGTGTTAATTCTTTTTTAAGTTGATAATGTTCGAATTAAATTGGAATAATCCTCTTTAATGTCATTGCTTTCTTCTTTTAACTCTGCGATCTTCCGACATGCATGTAATACTGTTGTATGATCTCTTCCACCAAAACCATCACCTATTTCTGGAAGGCTTTTGTTGGTTAGCTCTTTCGCTAACGCCATTGCTACTTGTCTTGGTCTTGCGACAGAACGAGAACGGCGTTTAGATAATAAGTCAGAAACTTTAATTTTATAATATTCAGCAACCGTTTTTTGAATATTTTCAATAGTAATCAATTTTTCTTGTAAGGCAAGTAAATCTTTTAAAGCATCTTTGACAAAATCAATGGTGATAGATTTGCCTGTAAAATTAGCATTGGCAATAACTCGATTAAGTGCACCTTCTAATTCTCTTACGTTTGATCGTAGTCGTTTAGCAATGAAAAAAGCGACCTCTTCAGGTAATTTTATTTTGTTTTCGTCTGCTTTTTTCATCAAAATAGCCACTCGAGTTTCAAGTTCTGGTGGTTCTATAGCGATGGTTAATCCCCAACCAAACCTTGACTTTAAACGATCTTCTACACCATCAATTTCTTTAGGGTAACGATCCGAGGTTAGGATAATTTGTTGGTTGCCTTCTAACAATGAATTAAATGTATGGAAAAACTCTTCTTGTGAACGCTCTTTATTTGCAAAAAATTGAATATCATCAATAAGGAGAGCGTCAACAGATCGATAATAGTTTTTAAACTCTTCAATAGCATTATTTTGTAAAGCTTTGACCATGTCTTGAACAAAGCGTTCTGAATGCATATAAACAACTTTAGCGTTAGCTTTACCTGCCATAATTTCATTACCAACAGCATGTAACAAGTGAGTTTTTCCTAAACCTGTTGAGCCATATAAAAAAAGAGGGTTGTAAGCTTTTCCTGGATTTTCAGCTACTTGTTTAGCTGCTGCAACAGCAAGTTGATTAGATTTACCTTCAACAAAGCTGTTGAAAGTATGCTTATGATTAATACCCGAATAATAAGTGTGATTATTATTATTCTCTTTTGTTGTTTTCCAAGAAGGTACAACATCAGATTTATTAATTTTAGATTTTTTTTCTACAGATAAAGTTGAACCAACTTCCAAATATAATTTTAGTGAATCATTACCCAGTAAATTATTCAATAATTGCGAGATAGTCGTTAAATATTTATTTTTAACCCAATCTAATACAAATCTGTTTGGAGCATAAATATAAAGTTTATTCTCAACCATTTCCACTTGTAACGGTCGAATCCATAAATTGAATTCTGTTGTAGGAAGCGCTTCTTGTAATTGAGAAAGACAATCTTGCCAAATCGAGGTAGACATGGCTACTCCTTTAATTGGGATACTAACAATACTGGAATAATTATAATCTTTTTTGTGGATAATTTGTAGGGTTCAAGCAAGATATAATTTAATTATTAACATATAAATGAAAAAACCCAGCCGAAGCTGGGTTCAAAGGTGTAATTAATAACAAAAACTATTTTGTTTGATCAATTACTTGGACCTCTTGCACGTTACGTGCTTTAACTTCAATTTCAACACGACGATCTGGTGCTAAACATGCTTTTAAGTCAGCGCCACGAAGTGCATTACATTTATTACCAGTAACTGGTTGTGCTTTACCCATACCGCGTGAAGTGATGATTTCAGCTGGAACACCTTTTTGAACTAAATAGTTCAATACAGTGTGTGCACGACGTTCTGATAGTTTTTGGTTATAGCTATCTGAACCGATACGGTCAGTGTGACCAATTACTACGATAGCACTTTGAGTTGGGTTAATTTTAACAAGAGTTGTTAATAAATTATCAAGTGCTTGACGACCTTCTGCTTTTAGATCAGATTTTGCATAAGCAAATAGCACATCTTCATTTAAAACATAACGATTTACTTCAGTTTTGATTTCAACTGGAGCTGCAACAGATGGAGAACCTAAACGGTAAGTAATACCTAAGCTTACAGTTCCTGCATCTGGAGATGCGTGAGTTTTAGTATGAATATGTTGAACATATTGGTATTCTAAACGAGTAGAGAAATCTTCGTTAAGACGATAATCAAGACCTAAAGCATAAACTGGTGATAAATCAGTTTTTGTTTTACCACGGCCGTAAGCTTCTTTGATATCACCACTATTTTTCCATTTAGCAATAGTTACCATTCCACCTGCACGACCATAAATATCTAAATCGTCAGAAATGAATGATAGTGGGTAACTTAATTTACCAGTTAAAGAAACGCCTTGTGCTGAAACTTTACTATTACCAGCGTTAGAATGATCACCAAGATAAGTTCTTTTATATTTTGCAGAACCTAACCAATCATAACCTAATTCAAAAGCTAAGTAAGGATTAGCTTGGAAACCAAGGAAAGCACCGCCAGCAACATTACTTCTATTAGAAGTTTTAATACCAGCTTCATCTTTATCATAACCACGAACTTTATTTGCGTCTAAATTATAAAGTTCTGACCAACCTAATTTAGCACCTACATAAAAAGTATTGTCTTCATATGCAGCGTTAGCGGCAGTAGCGGTTAAACTTGCAACAGCCATTGCTAGAGCTAGAGTTGTTTTTTTCATTTTTTTGCCTCAACTTATTTGTTGTAATAGACGTTGTTTAATTTGCTTTTATTGTTTAATTTTACTTAATTTTTACGGTGTTTTATACTTAATGACCAATTATGTTACACATAATCTATTACGTATTATAGCACAATTATTATTCGGATCTAGAATAATTGATAATATATTGTAAAAAAATTAAACAATCTTATTTATAATAATATATAAATCGTTAATTGAGTTTGATAATGTGTTAGCCATAATATAGAAATCAGCTTCTAAACGTTTATCAAATTCATCAGATCCAATATCTTCATTTTCATCTAAAATAACAGAATCAAATTTAATTCTTTTCAATGTTAAGTCAGGATTAATAATAAAATTGATTCCACGTTCATCAATGATTTTAAGTTTGGTGACCCATTTACCAGAATCTAAATGAACTAACATTTCATCACTTGTAATATCTTGATTTTTACAACTGATAATCCCATTACCCTCAAGTGGATCTTTTAATTCTGCTTCATCACCCAATATAAAAGGAGGAAAACTAAGTTTTTCTCTAACCCAAGTTGTCATAATCTTTTCAAGCGGTTTTTCGATGGAAAGAGGCGTTAATGCTAATGCTCCAAGTTCTTTCCGTAAAATCGCTAGAATATCTTCAGCAAGTTTAAAACTACTGCAATCGATAATAATCCTTTTATTTTCAATGTCGATCCATAACCAATAATAGTTATATTTGCTAAATGCTCTAGGCATTAAATCGATCATCACTTCATCTTTTAATGTCGCTTTTTCATTTTTACTAAGTTTACGGCTTAATGCCTTCTCTTGCTTGTCAATCTTCTCATTTAAGGCTTGTTTGATGACAGGTGCAGGTAAAATTTTAGTTTCTTTCTTTATTCTTAATAATAAATGCCCTTGCATATCAATAATAAAATCATCCAAATTGTTATCATCGTAAGGGGATACCCAACCCATTTTGGTGGTATCTAAATTACCACAAGGAGAAAATAAAGCAGATTTGAGTGCATTTTCAATAGTCTGTTTATCCAGTAAATTATCATTATTAAGTTGATAGATAATTGCGTTTTTAAACCAAAGCATAGTGTAATTTTTCCAAAAATTAATTCATGAAAATTATTTAATTAAAATAATTAAAATAATTAAAATAAGATTTTCACAGAAAATAAAGTATTATTAATAAGATTTAATAAAAGTATTAAAATTTATAAGATAAGCCCATATAAATGGATGTTATCGTACTATCATCAACCATAGGGCTGTCAGCTGCATCACCAGTTAGTTTATCAATATGAATTCCGCCAAAAGTAGCGATATTATCTGTTAAAGAATATTGCGCACCGATTTCAAAGTAAGGTGTAAAAGAACTATCTGCATTGAAATAGCGTAATCCTGAACGTGAAGATTCTTTATGAGATACACCATAATAATAGTCATTATGTTTACCATCAGCCCAGTTTATACCAATAGTAGGTGCAATAATTAAATTACCTTGTATATAAGGAACAGTATAGTCGGCATTAACTAAGATTCCATTACTATTATTGAGCATATCAGCGCCAATACTACTTGAAAAAATACCCCAATTAGTGGTGATATCATAATCAATTTCAGCTAACACAGTGGAATGACGACTATTAAGTTGTCTTAACTTATGATTGTCAGAATCATGAGGTTTAAATTCATTAGCAAGATAACGAACGCCAAATGATAAACTTTGATTATCGTTGTTAAAAGCGTAAATACCAGCTGATAGATCATCAATAAAAAAATAGCCATTATCATAATCAATATGAGGAACCGGATAGTAACTTGAACTATAATTTTTATATGGTGAGTTAGACCAACCCAAACCGACGCCTAATGAAGTAGGATCTGCTGACGCAATATGAGTATACCCTAAAGGAAACATTGATAATAGTGAGATTATGCAGCTTAATTTTTTCATTTTGATAACCACTCATACTGATATGATTTAAGACAATTATTGTAGTTATTTTGTCACTCAAGGCTTGTTGTCACAAAATCTATACATTAAATGTACATTGTTACAATCCATTTTCTCTGATAATAATGCCACATTTTGTCATATTTGAATATGGATTAGTGAGATAAATTATGAGTAAACCAACTTTAGAAATGATTAATAGTCGTCCCGACGATGCAACGTTATTAGCGGATGAAGCAAAATACTGTTCATTTGGTGATACCGTGCATTATGTTGAACCACCAAAGATTTTTGATGGTTGTGAAGGTAGTTACATGTATGATAAAGAAGGTAAAGCCTTCCTTGATTTACAAATGTGGTACTCTGCTTGTAACTTTGGTTATGCTAATGAGCGTTTAAATAACGTACTTAAAAAGCAAATCGATACTTTACCGCAATGTGCTAGCCAGTATTTACATCCAACTAAAATCGAATTAGCAAAAACAATTGCTCAAGGTATGGAACAGCGATTCGGTTACCAAGGACGAGTTCATTTTAATGTTGGTGGTTCACAATGTATTGAAGATTCATTAAAAGTCGTTCGTAATGCTACTGGTGGTAAATCCCTGATGTTTGCATTTCAAGGTGGTTACCATGGTCGTACTTTGGGTGCATCTTCAATTACTTCGAGCTACCGTTACCGTCGTCGTTATGGTCATTTTGGTGATCGTGCAATGTTTGTACCATTCCCATATCCGTTCCGTCGTCCAAAAGGAATGACAGCAGAAGAATATGGTGAACACTTAGTTGCTGAGTTTGCACGTTTATTTGAAACTGAGTATCACGGTGTATGGGATCCAAAAGTCGGACAAGCAGAATATGCTGCATTTTATGCCGAACCATTACAAGCAACGGGTGGTTATATTGTTCCTCCTCGTAATTACTTTAAAGGTCTGAAAAAAGTTTTAGATCAATATGGTATTTTATTAGTTGTTGATGAAATTCAAATGGGCTTTTATCGTACTGGTAAATTATGGTCAATTGAACATTTTGATGTTAAACCTGATGTGGTGGTATTTGCGAAAGCATTAACTAATGGTTTAAATCCATTAGGTGGTTTATGGGCTCGTGAAGAGTTAATCAATCCAGAAGTATTCCCAGTTGGCTCAACCCACTCTACGTTTGCTTCAAATCCTTTAGGTACCGCAGTTGGCCTAGAAGTATTAAAAATGACTTCTGAAACAGATTACGAAAAAATGGTAATGGATAGCGGTGCATATTTCCTTGAAGGATTAAAAACACTTGAGAAGAAACATAAAGAAATAGGCGAAGTTGATGGCCTAGGTCTTGCACTTCGTGCTGAAATTTGTACCGAAGATGGATTTACAGCTAACAAAGCATTAGTTGATAAAATGGTAGATATTGGTATGTCAGGTGATCTTGATTGGAAAGGTAACAAAATGGGCTTAGTGCTTGATATTGGTGGTTATTACAAAAATGTTATCACTTTTGCTCCTTCATTACATATTACTCGTCAAGAGATTGATCAAGGTATTGAACTACTCGATCAATTAATTACTCGAGCTAAAAAAGAACTTTAAGTCTTAAATCAAAATAATCCCGCTAATATCAATTAGCGGGAATTTCAGATCATTTATAGAAAGTTATGCGATATATCAATCAATTAGAACCTAATGAATTAATCAACAATTTTCTTTCTCATCCTCCGCGAGAGTTTACTAGCTGGATGAGTGAAGACGGTATACCTGCTTTTTCCGCTAAGTTTGATTTGCTCATAACTGCTGATGATGATTTTAAACATAAAGTTCATAAATTGCCTTTTTATAAAAAATGGCGGCATTGGTTACAACCAAAAACATGCTTTGTGGGTACAACCGTTTCAGAATATAGTTTATTGACTAATAAAATCGATGCGCATCAATTAGCTGACAATGTTAAGGCAGCTTATACAAAAAAATATCCATTTGTTATTGTCAAAGATTTGCCATCCGATTCACCTCTGCTTAGTAAGCAGGATAATCAATATTCTAAACAGATTATTGGTTCCTTAAAAGAACGGGGGTTTATTGAAGTTGAAGGACAAGCTTTAGCTTGGGTTCCAATTGATTTTGAGTCGATCGATGATTTTTTTGCAAAACTATCATACAGTCGTCGTAAAAATTTAAGAAGAAAGCTAAAGTCCCGTGAAAAATTGGAGATTAACATCTTACAAACTGGTGATGATTGTTTTTTTAATGAGGCGACTCTTGATCTATATTATCAACTTTATCTGAATGTATATGAGCAGAGTGAAGTACATTTTGATTTATTAACTAAGCCATTTTTCACCCAATTACTGCAAAGCAAATCCTCAAATGGACGTATTTTTACTTATCATCATAATGGACAATTAATTGGTTATAACATCTGTTTTGTAGTGAACAATGTTTTAATCGATAAATATATAGGAATGGTTTATCCTCAAGCAAGAGAATTAAACCTCTATTTTGTTAGCTGGTTTGTTAATCTTGAATATGCATTACAACAAAAACTTAGTAATTATGTTGCAGGTTGGACTGATCCAGAAGTTAAAGCTTCTTTAGGTGCTAGTTTTACCTTAACTAAACACTTAGTTTATATACGAAATCCTTTATTAAGGGCAGTTTTGCGTAGATTAATTAGCCATTTCGAAACTGATAAGGAGAAAGTAGCATGACATCGCTAGTTATCCTTAACTTTGATCACAGTGTAGGTGAAATTGATAATGCTAAAACGATTGATTTTACTCAGTGGCAAGATGTCATTCGCTTTGGTTGTAGTACAAAAAAATTCCAAAATTTTAAAAAGGTATTACAACAATCATTACCAGAAAGCTATGGTACGGTATTAATGGGTAGCGGTGATTACCACCATATTTCGTTATTACTTATTGAGCAGCTAGCTAAGCAATATACAGAAGAAAATCCCATTGAAGTAGTTATTTTCGACAACCATCCAGATAACATGCGTTATCTGTTTGGCATTCACTGTGGATCATGGGTTAGCTATGTGGCTAGTTTACCTTTTGTTAGCCATGTACATGTATTAGGAATTACATCACATGATATTGGCTTATGGCATTTTTGGGAAAATAGATGGTCACCATTGTTTCATAAAAAACTGACTTATTGGAGCATGGATGTTAATGTCTCTTGGGCTAAGAAAATTGGTTTAAGTCATGCTTTTCGCTATTTTGATTCGCCAGATGATCTTATTACTCAGTTTCTATCCGAACAATACCGTAATACTAAACCGATATATTTATCGATAGATAAAGATGCCTTAAGTGAAGAAGTTATTCATACCAATTGGGATCAAGGAAAATTACAAACCTATCATTTATTAGATACTATTACATCTATTAAGCCTCGGATTATCGGTAGTGATATCACGGGCGAATTATCGATATGGCAGCCTAAAAATTGGTTTAAGAGATTACTAAGTTCACTGGACAAACAGCCCGAAATATCATTAGAAAAGTTAAATGATTGGCAACAAGAACAACATCAACTTAATTTAACATTATTAAAAGCTTTAAAAACCTAGCATTCAAGAACTGATATAGTTTGCCAGGTTTTTAATCCTTATCTTGAAGTTATTTAGAACGATGATGAGTATCTTTCTTCGCAAGTTTACTTTCTGCTAGTGCTAAAAACAAAATCCCTGAAACAATCAATATAGTTCCAATTAACTTAAATAAAGTGATAGGTTCATTAAATAGCCAAACTGAAGCAATCATTACGGTAACAACTTCAAAATGTGAAGCTGCAAAAGCAGGTCCTACAGGCGCTTTTTTTAATAAAGTCATCCAAGTAAAGAAAGTAAAAATGTAGCCAGCTATTGATACATAGATCCAATGACCGGAAAATACCCTAACTATCCATTCAACGCTCATCGAAAGTGGCTGGGCATGTTCGGCAGCCAATTTAAAACTACATTGTGCAATCGTATCAAACATTAATAATACGGTAAAACCAATTAAATAGAACTTAGCCATATTAAGATAACCCCACAAAGATCACACCAGCAGTAATTAAAGACATGCCAATAACACGATATACCGTCAGTAATTCTTTAAATAGAATCCGACCTACTAACATGATAGTAATGATATTAAATGAGGCGAGCAATACACCTTGGGAAAGTGGAACTAAAGTTAAAAAAGCTAACCACAGTAAAAATTCGGCAATGTAAGATGATATTCCTATCCAAATCCAATGATTTTTGGCGAGATCTAACCAATAGTACCATCCATCTCTATTGGTAGGTGATATTGCAGCATATTTAAAAGCAACTTGTCCTAAGGTATCAAAACAAATATTACTAACCCAAAGAAAAATAACTAAGGATGACATTATGCTTAAGTTCCTTCTGCCAGATTATTAAAAAATGAAGCGCACTCTTTAATTACTTCACGGCGTTGGCTATCAATAGTAATTAAATGATAACTATCATTTAATACAACTAATCGTTTTGGACCAGAAACATGCTTCTCAACTAATTTTGCATTAGTTTCAATATTGGCAATATCGTCATTACCTGAATGCATAATTAAACAAGGTGACGTAACTTTTGGTAATTCTTGGCGAACATGTTTTGCCAATAATTGCATTTCTGCTAATGCAGGAAATGGATTTCCAGCAAGCCCAGCGGATGCAGCATCGCCACTTAACATGCTTTCTGATACCACCGCTCGGATACGCTCATCTTTAAGACCATAAGGCGGTTTTTCAATAAAAGAGACTTTTTGAAAAATGCCAAGTTTTTTAAAATAGACCAATAAAAAGAAAAACTTTTTAGCCCAAAATGGCATACTCCAACCATCATAATAAAATGTAGGTGCTAGAACACCAACACCTTTAACTTGATTTGGACGATCTGCAGCAAGTTTCAACGCCAAAAGGGCGCCCATTGATAAACCTGCGACAAAAAGGTTGTCTACATGTTTAGCTAAATAATCAGCGCCATCTTGAACGCTTTTATACCAATCTTGCCAAGTTGTTTTACATAGATCTGCTTCAGTACCACAGTGACCTGCCAATTGTATTGCATAAACAGTAAATCCTGCTTTATGTAAACCATTGGCTAAAATACGCATTTCATTTGGTGTGCCAGTTAAACCATGAATTAATAGCACGCCATTTTTATTTCCTGGTAAAAAATAAGATAAATCTTCAATTGTACTCATTATTGTTCCTTTATTTCACCATCATGACTGGAATTAGTGATTGCTCTGCTTGTTTTAAAGCCTCTGTTACATCAGCAAAATTAACAATAGCAGTGTGCTTAATGTTATTTTTTTCACAGTAATTGATCAGCTTATCTTTAGCAAAAACCAGATCGACATGATGTGAAACGCAAAAATCAGAAGTACCATCACCAACATACAATATTTGAGGAAAATGTTGCTGTTGTTTTACATGATTGCATTTGCAATTACCACTTTGTTTTATACAATCCTTATTAGCGTAAGGAAACTCAAGGCGCCAACTTCTGTGATTATCATGCAATAGTTTATTAGCATAAATAGGTAAATGTTCAATACCATGACGCTTTAATACAAATTGGATAGCATAATCTAAACCATCACTAACTACATGAACTGGTATATGTTTTTTTTCGGTATACTTAATGAATGATTTAAAGCTAGAATCAATTTCAATTTTTGCCAATGCTTGATTAAGCTCTTCTAAGCTTGCGTCCATTAAGGCAATCTGTTTACTCATACACTCTTGAGAACCAATTTTACCACTAACCCACAACTCTTCGAGCTCATCACAGCCATCTTGGCCGAACTGACTAAGTAAAGTATCAGTTACATCTTTAACACTAATTGTGCCATCAAAATCACACAAAATAATAGGGTTGTGATAGCGAGTGTAAGATGGTTGAAAAAGATGATTAGTAATTGATGAAAAAGTATTCATATTCCAAGTAAAAATTGCTAGTTATAGATATTGGCGACAATTTTCTCACAAAGTGGTAGCTAACTTTGTTGGCTCTTTGTATATATTTTGTAACGAGGCTCTATTTGCCTGTATAATGAAGCATCTCGAAGTCCACTTTACGGTAAAGAGAATCAGAAATGAGTGAACGCATATTAATTATCGAAGATGATGAAAGATTAGCCAATTTAATACAAGTCTACCTAATCCGTCAAGGATATAGGGTAGATTGGCATAATAGTGGTGAAGGAGCAGAAGAAAAAATACAACAAATCAACCCTGATTTGGTTATTTTAGATGTAATGTTACCTGAAAAAACTGGATTTGATATCTGTCGAGATATACGTTCATGGTTCAGTAACTATATTCTTATAATGACGGCTAGCGAAGATAATATTGATGAAATCGTGGGATTAGAGTTAGGCGCTGATGATTATTTAGCTAAACCGGTTGAACCACGATTATTACTAGCTCGGATTCGAGCATTGCTACGCCGAAAACAAAATGAAACAGAAAAAGAAGGCCTAAAAGAGCAAATTGCTTTATTTAACAATAATACTTTAGCCTTTGAAAATTTAGTGATTGATGGTGAAAATCGTAAAGTGTTATTAGACGGGCATGAAATAGATTTAACGACTGCCGAATTTGACTTACTCTGGTTGTTAGCTAATAACGCAGGTAAGATTCTATCTCGAGACGATATATTTTCCCAAGTTAGAGGGATTGATTTTGACGGTAGCGATCGTTCAATTGATGCCCGAATTTCTCGGTTAAGACGTAAACTTCTTGATGATCCTGATAATCCTTCAAGAATTAAAACGGTTCGAGGAAAGGGGTATTTATTCATGCGCGAAGGGGAAAACCATTGAGACAGTTATTAGCTAAACCGCTATTTTTTAACCGCCGCATCGTCTTTTATCTAGTTATTTTACTTTCATTGCAATGTATTATCGCCTATGGCGCATTATTAGTGTTTGATTCACTACCTTCATCATTAACTGATATGCCAGATGATCATATCGTTTTTCGTGAATCACAACGAGGAACAGTCAACTTAATTCGCAAACATATTGATGAAAACAAACAGCGTCCACTGCAAGCAGTAGTTGACGAGTTACAACCATATTTTGGTTATCCAATCAAAGTATTACCTGCAAATACAGAATTATCTCATTCTGTAAAAAAAGAACTTGAAAAACTTGATTTTGCTTATGATGGTGATGACGAAGTTGTCTATATCAATCTCAATGATGGTCATTTATTACAATTGGGGCCGATTCTAATGCGAGATATATTAGAATCAAATACCATGTCGTTGAGCGTTTTCCTTATTATTTGGGCATTATTTAGTGCCATAATCTTTTTTATATTAATCTATTTCGCGTTTAGTGCTGTATGGAAAGATCTGGTCAACATACGTCAAACCGCAGAACAACTTGGACAGGGCAATTTGAAGGCTCGAACGGAAAATGTGAAAGGTTGGCTATTCAAACCATTAGCCAATGTTTTAAATAATATGGGGACTCACATTGAGCATCTTGTCAGCACTAACCAAACAATTTCACATGCGATGGCACATGAACTACGAACCCCTCTTGCACGAATGCGATTTGAGTTAAGTATGCTTGAAGAATCTACAGACGAAGTAGAAAGATCTGATTTACAAAAAGGAATGAGTGATGATATAGATGAACTTGAAACCCTCATTAATGCTAGTTTGAATTATTTTAAAATGCAGCAAAGTAATATTGAATTAAACTTTACTACTGTATCGTTAAAACAATGGGGTGAAAAAGTTTGTCAGTCATTAGCACTATTTAAACCTAAGGGCTTTGAGCTCATTTGCCATAGCCAAGATGCTAAAGCTAAAATTGATATCAATTTGGCAGAAACTATTGTCAAAAATCTGCTACTTAATGCGTTTAAATATGCAGCCCATAAAGCAGTATTAAATATAACCAAACAAGATAACCGAGTTATTTTGGAAATTGATGATGATGGTGCAGGCATTCCTTTCGATTCTCGAGAAAAAATTTTTATGCCTTTTGCTCGCCTTGACACCAGTCGTACACGATCAACTGGTGGATATGGGTTAGGCTTAGCTTATGTAAAATTAATGGCAGAATTTCATGACGGTAAAGCATTCGTGGTTACTAGCCCACTAGGTGGTGCACGATTTGTTGTTTCGATAAAATCAGGTGAGGAATAACTGAAGTTAAAATTAAAATAATTGTTAAAATTATTTAGGAGTGTTATCCGTTTGAGGGTAATTATTTTTTTCAGGTAACTGAAATCTCTTGTTTTAACGTTTCGAAAAGACAAAAAATTTGCTATATTCGTCGGTCGAAGTGATAAAAGTGATAAATCTCATTTCTAAATTGGTTATGAGTAAACATATATAATCAGAGGTTTTTTATGAGCGGTGATTTACCGACAGAGAACGAAACTCGTCCAAATAACTTTATTCGTCAAATTATTGATGCGGATCTTGCTGCGGGAAAATATAAAACAACGCATACTCGTTTTCCGCCAGAACCTAATGGCTATTTACATATTGGTCATGCAAAATCTATCTGTTTAAACTTCGGTATTGCCCAAGATTATCACGGTAAATGTAATTTACGGTTTGATGATACCAATCCAGCCAAAGAAGATATTGAATATGTTGAATCAATTAAAGAAGATGTCCGCTGGTTAGGATTCGAATGGGATGGTGAGATTTGCTATTCATCTGACTATTTTGACCGTTTATATGAATATGCCATAGAGCTTATCAATAAAGGATTAGCTTATGTAGATGAACTATCTCCTGAAGAAATTCGAGAGTATCGAGGCACTTTAACACAACCAGGTAAAAATAGCCCTTATCGTGATCGAAGCATAGAGGAAAATTTAGCATTATTTATCCAAATGAAAGAGGGTAAATTTGCTGAAGGTAAAGCTTGCTTAAGAGCGAAAATCGACATGGCTTCACCTTTTATTGTTATGCGTGATCCAGTTTTATACCGTATTAAATTTGCCGAGCATCACCAAACTGGTAATAAATGGTGTATCTATCCGATGTATGATTTTACTCACTGTATTTCGGATGCTATTGAAAATATAACCCATTCACTTTGTACGCTTGAGTTCCAAGATAACCGTCGTTTATATGACTGGGTTTTAGATAATATTACTATTGAAGCTCGTCCTCATCAGTATGAGTTTTCTAGATTAAATCTAGAATATGCTATTACCTCAAAACGTAAATTAACACAATTGGTTGCCGAAGAAATTGTTGATGGTTGGAATGATCCTCGTATGCCAACTGTTTCAGGTTTACGCCGTCGAGGTTATACCCCAGCTTCAATTCGTGAATTTTGTCGTCGAATCGGGGTAACTAAACAAGAAAATACCGTTGAAATGAGTACACTTGAATTCTGTATTCGAGAAGATCTCAACGAAAATGCACCTCGAGCAATGGCGGTACTTGATCCAGTTAAAGTGGTGATTGAAAACTTTTCAGAAACACTTGATGAAGTCTTAAGTATGCCAAATCATCCTAACAGGCCAGAACTCGGTCATCGCGAAGTAACATTTACACGCGAGATTTATATTGATCGAGCTGATTTCAGAGAAGAAGCTAATAAAAATTATAAGCGTTTAGTATTAGGCAAAGAAGTCCGTCTACGTAATGCTTATGTGATACGCGCTGATCGTGTTGAAAAGGACGCAGAAGGTAATATTCAAACTATTTATTGTAGTTACGATCCGGCAACATTAAATAAAAATCCTGAAGATGGACGTAAAGTTAAAGGCGTTATTCATTGGGTATCAGCCAAGTATGGTAAACCTGCTGAAATTCGTCTTTATGATCGTTTATTTAGTACCCCAAATCCTGGTAGCGCTGAGGATTTTTTATCAACTATCAATCCAAATTCTTTAATTATTAAACAAGGATTTGTTGAGCCTAGTTTGAAAAAAGCCAAAGCCGAACAAGCTTATCAATTTGAACGTGAAGGTTATTTCTGTCTTGATAGTAAGTATGCGACAGAAGATAAATTAGTCTTTAATCGAACCGTAGGCTTAAGAGATAGTTGGAACGAAGTTTAATCATAGAGAAGCTTAATCATAGAATAAAAACGCCAACTTTAGTTGGCGTTTTTTATTGTCATCGTTGTTGAGATATTATTCTACCTTTTTACTTCTTTTAGCAATCTTATAGCTATAAGCATTAAAAATAATTCTTCTAGTATTAATTCTCCAAAATTAACCCTATAGATGAAAGAGATGATTTGTAAGGAATCGGTTTTTTATATGTTAATCAAAGTGCTACATTAGTATAAAAATGAGTAAATAAGCTTTCAAAAACCCCGCTCCTCAACTTTTTTATTAAATCATATAATGATTTTTAAGATAGCCTCTTTAGCTACTTTCTTTTATAATGTTGTTCTATTTTTTTCCTTTTTTTGCTTAAAAAGAGTACTTAGCATGAAAATTTTAGCTGGTTCTTCTGCTCTATCGACATTTCGTATTAATAAAATTCTATCCTCATGTCGTGAACAATCTATCCCCATTGTCAATATCGAAGCTCAATATATTCACTTTATCGATCTGACTGATGAGCTGAATTCCGAACAGAGTTTAACCTTGGATAAGCTGTTACAATATGGTCCTAAAAGTGCGCAGATAAAGATAGAAAATCCAGCAAATAAAATACTCTTTTTAGTTACCCCACGCGAAGGCACTATCTCACCATGGTCATCTAAAGCCACCGATATAGCACATAATTGTGGACTATCACAAATCCATCGAATAGAGCGTGGAATTGCTTATTATGTACAAGTTAGTTCATCCTTAACGGCAATACAACAAAATACTTTTCTTTCATTAATTCATGACCGAATGATGGAAACGGTATTAAGTAGCTTTGAGCAAGCTCAGCAATTATTTAAGACTGAACAGCCCAAACCAGTAACCATTGTTGATTTATTAGGAAAAGGGCGCAATGCTTTAGAAGAGGCTAATGTAAAATTAGGTTTAGCTTTAGCGCCGGATGAAATTGACTATTTAGTTGAAAGTTTCCAAAAATTAAACCGTAATCCTACAGATATTGAACTCTATATGTTCGGTCAAGCGAATTCTGAACATTGTCGCCATAAGATATTTAATGCTGACTGGGTGATTGATGGTATAAAACAACCAAAATCATTGTTTAAAATGATAAAAAACACCTTTGAAAATACGCCAGATTATGTGTCATCCGCTTATAAAGATAATGCTGCGGTAATGGATGGCTCAAAAGTGGGGCGTTTTTTTGCTGATTATGAAAATCGAACTTACGATTTTCATCAGGAATATGCAGATATTCTCATGAAGGTTGAAACGCATAATCACCCAACTGCAATATCTCCTTGGCCAGGAGCAGCAACTGGTAGTGGTGGTGAGATTCGGGATGAAGGTGCGACTGGAAAAGGCGCCAAACCCAAAGCAGGTTTAGTTGGTTTTTCCGTTTCAAATTTACGAATTCCTAATTTTGAGCAACCTTGGGAACAAGATTTTGGTAAACCGGATCGAATAGTGAGCGCCTTCGATATTATGATGGATGGACCTTTAGGTGGCGCTGCATTTAATAATGAATTTGGTCGTCCAGCATTGTTAGGTTATTTTCGTACTTATGAAGAAAAAGTAAACAGCTTTAATGGCGAAGAGGTCAGAGGTTATCATAAACCAATTATGTTAGCTGGTGGTATGGGAAATATCCGTCGAGAACATATCCAGAAAGGTGAATTTCCTATTGGTTCCAAACTAATTGTTTTAGGCGGACCAGCTATGAATATTGGTTTAGGTGGTGGTGCTGCGTCCTCAATGACTTCTGGGCAATCGGATGCGGATCTCGATTTTGCCTCCGTTCAACGTGATAATCCTGAAATGGAACGTCGTTGCCAAGAGGTCATCGACCGTTGCTGGCAACTTGGCGATAAAAATCCTATTTTATTTATCCATGATGTAGGCGCGGGAGGCTTGTCTAATGCTATGCCTGAACTTGTTAGTGATGGTGGCTGTGGTGGTCAGTTTGAATTGCGCAAAATATTAAGTGATGAGCCGGGGATGTCGCCGTTAGAAATTTGGTGTAATGAATCACAAGAGCGTTATGTACTGGCTATTCATCCGGAAAGCCTTGAGCTATTTGATGAACTTTGTAAACGTGAACGCGCACCCTATGCGGTTATCGGGGAAGCTACAATAAATAAAGCAGTAGTTTTACATGATGAGCATTTTAATAATAATCCGATAGATTTACCTTTAGATGTTTTACTTGGTAAAACCCCTAAAATGTTACGTGATGTAAAGTCAAGCCAAGCCGAAGGTGACCATTTTTCTACATCTGATATCAATTTATATGATGCAGTGAAACGAGTTCTGCATTTGCCGGTTGTAGCCGAAAAAACCTTTTTAATTACTATTGGTGACCGTTCGGTAACTGGCATGGTTGCTCGTGATCAGATGGTTGGACCTTGGCAAGTACCTGTTGCCGATTGTGCAGTGACAACAGCAAGTTTAGATAGTTATTATGGTGAAGCTATGTCAATGGGTGAACGTGCCCCTGTTGCTTTGCTTAACTATGCTGCATCAGCACGATTAGCTGTTGGTGAAGCAATTACCAATATTGCGGCGACAAACATTGGCGACATTAAGCGAATTAAGCTTTCGGCTAACTGGATGGCAGCCGCAGGTCATCCGGGTGAGGATGCTGGTCTTTATCAAGCAGTTAAAGCTATTGGTGAAGAACTATGCCCAACGTTGGGTCTGGCTATTCCGGTTGGTAAAGATTCCATGTCAATGAAAACAACATGGCAACAAAATGGTGAACAAAAAACGGTAACTTCACCTTTATCATTAGTGATTTCGGCATTTGCTCGAGTTGAAGATGTACGTAAAACGGTTACGCCACAACTTTGCACCGATCAGGATAATCTATTGTTGTTTGTTGATCTCTCTAAAGGTCACCATGCATTAGGTGCAACGGCATTAGCGCAGGTTTATCGCCATCTTGGACAAAGAACTGCTGATGTTCATGACGCTAAAGAATTAGCTGATTTTTATCAAGCGATACAAACGCTAGTCGCTCAAAATAATCTACTGGCTTATCATGATCGCTCAGATGGTGGGTTATTGGTTACTTTGGCTGAAATGGCATTTGCAGGGCATTGCGGTATTGATGTTGATATTCATTCTCTCGGTAGTGATGTGATTGCCTCGTTATTTAATGAGGAGCTAGGGGCAGTTATTCAAATTCGTGGTAGTGATTTAGACGAAGTCATGACATGCTTTAAGCATTTTGGACTGTCCCATGCGATTTATAAATTAGGTTCAGCTAAAGCCGGACAGCAATTTATTGTGCGTAATAACAGTGCTGTGGTATATAGCGAATCTCGATTAACCATGAGAACTTGGTGGGCAGAAACCACTTGGCAAATGCAGCGTTTGCGAGATAATCCAGCATGTGCTGATCAGGAGCATCAAGCCAAACAAAATGATGACGATCCGGGATTAAATGTTCACCTTACTTTTGATTCAGAACAAGATATTGCTGCACCTTATATAGCCAAAGGTGTGAAGCCTAAAGTTGCAATTTTACGTGAACAGGGTGTCAACTCGCATGTTGAAATGGCTGCTGCATTTGCTCGAGCTGGATTTGAATCAATTGATGTCCATATGACGGATTTATTATCTGGGCAAGTGACATTGAATCAATTTAATACCATCGTTGCTTGTGGTGGTTTCTCTTACGGAGATGTATTAGGTGCAGGCGAAGGATGGGCTAAGTCTATTTTATTTAATGAACAAGTTCGCCATGAGTTTGAGCAATTCTTCCATCGTAATGATACTTTGTCATTAGGTGTATGTAATGGCTGCCAAATGATGTCAAATCTCAAAGATCTAATACCAGGTGCTGAGTTATGGCCTCGTTTTGTGCGAAACGTATCGGAACGCTTTGAGGCACGCTTTAGTTTGGTCAAAATCCAATCAAGTCCTTCATTACTCTTTACTGATATGGCTGGTTCGCATATGCCTATTGCGGTTTCTCATGGTGAAGGTCAAGTTGAAACTAGAGATTTAGATCATTTAACTCGTTTAGAGGCTTCAGGTTTAGTGGCAGTCAGGTATATTGACCATTTTGGAAAAGCGACAGAGCAGTACCCTGCAAATCCGAATGGATCACCAAATGGTATTACAGCTGTAACGTCAAGTGATGGTCGATCAACTATAATGATGCCACATCCAGAGCGAGTTTTTAGGACTGTAACCAATTCATGGCATCCTGATAATTGGGGCGAAGATAGTCCTTGGATGCGAATTTTCCGCAATGCACGCAAGCAACTTGGATAAAAAAATCGCCGACTTCTGTCGGCGATTTAGTTTCATAAAAATAATATAAACTTTAATCGGTTACTTTTGCCTATTATTTAGGGGCTCTGCTAAGTCATTGTTCATTTTTCGCAATAATTGCTCAGTTGTTTCAAAATTGATGCAAGCATCAGTAACTGATACACCATACTTAAAGTTTTCTTTTGGTTGTTCAGATGATTGATTTCCTTCAAATAAATTACTTTCGATCATGACACCAATAATTGAATTGTTGCCTTGCTTAATTTGCTCAATAATTGAGTCAACAACAATTGGTTGATTACGGTAATCTTTATTTGAGTTGGCGTGACTACAATCTATCATTAAATTAGGCACTAATTTAGCCTTGTTCATTTGAACTTCACATAATGCAACATTTTCGGCATCAAAGTTAGGTGTTTTTCCTCCTCTTAGGATCACGTGACCATGTGGATTACCTAAAGTTTGTAATACCGTAACTTGCCCTTGTTGATTAATACCTACAAATCGATGTGCCATTGAAGCTGATTTCATTGCATTAATCGCCACATCTAAACTACCATCTGTACCATTTTTAAAGCCAACTGGCATGGATAATCCTGACGCCATTTCTCGGTGAGTTTGTGATTCAGTGGTTCTTGCACCAATAGCTGACCAGCTAATTAAATCACCGATGTATTGAGGTGTATTTGGATCTAATGCTTCAGTTGCAATTGGTAACCCGATTTTAGTGATATCAAGAAGTAATTTACGTGCTTTTTTTAAACCATGTTCAATATCGAAGGAACTATCCATATGTGGGTCATTGATCATGCCTTTCCAACCAACAGTGGTTCTTGGTTTTTCAAAATAAACACGCATAACGATAAATAAGTTATCTTTAACTTCATCAGATAGTTTTTTTAGTTTATGTGCATATTCAATTGCGGCTTCAGTATCGTGAATAGAACAAGGACCACAAACAATAAGTAATCGATGGTCACGACGTTCTAAAATATTAACGATAGTTTGACGAGATGAAGCAATTTGATTTTCTAATTCTGATGATAATGGATAAAGATTCTTAATTTCTTCTGGTGTAATTAACATGTGCTCATCTCTAATTCGAACGTTATTTAGTGTGTCTTTTAACATTTTATTTTCCTTGTTAAAATCATGCATATTTTTTATATGTAAAATATTGATTACATAAACCCTTAATATGTAAACACAAAATTACGAAATAGTAAATTAAAATTTTACTTATTGTTAGATAAAATACAATATTAACCTGTAAACATTTGTTTACATTTTAAGGGTTTAATTCAAATGAGTGGAAACAAATGTGTACGAATACTTGGATTAATTACAAGTACTCGTATATCAATGAGGATAAATAAGATTTAGATAGAAGATATTGCTTTTAATATTAATTGTTTATCAATAACATCAATGACTTCAACAGAACCTATTTTAGTCGGTAAAACTAATCTAATTTGCCCAGATTGAACTTTCTTATCGCGTAACATGTGAGGAATATAAGATTCATTTGGCATCTGTGTAGGTCTTTTTACTGGCAATTTAGCCTTAATTAATAACTTTTTAATCCGATCAAAATCTTCATCAGTAAATTTGCCAAGTAACTTAGCTGTTTGAGCTGCCATTAGCATTCCAACACTAACTGCTTCACCATGTAACCAATTCCCATAGCCAAGTTCAGCTTCAATTGCATGACCGTAGGTGTGGCCAAGATTTAATATAGCGCGCATATCTTGTTCTGTTTCATCAGCAGCGACAACCTGAGCTTTCAATTCACAACAACGATAAATACAGTAACTTAATGCATCGACATCTAAATTAAGTAAATCATCTATATGTAGTTCTAGCCAATTAAAAAACTCACAATCCATTATAATGCCATATTTAATCACTTCAGCTAGACCTGCTGAAAGTTCTCTTTGTGGTAAAGTTTTTAAACAATTAATATCAATTACGACTGATTGCGGCTGATAAAATGCACCAATCATATTTTTACCTAGAGGGTGATTAATTGCAGTTTTACCACCAACGGAAGAATCGACTTGAGATAATAAAGTAGTAGGAACCTGTATAAATTTTATGCCACGTTGATATGCGGAAGCTGCAAAACCTGCCACATCTCCAATAACGCCACCACCAAGTGCAATAAGTATGCTACTGCGAGTATGATTGTTGGCAAGTAAAGCGGTCAAGATTTTATTCCAAGTTTCCATAGTTTTGTATTGCTCGCCATCAGGAACAATAATGAAATCAGTTTTGACCCCATGATCTTCAAGCATTTTAATTAATTGCTGTAAATAAATTGGAGCAATAGTGTCATTTGTAGCAATGAGGACTCTCTGGCCACTATGTAGTTTGAAATATTCAAATTGACTAAGTAAGTTTTCACCAATAGTGATAGGATAACTGCGATTATCTAACGCAACATTTAGGATCTTTTGCATAATTATTTCCAGATAAGTTCATGCCAATTTAATCTTTAATGTTAACTATAAAAAAGTGGCAGCGCAACTTAGAATCATTTAAACTTATTGGCAATTTTTTTCTGTAATGTTGAATTTATATGACTTTATCTTTCGTGTTAGCACAAAAAAATTGGCGTGTAGGTGATATTGAAGGTAATACTCAGCAAATCATTGAATTGATAAAAAACTATTCCTCTAATGATCTAATTATTTTATCTGAGCTTGCAATTTGTGGTTATCCTCCAGAAGATTTAATTTATCGCGATGATTTTAAAATTCGTTGTCAACAAGCTTTATTGACTATCAAGCAAGCTAGTCAACAATGTAGTGTTATTGTTGGTCATCCTCATTGGCAAGATGGAGTGGTTTATAATGCGTTATCATTGTTTTCTGAAGGACAACAAATAGCCTGTTACCATAAACAGCAGTTACCTAATTACGATGTATTTGATGAAAAACGTTATTTTAGTGCTGGTGAGCAGACTTGTGTTATCGATTTTAAAGGTAAAAAAATTGGTTTATTGATCTGTGAAGATCTTTGGCAATGTGAGCCGATTGATCGAATTGGCGCTCAGGGTGCGGATCTGGTTATTTCTATTAATGCTTCACCTTATGCTTATGAAAAACAGAAAAATCGCGAAGAACTTATAAAACACCATGCTTTAAGAACCGGCTTACCGATTATTTATGTGAATCAAATTGGTGGTCAAGATGAGCTTATTTTTGATGGTGGCTCATTTGTATGTGATGATAAAGGCCATATCGTTCATCAGCTCAACTTTTTTGAAGAACAAATTTCTATTTTTCATCTTGGACATAATTATAAACCAGTTGTTGATTCTAAAAGTGATCCATTAGCAAATGTTTACGATGCATTAGTTTTAGCGACTCGCGATTATATTACTAAAAATGGTTTTCAAGGTGCAGTATTAGGATTATCTGGTGGAATTGATTCCGCTTTAACATTGGCAATTGCAGTTGATGCTTTGGGTAAAGATAAAGTACAAGCGGTTATGATGCCGTTCAGATATACGGCAGATATTAGTATTGCTGATGCAAAAGAAGAGGCTGAAATATTGGGTGTTGAATTTGATATTATTTCAATTGAACCGATGTTTGATGCTTTTATGTCTTCTTTAAAACCGATGTTTATGGGTACACAAAAAGATACAACTGAAGAAAATCTACAAGCACGTTGCCGCGGTGTGATTTTAATGGCGCTTTCAAACAAACGTCGTAGATTAGTTTTAACGACAGGCAATAAAAGTGAAATGTCGGTTGGTTATGCAACACTTTACGGTGATATGGCTGGTGGTTTTGATGTACTTAAAGATGTACCTAAAACCATGGTATTTGCGTTATCTAAATATCGAAATAGTAGATCGCCTGTTATTCCTGAACGAGTAATTACACGCCCACCTTCAGCTGAACTTGCACCAGATCAAAAAGATGAAGATAGTTTGCCTCCATATGATATTTTAGATGGGATATTAAAAGGCTATGTTGAACACGATTTTTCCGTTGAACAACTGGTTGCGCAAGGTTATGATGAAACAACTGTAAGGCGAGTGATTAAATTAGTTGATATTAACGAATATAAAAGACGTCAATCAGCAGTAGGTCCTAAAATTACAACTCGTAATTTTGGTAAAGGTAGACGATATCCAATTACTTCTGCTTTTGGATTTAAGAATTGGTAATCTCGAATTAAGGGCAAAGAGATATGAAAAAAATTGAAGCAATTATTAAACCTTTTAAACTAGATGATATTCGAGAAGCTCTTGCTGATCAAGGAATTACGGGGATGACCGTTACTGAAGTGAAAGGTTTTGGTCGCCAAAAAGGGCATACTGAGCTTTATCGTGGTGCTGAATATATGGTTGATTTTTTACCAAAAGTAAAAATAGAACTTGTTGTCGCTGACGATATTTTAGAAACATGTATTGAGACTATCATGAAAACCGCTCAAACAGGTAAAATTGGTGATGGAAAAATATTTGTTTATAACGTTGAGCAAGTAATACGTATACGTACTGGTGAAATGGATGAGTCAGCTATTTAACTTTATCGATTTGAATATCGGGACGTTCTTGCCGAAGTAGATTATTGGTGACAACGCCCTGAATCGAACAAATAAGGAGTTGCATATTATCACCTTTTTCAAGCAGTAATAATTTTTCGGTAGTATTTGGAGCAGGTATTGTTTTTACACCAACTACTGTTCCTGTATTTTTATGCCAAACCTGGATATCGTCAGTAATATTTCGAATTCTTGGATTGGCAATATACAGAAGATCATCTTCCATATTTTTCCACTCTAAAAAGTCCAAACTTTCACGTATCTCATTCATATTATTATCAATGATGAATCCCCAGAAATAATATTTTCCCATTTTTTTCAAATCCATCGCACTATCATAATAACCGATGAGTTTTAAGTTTTTATATTGAATAGGCGTTTTGAAATAAATGAAGTTTTTATTCGTGTCTGTGCGGTTTTCGACTGGAATATAAGCCTGATTATGATTAAAAATTTCAACATTAGTATGATTTTTTAACTCTTCTCTATGCTCATAGACATGATTAAAAAAGTCAGGATTACAGGATGTCAATTCTTCAATCAGCGGTAATTTATCTGCTGATACGGCAAATGAACAAAACATAAAAAGCGGGATTATAACGTTTTTGAGCATGTTGATTGAAGTTGACAATAATAGATACCATTTAGTTAATTGTTGATGATTGTATAATTATTACAGCAGAATAACAATGTTAATGCATTTTTTCTTTTTTAAGAAATATTAAGATTTGACAAATATTTAACCGCTAAAAAAAACCTTAAATTTTTTTAGAGCAAAAAAAATTTAATTAATCAAGTACAAATCAAACAAATATTCATTTATGGAAGACAGATCCCATATTTATTAATTAATGTTAATTAGTTGTTTTAATATTAATAAAATTAATATAGTTTAGCATAAACATATTAGTTAAAGTTATTTATAAAGGTAAGTGAAAGGGAATTTATATGCTTAAAACATTAGCAGTGAATATTAAACAGGAGTTTTCTTGCATTGAAGACATTTCATTAAGGTCATTTTTTGGAGGATTTAGTCTTAATAGTGAATCAGTTATGTTTGCTTGGGTCGATCAAAATGATGTTTATCTGAGAGCCCATGATAAATATCGTTCAATGTTTGTTGAACTCGGTATGCAACCACTTGATCTGGTATTTGATGGATCACATAAATTGCTTGATTACTATAAAGCAAGTGATGCGTTACGCCAAGATCGAAAAAAATTGCATGATATAGTGAAAATGGTCATTGAACATGCAAAACAAGATCTAGACGAAAAAGTAGCTAGATACCAAAGTCGTTTAAAATCTTTACCCAACATGACGGTTTCTTTGGAAAAATTGATGGTAAGTTCTGATATTACCGATATAGAAACATTTAAAGAAGTCGGTTATTTGGAAACTTTTTATCGAATAAAAAGTAAAAATCCAAAACTGTCAATTAATGTTCTGTTTGGTTTATATGGAGCCTTACATGATCGACATGTAGGAACATTATCATCCGAAACTAAAGAAGAAATTGAATTAGCTTATCAAAATTTCTTGAATACAAAACAAGATTTGATTTAATCAATTACTTTTAATAAGGAAAATACCATCATTAAACTTAGTTTTTAATGATGGTATTAAATTCGATGCTAATTAGGGATTAACCAACAATCTTTATTATGATGGTTTTCTACGAGTTGGTCTTTTAAATGGTTTAGGTGTTGGTAAATTAGTTAATAACGCCTGAGGATCATATTGACTAACAGGAATAGTGTGATCAATGGCTTTTTCAATAGCAGGTAAGTTTTGTGAATAACGTTCACAAGCTAATGAAATCGAATAACCTTCGGCACCGGCGCGTCCTGTACGACCTATTCGATGTCTATAATCATCACAATCATCAGGAAGATCATAGTTAAAAACATGGGTTACATTTGGGATATGTAAGCCACGGGCAGCAACATCTGTTGCTACTAAAATATCAAGATCACCTTGGGTAAATTTATCAAGAATGGATAAACGTTTTTTTTGTGCGATATCACCAGTAAGTAGTCCTACTCGATGGCCATCTGCAACTAAATGACGCCAGATTTTTTCGCAGGCAACTTTGGTATTAGCAAATACAATGCTACGGTCAGGCCACTCTTCTTCAATAAGCGTTTGTAATAGAGCTAACTTATCTTCGTTTGACGGAAAAAACAGCTCTTCTTTTATTCTGTGACCAATTTTTTGTTCAGGCTCAACTTCAACATATTGTGGTTCGTTCATGTATTCAAAAGCTAATTCACGAACATTATGAGTTAACGTCGCTGAAAATAACATGGTAAGACGATTTTGTGGCGATGTCATATGTCTAAATATCCATCGGATATCACGGATGAAACCTAAATCAAACATACGATCCGCTTCATCTAGAACTGCAACTTGGATTGCACCTAAATTAATATAATCTTGTTTTGCATAATCGATGAGTCTTCCTGTTGTTGCAATTAATACATCAACTCCAGCAGAAAGCATCTTTAGTTGCTTATCATAACCATCACCGCCATAAGCTAGTCCTAATTTAATACCTGTTTCTTCTGAGAGAGTTTGAGCATCATTGTATATTTGTACAACCAACTCACGTGTTGGAGCAATAATGACAGCTCTTGGTTGATTAGATTTATGATCGGGTAATGGAGCATTATTCAATAAATGATTAAATGTTGATGCCAAAAACGCAATCGTTTTACCCGTTCCAGTTTGTCCTTGCCCGGCAATGTCAATTCCTTTTGTTGTAAATGGCAATGTTTGTTCTTGAATTGGGGTACAGTAAACGAAACCTTTTTTCTCCAACGCTTTTATGACTAATGGGTGTAAGGGAAATTGATTGAAAGTTGTTTTTGTAAGATATGATTGAATCATTATTGTTTAGAATATAATTATCAGAATTCGGTAATTGTAGCATACTAAATACAACAACTTCACTAATAATTATGTCCTATTAGAATAATTACTAGCGGTAGGTATGAAAATATCCTAATATATTTTTAGACAAATTTTCTAGGAGATAATTAAATGAGTGATAATATTGTTGCACTTTCTGAAGCTACATTTGATAAAGTAATAAGCGAATCAACTAAACCAGTATTGGTTGACTTTTGGGCTGAGTGGTGTGGACCTTGTAAAATGGTTGCCCCGATTTTGGAAGAAATAGCTCCAGAATATGCTGATAAAATTATTATCGCCAAATTAAATGTTGAACAAAATCCGAATATTGCCCCAAAATTTGGGATTAGAGGTATTCCAACCCTATTAATTTTTAAAAATGGTCAAGTTGTTGCCACTCAAGTAGGTGCGTTATCAAAAGCACAACTTAAAGCATTTATTGATCCACAGCTTTAATCAATTGAAAAAATATAAATAATAAGCGTTTTATTACGCTTATTATTTTTTATTCCCAAAAATCGCAATTAAGTATAGACATACCTATAATTTTAGTGTAAATTGCTAATTTCTTACATAAACCCCTTTCAGCAATCCATTGTTTTTCTTGATAAAGTGGTTAAAATTCAATGCCCAAATACATAATTATCATCGAAAAAGCTGATTAATAAATTAATTTTATATATTGCTAGAAAGAAAATTTTTTATAAGTAAATGAAAGAAATATACAAAAATAGCAGTAATTGTAAACATATCAATTTTATCCTCAAGAATTTATAAACTATGAATTTAACTGAATTAAAAAACACTTCTGTTTCCGAGCTTGTAGCGCTTGGTGAGAAAAATATGGGGCTTGAGAATCTTGCCCGCCTTAGAAAACAAGATATTATTTTTGCAATATTAAAACAACACGCTAAAAGTGGTGAAGATATTTTTGGCGATGGTGTACTTGAAATTTTGCAAGACGGCTTTGGATTTTTGCGTTCTGCAGATAGTTCTTATTTGGCTGGACCTGACGATATATATGTCTCACCTAGTCAAATTAGACGATTCAATTTAAGAACTGGTGATACCATTGCCGGCAAAATTAGACCGCCGAAAGAAGGTGAGAGATATTTTGCTTTATTAAAAGTAAATGAAGTTAATCACGATAAACCTGAAGACGCTCGCAATAAAATCCTTTTTGAAAATTTAACTCCTTTACATCCTAATTCTCGCTTACGTATGGAGCGAGGTAATGGTTCTACAGAAGATATTACCGCAAGAGTACTTGATTTAGCTTCACCAATTGGTAAAGGTCAACGTGGTTTAATTGTTGCTCCGCCAAAAGCGGGTAAAACAATGTTATTACAAAACATTGCACAAAGCTTAGCGGTAAATCATCCAGAATGTGAATTAGTCGTATTGATGATTGATGAACGACCAGAAGAAGTTACTGAAATGCAACGTTTAGTTAAAGGTGAAGTTGTAGCTTCTACGTTTGACGAACCAGCAGCAAGACATGTTCAAGTCGCTGAAATGGTAATTGAGCGCGCAAAACGTTTAGTTGAACATAAAAAAGATGTCATTATTTTATTAGACTCAATCACTCGTTTAGCTCGTGCGTACAATACCGTTATTCCATCATCAGGTAAAGTATTGACTGGTGGTGTTGATGCTAACGCGTTACATCGTCCTAAACGTTTTTTTGGTGCTGCACGTAATGTAGAAGAGGGCGGCAGTTTAACAATTATTGCTACTGCTTTAATTGATACTGGTTCTAAAATGGATGAAGTCATTTACGAAGAGTTCAAAGGTACGGGTAATATGGAAGTACACTTATCACGTAAAATTGCTGAGCGACGTGTATTCCCTGCTATTGACTTTAATCGTTCAGGTACGCGTAAAGAAGATCTAATGACTTCACCTGATGAACTACAAAAAATGTGGATTTTGCGTAAAATCCTCAACCCAATGGGTGAAATTGATGCAATGGAATTCTTAATTGATAAACTTGCCATGACAAAAACTAATGATGAGTTTTTTGAAATGATGAAGCGTTCATAATTCGCTTAATTCCAAAGCATTTTAATTAAAATAATGAAAAAAAGCCGTATTATGTATTGATACGGTTTTTTTTATGGCAATATATAACTTATATTGTTAATAAGCGTTAAGGTAACAGTACCAAACCTTGTTAAGGTTATAGAGATTAAATAAAGGAGCCAAATTATGTCTAAACAGCAAATCGGTGTTATTGGAATGGCCGTTATGGGGCGAAACCTTGCACTTAATATCGAAAGTCGAGGATTTTCAGTATCAATTTATAATCGTTCTAAAGATAAAACAGAACAAGTAATGGCTGAACATTCTGATAAACGATTGGTTCCTTATTATAGTATTGAAGATTTTGTTAACTCATTAGAAAAACCACGGCGTATATTAATTATGGTGCAAGCAGGTAAAGGAACAGATGCCGTAATTGATGAGCTGAGACCGTTATTAGATAAAGGGGATATCATTATTGATGGTGGTAATGCTTTCTTTGAAGATACTATTCGTCGTAATAAAATGTTATCCGATGAAGGCTTTAATTTTATAGGAGCCGGTGTTTCTGGAGGTGAAGAAGGTGCATTAAAAGGACCTTCAATTATGCCTGGTGGTCAAAAAGAGGCGTATGAGTTAGTTGCTCCGATTTTAGAAAAAATAGCGGCTAAAGCGAATGGTGAACCATGTGTGGCTTATATCGGTCCTGATGGAGCAGGACATTACGTTAAAATGGCGCACAATGGAATTGAATATGGTGACATGCAATTAATTGCAGAGAGCTATAGTGTACTAAAACATGTTGTTGGTTTAACAAATGATGAGCTTGCCGATGTGTTTGCTGATTGGAATAAAGGCGAATTAGACAGCTATTTAACTGAGATAACAGCGGACATTTTTAAATATAAAGATGAAAATGGCGATTATTTGGTCGATATGATCCTTGATGCCGCTGGTAATAAGGGTACCGGAAAATGGACAAGCCAAAGTGCATTAGATTTAGGTGAGCCTTTATCTTTGATAACTGAATCTGTATTCGCTCGCTATATTTCAGCGATTAAAGATCAGCGAGTAGCTGCATCAAAAGTGCTTAAAGGGCCGGAAAAAGAAGATTTTACAGGGGATAAACAAACTTTAATTGAAAAAGTACGTAAAGCACTTTATATGGGTAAAATTATCTCTTATGCGCAAGGATTTGCACAGTTAAAAGCTGCATCAGAACATTATAATTGGCAATTAAATTATGGTGAAATTGCAAAGATTTTTAGAGCAGGATGTATTATTAGAGCGCAATTTTTACAAAAAATTACTGATGCTTATACTGAAAATAACAATATTGATAACTTACTGTTAGCACCATATTTTCGTAAAACGGTTGAGGCTTATCAACAATCATTACGTGATGTTATTTGTCTAGCGGTTTCGCAAGGTATTCCTGTTCCTACTTTGTCGGCAGCAATAGCATATTATGATAGCTATCGTTCAGCTGTGCTACCTGCTAATTTAATTCAGGCTCAGAGAGACTATTTTGGTGCTCATACCTATAAACGTATCGATAAAGAAGGTGTGTTCCATACTGATTGGTTAAATATTGAATCTTAATTCTGATTAAGATCTGTTGTTGTATTCGATGTATGAGTGCAAAATCAGTTGCACTCATACAAAATTTATCCATCTTTTATATCCAATCTACCCAAATTTTTCTCAAATTAATCATCGAAAGACTTGCAATTATTAGCGTTGGCCTTGTCAAGCAAATTTATTTTTTAAATAAACTAGAAAAACACAATATATGGTGTATAATTTACTAATATTTACTACATATAGTGTTTTCTAAAGCGATGTGAAAATCCGAGTTTATATCAAAAGGCCCATATTTTAATAAAAAATCAATAGTTTTGAATAGCCACAACAACTATTAAGGTTGATATAAAACTCATGCCAAGCGCTAACTATTAATGAATATTGAGGAGTATATATGCCCGTAGTAATCAAACGTGATGGCTGTCAAACTGCATTTAATGAGGTTCGTATTAAAGACGCTATTATAAGAGCAGCTGTTGCGGCCAATGTTAATGACCCAGACTATTGTGCCTCCGTTGCTCGCGTTGTGACCAATCAAATGATGGATCGTGAAAGTGTTGATATCAATGAAATTCAAAATGTCGTTGAAAATCAACTTATGTCAGGGCCTTATAAAAAATTGGCAAGAACTTATATTGAATACCGACATGATCGTGATCGCGCGCGTGAAGAACGTAGCCGTTTGAATCAAGATATTCGTGGCTTAATAGAACAAAGTAACGTTGCTATTTTGAACGAAAATGCGAATAAAGATAGTAAAGTTATTCCAACTCAACGAGATCTATTAGCGGGTATTGTTGCAAGACATTATGCTAAACAATATTTGTTACCTAAAGATATTTCTCGTGCACATGATTGTGGTGAAATTCATTATCATGATCTCGATTACGCGCCATTTTTCCCAATGTTCAACTGTATGTTAATTGATTTAGACGGGATGTTAACAAATGGTTTTAAGATGGGTAATGCTGAAATTGAGCCACCAAAATCTATTGCAACAGCAACTGCGGTAACCGCTCAAATCATCGCACAAGTCGCTAGTCATATTTATGGTGGTACAACCATTAATCGAATTGATGAAATTCTAGCAAAATTTGTGACTATCAGTTATCAAAAGCATAAAAAAGTTGCAGAAGAGTGGGATATTCCAAATCCTGAAGCGTATGCAGAAAGCCGTACGCAAAAAGAGTGTTATGATGCATTTCAATCTTTAGAGTATGAAGTTAATACACTTCATACTGCAAATGGACAAACGCCTTTTGTTACTTTTGGTTTTGGTTTAGGAACCAGTTGGGAATCACGACTTATCCAAGAATCAATTTTAAAAGTGCGTATAAAAGGGTTAGGAAAAAATCATAAAACAGCAGTATTTCCAAAACTTGTTTTTGCTATTAAAGATGGTATTAACCATAAACAAGGTGATGCTAATTATGATATTAAACAATTGGCATTAGAGTGTGCTAGCAAACGTATGTATCCAGATATTTTAAATTACGATAAAGTTGTTGAAGTAACTGGATCATTCAAAACACCAATGGGATGCCGAAGCTTTTTAGGTGTTTATGAAGAAGACGGACAACAAATTCATGACGGGCGTAACAATTTAGGTGTAATTAGCCTTAATTTACCTCGTATTGCAATTGAAGCAAAAGGTGATGAAGCTCGTTTTTGGGAAATTTTAGATAAACGTTTAAACCTTTGTAAAAAAGCATTGATGACGCGTATTGCTCGCCTTGATGGAGTAAAAGCACGTGTTGCTCCGATTTTATATATGGAAGGGGCGTGTGGCGTTCGATTGAAAGAAGATGATAGTGTTTCTGAAATCTTTAAAAATGGTCGTGCATCAATTTCATTAGGTTATATTGGTCTACATGAAACACTAAATGCACTATACGGAAACCAAACCCATCCATTTGACAGTGAAACTTTACGCGAAAAAGGTATAGCAATAGTTGAACACTTAGCTAAAGCTGTTGACCAATGGAAGAAAGAAACAGGCTATGGATTTAGCTTATATAGTACACCAAGTGAAAATTTATGTGACCGATTCTGCCGTTTAGATACAGCTGAATTTGGTATTATTCCTGGAGTAACAGATAAAGGTTATTATACGAATAGTTTCCACCTCGATGTTGAGAAAAAGGTTAACCCATATGAAAAAATCGAGTTTGAAAAACCTTATCCAGCAGTAGCAAGTGGCGGATTTATTTGTTATGGCGAGTATCCTAACATGATTAATAATGTTAAAGCATTAGAGGATGTCTGGGATTACAGCTACACTCGTGTGCCTTATTATGGCACTAATACCCCGATTGACGAATGTTATGAATGCGGTTATACCGGTGAGTTTTCATGTACTAGCAAAGGATTTGTTTGCCCTAGTTGTGGTAACCATGATTCGTCAAAAGTTTCTGTGACTCGCCGTGTTTGTGGTTATTTAGGAAGTCCTGATGCTCGTCCATTTAATGCCGGTAAGCAAGAAGAAGTAAAACGTCGAGTTAAACATTTGGATAATGGCCAAATAGGCTAAAAAATTAATTTTGTTATTATGAATTATCATCGTTATTATCCTGTTGATGTTGTTAATGGCGAAGGGACTCGTTGTACACTTTTTGTAGCAGGTTGTGTACATCAATGTCCTGGCTGCTATAACAAAAGCACATGGGGAATAAACTCTGGTAAGCCATTTACACAATCACTTGAAGATCAAATCATTAAAGATTTACAAGATACCGAAATAAAACGCCAAGGATTATCACTTTCTGGTGGTGATCCTTTACACCCTAAAAATGTGCCAACCATTTTGAAATTAGTTAAACGAGTAAAAGCCGAATGTGATAATAAAGATATTTGGTTATGGACAGGTTATAAACTTAATGAATTAACCGATGAACAGCAATCTGTAGTGCCTTATATTGATGTCTTGATTGATGGAAAATTTGTACAAGATCTCGCTGATCCTAAACTATTATGGCGAGGTAGCAGTAATCAAATTATCCATCGATTCAAATAAATTTATTGTAATTTATGCAGATTTAACAGATAAGAAATCGCTTCACGATAGTTGATTTCGAGATTTTCACTACTTGATGATGTAATATGCAAATCTGTAATTTTTCCATTATCGATCCCATAAACCCAACCATGTAAATTAACCTTTTGACCACGTTGCCATGCTGCTTGAATAATGGTCGAATGCCCTAAATTATAGATTTGTTCAATTACATTGAGTTCACATAAAATATCCATTCTAATATCAGCAGGAAACTTACCAAGTAAAGAACTGTTGCGAAACCATAAATCACGGATATGAAGTAGCCAATTATTAACTAGGCCCAAATCGGGATTTTCAACTGCGGCACGGATACCACCACAATCTAAATGACCACAAACAATAATATCTTCGATTTTAAGTACATCAACTGCGTATTGGACAACTGAAAGGCAATTTAGATCCGTATGAATCACTTGGTTGCCAACGTTTCGATGAACAAACATTTCACCCGGTTTTAGTTTGATAAGCTTTTCTGCTGGAACGCGACTATCGGAACAACCGATCCACAAAAATTTAGGATTTTGTGCAACCGCGAGCTGTTTAAAGAATTCAGGATCTTCCTGTGCTATCTTTTCTGACCATTCATGATTAAAGCGAATTAGATCGTTGACATCAAACATAATGTCTTTTCCTTGTTATATTTCATTATTTCATTTTTTATAAATTAAATTGTTTTGATATGTTGAATTTTACTTTTCATAATTAATTTACGCCACAATGGTGTAGTCAGTATTTTAGCCTTGATAATTTTGCTATAAAGCTTTAAGCGTAATGGAATTGTTTTTTGATAATAACGCTTATTTGGTTTTGCTATACCACTATTTAATATCTTGCTTAAAATCTCTGCGCTATCAAGCGCATAACTAATACCTTCTAATGAGCTTGCGCTGATGAAACCTGCTGCTTCACCGATTAAAAAGATATTTTCATTGCCTGTATAAAAATCTTGGAAGCGATTTGGATAAACCACAAGACATTTTTCAGTTTTTAACGGTTCTCCAAAAATAAACCCTTGCTTTGTTAGCTTTTCTTTCAACGATTCAAAGTGTTGATTCGCTGTTTTTTTCGGGAAAGCGCCACCAAAAATGAAATATCCATCTTTAGAAATACTCCACGCATAACAATTTGTTGATTGATTATCAAAAATACATGTATTAAAAGGACGTTGATGTTTTTCAGTAAACCATTGTTGAATAGCAACATATTGTCTGATGGAATGATGAGGATAACGCATTCGTCTAACAATCGAGTTAGCGCCATCGGCACCAACTACATATTTAGCCGTAATTTTGTGTTCGATTTTATTTTCATCGATGTAAGTAACTTGATATCCATCGATTACTCTTCTGACTTCTTTACATAGTGTGTTATGTAAAACATTAACAGTGTTGGGAATTAATGATTTTAACCATAGGTCAAATTTATGTCGGTCAAAACTAACATAACTACGTTGATAATTACGAATAAGTTTGGATTGAAGATCGATCGTTTTAACGCTAAAAATTTGTGGATCAGTCAATATATCAGTAGGTAAATTTAACTTTTGTCGCACAAATGCTTTTTGAGCGTCATCTGCTAATAATCCACCACAAGGTTTATGAAAACCCTCATTACCAGCTTGATGCTTTTTATCTAATGCAATAATTTTAAAAGATGGGTTAAGTAGACGTGCGAAGGTACTACCTGCAGGTCCAAGTCCAATGATAGCAATATCGTAATCCATATTATTGTATTGTTTGATTTATAAGATTGAATATTATCTATTTTACCATACTTCGATAAAATTGTAGTGAATAGGAAAATAAGGAAATTAATCAATTTTAGTAAAAAAAGTTGAGGAACGGGGTTTTTGAAATCTATTTATACTTCTTACTAGTTGATTTAAAAACAAAATTAAGAATTTTTTATTTAATATTTATCTGATTTTGTATGGGATAACAAATTATTTATTGATAATAAATAATTGAAATTATTTTGTTATGGATTGGTGATGACAAATATAGTCACCATATTTTGATAAAATTCATTTATCTATTAGTGAATAACTTTTATAATAATCGCCATTTAAAATGAATAAGAGTTAACAATGGAAAAGTTTCACGTTACAGGCCCAACTTCTTTAAATGGAGAAGTTGTCATTTCTGGCGCTAAAAATGCGGCGCTACCTATTTTATTTGCTGCAATTTTGGCTGAAAAACCAGTTGAATTACAAAATGTTCCCAAGTTAAAAGATATTGATACTACACTGGAACTTCTTGAGCAATTAGGCGTGAAATATCAACGGAATGGTTCTATTCATCTTGATGCAGGTCAGATTGATAACTATTGTGCGCCTTATGAACTTGTAAAAACGATGCGAGCTTCAATTTGGGCTCTAGGTCCTCTTGTTGCTCGATTTGGTCAAGGGCAAGTTTCATTACCTGGTGGATGTGCAATAGGTGCAAGGCCTGTAGACCTACATATTACTGGACTACAACAATTAGGTGCGACAATTACTTTAGATGAGGGGTATGTTAAAGCTACAGTTGATGGTCGTTTAAAAGGTGCTCATATTGTAATGGATAAGGTTAGCGTTGGTGCGACAGTTACTATTATGTGTGCAGCAACTCTAGCTGAAGGTAAAACGATAATTGAAAATGCAGCGTGTGAGCCAGAAATAGTTGATACCGCAAAATTTTTAAATATGTTAGGCGCTAAAATCACTGGTGCCGGTACTATGCGCATTGAAATTGAAGGTGTTGCTAGTCTTGGTGGTGGTGTACACTCAGTCGTTTCTGATCGTATTGAAACTGGAACATTTTTAGTTGCTGCAGCTATTTCACGCGGCAAAATAACTTGTCGTAAAACTGATCCAAGCTTACTTGATGCTGTATTATCAAAATTGAAGGAAGCGGGAGCCAATATTGAAACTGGCGAAGATTGGATTTGTTTAGATATGCAAGGTAAACGAGCAAAAGCCGTTAATATTCATACAGCACCTCACCCAGGTTTTCCAACTGATATGCAAGCCCAATTTTCATTATTAAACATGGTGGCAGAAGGCACCGGAATTATCAAAGAAACAATTTTTGAAAATCGTTTTATGCATGTACCAGAACTTATTCGTATGGGAGCTCATGGCGAAATCGAAGGTAATACTCTGATTACTCATGGCGTTGAGAAACTTAGTGGAACTCAAGTAATGGCAACTGATTTACGTGCTTCTGCGAGTCTAGTTTTGGCTGGATGTATAGCTGAAGGTTCAACAATTGTTGATCGTATTTACCATATCGATCGTGGTTATGATAATATTGAAAATAAGCTAAGAAAATTAGGCGCTAACATTGAACGAGTTAAATAGTTCTATTTTTAACATTTTGTAAAGACAGTTAGTTGATAGGAAGGGGTGTAATATGACAAAGCAAGCATTAGTTTTTTTATCAAATGGCTGTGAGGAAACTGAAGCCGTGACAACAATTGATCTGTTGACACGTGCTGGAATTAAAGTTACCTATGCAAGTATTACTGAAGATAAAATAGTTCAATGTTCTCGCGGTGTCACTATCCTAACTCAAAAAACGTTTTCTGAAGTTAGCGATATTCATTTTGATGCGATTATTTTACCTGGTGGATTAGTTGGAGCTGAAAACTTTCGAGACTCTCAACAATTAATTGAAAAATTAAAGCAAGCTCATCAAGCCGGGGTTGTTATTGCAGCTATTTGTGCAACCCCAGCGATGGTTCTTCAACATCATAATTTATTCCCGAATGCATATATGACGGGTTATCCATCAACCAAAGATGCTATTAAAAACTGGAAATCGGATCGAGTTTATTTTGATGTTCAAAATAGAGTTATTACTAGTCAAGGCCCTGCAACTTCAATTGATTTTGCTTTAAAAATTATTGAAGTTTTATTAGACAAAAAGATTGCAGCCGAAGTAGCTGCGCAATTGGTGCTTCCACAAGGGATAGAATCCTACCAATAAATAGGTAACAAATGTCAAAATCACATTTGTATGAAAAATTAATTAAAAAGGCGACATTGAGTGCTGTTTTAATTTCTATTTTCCTTATCATTATTAAATTAATTACGTGCTGGTTCACTGGCTCAATGAGTTTATTTGCATCACTGTTGGATTCAAGTATTGATTTGCTTGCATCTGGGCTTAATTTTTTCTTAGTCCGTTATGCATTAAAACCTGCTGATGATGATCATACTTTCGGTCATGGAAAAGCTGAATCATTAGCCGCATTAGCACAAAGTGCTTTTATTATTGGTTCGGCGACCATTTTATTATTATCAAGTATTAAATCTATTATTCATCCAACTGCAATAGAGTTCCCTTTATTCGGTATTATCGTATCTATGATTTCGGTTGTTGTGACTGCCACATTAGTTTTATATCAAAAGCATGTGATAAAACAGACAAATAGTAAAGCGATTCAAGCAGATATGTTGCATTACTCATCAGATTTGTTTATGAATATCGCAGTTATTATTGCACTATTTTTAAGCTGGTATGGTATTACGTATGCTGATGCCTGTTTTGCATTCTTTATTGCGTTATATATTTTTTATAATGCTTGTAAAATAGCCTATAGTGCAATTCAAGACTTATTAGATAAGGCTTTACCTGAAAGTGATAACCAAAGAATTAGTGAAATTGTCTCTTCTTATTCAAATGTGCGTGGTTTTCATGATTTGAAAACTAGGCAAGCAGGCCCGGTGAAGTTTATACAACTACATCTTGAATTAGATGATGATATGCCATTAATAAAAGCTCATGCAGTTGCTGATACAATCGAAAAACATATCTCTAGAGAATTTGCTCCAGCAACAGTGATTATCCATCAAGATCCGATTTCTGTTGTTCCTCTTGAAACAAATCAGCTGAAAAACTATTCAAAATAGCTTCTAAACTTTATATTGTTAGTTATTTATTATGACTTTATAATAGCCAAAGGTTTATAAATTGGAGTTATTTTTTATGATAAAAAAAATAGGTATTTTAACCAGTGGTGGTGATGCGCCAGGGATGAATGCAGCTATTCGTGGAGTTGTGAGAACTGCGTTAACTGAAGGCTTAGAGGTTTTCGGTATCTATGATGGTTACTTGGGTCTTTGTGAAGATCGCATTGTCAAGTTAGATCGTTCTAGTGTTTCAGATATCATTACCCGAGGTGGAACATTTTTAGGATCAGCTCGATTTCCTGAATTTAAAGATCAAGAAATTAGAAAAAAAGGGATTGCTAATTTAAAGAAACATCAAATTGATGCTTTAGTGGTTATCGGTGGTGATGGTTCATATATGGGTGCGATGCGATTAACTGAAGAAGGTTTTCCATGTATTGGTTTACCTGGCACCATTGATAATGATATCCGAGGAACTGATTACACGATTGGTTATTTTACTGCATTAAGTACAGTTGTTGAATCTATAGATAGATTGAGAGACACTTGTTCTTCACATCACCGAATTTCTGTAATTGAGGTTATGGGACGAGATTGTGGTGATTTGACATTAAGTGCTTCAGTAGCTGGCGGTTGTGAATTTATGATCATTCCTGAAGTTTCTTATACTAAAGAAGACTTAATTGAAGAGATAAAATTAGGTTTTGCTAAAGGTAAAAAACATGCAATTGTCACTGTTACTGAACATATGTGTGATGTAAACCAATTAGCAAAAGATATTGAAGCAGCAGTACATCATGAAACGCGAGCAACTATCCTAGGCCATGTACAACGCGGTGGTTCACCTGTACCTTATGATCGAATTTTAGGTTCACGTATGGGGGCTTATGCGGTTGAATTACTCATTGATGGTCATGCTGGACGTTGTGTCGGAATTCAAAATGGTAAATTGGTTCATCATGATATCATTGATGCTATCAATAATATGAAAAGACCATTTGATATGGATCTTTACAATACAGCGAAACGTTTATTCTAAATATTGCTCCATTGATAATCTAATAAGATGTGGATAATTGATATACTATGGTTTGATTTTGGTTTATCAATTATTCACTTTATAAGTTTAAAACTATTTTTTTAATAAATTCCAACAAATTTTTCTTTTCTTATTTAATTAATTTCGATGAAAATCATACTAATTGAGGAATTTTATGACATTACAATATAAGCAAGATAACGATCGTTTCTATGTGTGTAATGACAATAATCAAGAAATAGCAGAAATGACGTTTACTCGAATTGGGCAAGATAAAGCAACCATCAATCATACCTATACAGATCCTAATTATCGTGGACAAGGAATAGCAGATAAGTTACTTGAACTTGTGATAAAAACATTAAAGCAAGAAAAACGTGAAATCATTCCTTTATGTTCTTTTGCTGCGAGTAAGCTAGACAACTAATTGTGTTTATATTTGATAAATATTTGTAATTTTTTCAGAAATTTGTCAAGAAATATTTTGTGCATTTTCTAAAATAATACTAGTTTTTATCTTGAAATTTTGTGCTAATGTATAGCAAATTTTCTTTGTTATGTTTTGATAACTGAAATGACAATAGTCAAACCCCAAAAAATTCATTCTATTCATGTATTGCGTGGCGTAGCCATCATTATGATTGTTTTTAGCCATTGTTTAGGTGTATTTAAAAATAGCCATTTAATTGCTAATAGTTATTTATTTTCTTTTTTAAATTTATTTGCTTTTAATTTCACAACATTTTTTGTATTAATTGCGGGGTTTTTATTTCAGCATTTAACTTATAAATATAATGTAAAAGCGTATTATTTATCTAAGTTTAAAACAGTAGTTTGCCCATATATTTCTGTATCGATATTTTGTTTCCTATATTTTCATTACCAATATCTATCCAGTTTACCTATATTTTCGCTAACGGAACCAAGTTCGAGTACTTCAATCATTAAAATGATGTTGACCGGAACCCAGCTTTTGCCATTATGGTTTATGCCGATGATTATCATTATTTTCGCAATTAGCCCTTTATTATATAAATGGTCAAAAAAAAGTTTGATTATCGTAGGGTTAGTTTCGATGTTCTGGGTAGTTATGTTCACGAAGCCTGATTATACTCAGCCATTGCTAAATTTATTGCATTATGGACCTGTTTATTTGACGGGAATGATGATAAAGCAAAATTATGAAAAAATTATGAAACTAGTTAAAGATAATTTAGTTTTGGTGATTTTCTTTTTTTGTTTATGCTTTTTTATTCCATTTGCTTATCGCTATGTTGATCATCTTTGTGTTGAAAAACTTTATTACGATACATTACAAAAGATTATTTTATTTATTTTAGCACTTTATTTTTTGGATAGCTTGAACCATAAAAATAATGAAAGTAAAACATTTAAGTTTTTTTCTTTTATGGCAAATGTTAGTTTTCCCATCTATTTTGTTCATGAAATTATCGTAATCCTTTTAGAAGCACAGTTACTGAACTCACCTTTTGGATACATTATCAAAACAGATAATGGTGAATTAGCATCACTTGGTGCTATTAGCTTTTTAATATGTACATTAACTATAAGTGTTCTTGTTGCGTATACCATTAAATTAGTATTCAAAGATAAAGCAAAATATTTGATTGGTGGTAATCGTTAATATTTATGATAGTTAAACGAATACTTGATAGAAATTATGTGTTTTTATGGTTCAAAACATATAACAATATGTATCTTGAAGCAACGTTTTGATTTTTCGAATTTTTATAGTAACAATTTTTGCTTTATCTAGAGTATATCAATATTGCCGCTGAACAAATAAAAAACAAACGGAATTCTAAGTGTGATTTTTCACTTGCCAAAAAAAAAGAAGTGCCTATAATGCGCATCCACTGACACGGCGTCAGCGAAAGCAGGCGATAATGAAGTTGGTGAACAAGATCAAATTTTTTAAAAAAAGATCTTGACGAATAAAAAGGTGTAGCGTAGTATACGCAGCCCTTGAGACAGCAAACTGAAGCAAGAAATCGCGAAGTTAACTTAAAGCTGTCAGCTCTTTAAAAAGAAGAAACAGACAATCTGTGTGGGCACTTGCGAGACGAAAAATTAAAAGTCTACGGACTCAAAAATTAAGTCTTGATAAGTGACACTGAAGATTCATTTGAATTATGTCAGAGACAGTTATTGAGCATCAAACTTTAAATTGAAGAGTTTGATCATGGCTCAGATTGAACGCTGGCGGCAGGCTTAACACATGCAAGTCGAACGGTAACATGAGTGCTTGCACTTGATGACGAGTGGCGGACGGGTGAGTAAAGTATGGGGATCTGCCGAATGGAGGGGGACAACAGTTGGAAACGACTGCTAATACCGCATAACGTTGAGAGACCAAAGCATGGGACCTACGGGCCATGCGCCATTTGATGAACCCATATGGGATTAGCTAGTTGGTGAGGTAAAGGCTTACCAAGGCGACGATCTCTAGCTGGT
>NZ_JAFNNC010000025.1:0-614 GCF_026537005.1 Gilliamella sp. B2785 | reverse complement strand
AGTAGATAATATTAATCAACTTTTCAAGCAGATACAGTGGATTGATAAGCAAGGGACTTCGAATTTTGCACAAACCAATGCAACCTCCCAAAAAATTTGGTTATAATTCAGCCGTTAATATCACCAAAACTACTTAAGGAGGATAGTATGCGGGACCAAAAAGAACGAGTTTACAGTATTGAAAGATTAACAAGAAATGAGTTTGAGTACGCATTAGAATTAAACTTAATTACACAAGAACAATATGACAACTATCTCCAGGAGCTCAATGAATTAACATCATATATTTATGAAAAGTATAAAGATGACCCAAGTTTTTATCCAGATGATTGGGATCAGATAAATAATTACTATGAAAAAATTGTAGCCTTAGATTTTGTTAGAGGCTATATAAAAGAAGGGTTGGAAGACAGTTGGCTTATTGAGATGTAAATAATGAAAGTAGATAATATTAATCAACTTTTCAAGCAGATACAGAGGGTTGATAATCAAGGTACTTCGAATTTTGCACAAACCAATGCAACCCCCAAAAAAATTTGGTTATAATTCAGCCGTTAATATCACCAAAACTGCCTAAGGAGAACAGTATGAGGGACCAAAAAGAGCGAGTTTAC
>NZ_JAFNNC010000024.1:0-615 GCF_026537005.1 Gilliamella sp. B2785 | reverse complement strand
CGTCTTATATTTATGAAAGATATAAAGATAGTTTTACTTTTCGTGCTGAAGATTGGCGTAAAATCAATAACTACTATGAAAAAATCGTAGGATTAGATTTTGTCAGGGATTATACAAAAGAAGATTTAGAGTTAATTTGGCTTATCGAGATGTGAATATGACAGCAGACAATATTAATCGGCTTTTCGAGCATAAATAGTCATATTAATAAAGTTGATGTTTTACATATTAGTGAGATTACAAACATGAATGATCATTTCCCCCTCAATTGGTAACATATTGAATTCGATTACCACTTCAAATTTATACGAAATGTTATTAATCGTTTTCTTGCTAATAACTGCACATAGCAAAGCGAAGGTCGCAGTCACGCAGTGAACAAGCGAGCATTTGGCGTGTTGACAATCCACTAAGTCCAATCCTTTAGAGCCACCGGAAAAGTACACATGGCGAGCCTTTCCACTTGGATGACTTTTAAAAATTGGTTATAATTCAGCCGGTAATATCACCAAAACTACTTAAGGAGGATGGTATGCGGGACCAAAAAGAACGAGTTTACAGTATTGAAAGATTAACAAGAAATGAGTTTGAGTACGCATTAGAATTAAACTTAAT
>NZ_JAFNNC010000023.1:0-648 GCF_026537005.1 Gilliamella sp. B2785 | reverse complement strand
TATCTACTTTCATCATTTACATCTCGATAAGCCAGTCATCTTCTAACCCCTCTTTTGTCCGACTACGAACAAAATCCAATCCAATGATTTTTTCATAATAGTCATTAATTTTATCCCAATCATCTGGATAAAAACTTGGGTCATCTTTATATTTTTCATAAATATAAGACGTTAATTCATTAAGCTCCTGCAAATAGTTGTCATGTTGTTCTTGTGTAATTAAATTTACCGCCAAGGCATGTCTAAATTCATTTCTTAAGCGTCGTTCCATTCTATCAATTCTTTCTTTTTGGTCCCACATATCGCGCTCCTTACGTAGTTTTAGTGATATTAACGGATGAATTATAAAAAATTTTTAAAAGTCGTCCAAGTTGAAAGGCTCGCCATGTGTACTTTTCTGTTGGCTCTAAAGGATTGGACTTGGTGGGTTGTCAATACGCCAAATGCTCGCTTGTTCACTGCGTGACTGCGACCTTCGCTTTACTATTGACATTATCAATACTATTCAAGTATTAACATAATTAGCTTGATACACTTCTTGGGTATAGGGCTTTTAGGGGGATTGGCATTAATCAGATTAAAATTTGAAACCCGCTGACTTTTAGTTGTCTGCTCTATCTGCTCAAAGAGATTATCTAAATTATCAAG
>NZ_JAFNNC010000003.1:0-254320 GCF_026537005.1 Gilliamella sp. B2785 | reverse complement strand
TAATTCACCCAATCGCAATGGCAGACGGCTTACGTTTCGCTATCCGTGAAGGTGGTCGTACTGTTGGTGCTGGTGTTGTTGCTAAGGTTATTAAATAATTTAAGCAAGCACTATTTAGAAAGGGTGTCGTTTGATGCCCTTTCTTATCTAGTCTGTTTAGCAAAATGTTTTTATTAAGAAAGAGCATTTTGGAAAATGGATAATATTATAAATAACATAATTATAGGTTCTATATGCTAGTAAGTAACGAGAGTCAAGATACAAGCACAGTTCTAGACAAGTTTAAATGGGTTTTGGTTCTAGTATTAATTGCGTTAATTGTTTGGGGAAATTCTTATTTCTCTGCGCCTAATGATATATATCAACCAAATACAGTTGTTCGAATTATTGCGGTTGTTGTCATTTCGCTTTTAACCTTATTTATTGCATTTACAACCAATAAAGGAAAATCATTTATAACATTTCTGCAAGAATCACGAAAAGAGTTAAGAAAAGTTGTATGGCCAACTCGTAAAGAAACAGTACAAACAACTTTATTAATAGCTGTTATTACAATTATTGTTGGTACAGCTCTTTGGGGTATGGATTCTTTGTTCCGTTCAGTCATCTTTTATTTAACATTAATAGGGCGTTAATATGAGTGAAACACAACAAAAACGCTGGTATGTGATCCAAGCTTATTCTGGCTATGAAGCACGTGTTGCACAATCATTACGTGAATATATTAAATTACATAATATGGAAGATTCTTTTGGTGAAGTTTTAGTACCAACCGAAGAAGTTGTCGAAATGAAAAGCGGTCAACGCCGTAAAAGTGAACGTAAATTTTTCCCAGGTTATGTTTTAGTTGAAATGATGATGAACGATGCGACTTGGCATCTAGTTAAAAGTGTTCCAAGAACTTTAGGATTCATCGGTGGAACATCAGATCGACCAGCACCAATCAGCCAGCGTGAAGTTGACGCTATCATGAATCGTTTACAACAAGTTGGTGATAAACCACGTCCTAAAACCCTATTTGAACCAGGTGAACTTGTTCGAGTTAATGAAGGACCGTTTGCAGACTTTAATGGTGTAGTTGAAGAAGTTGATTATGAAAAAAGTCGCCTAAAAGTATCTGTATCAATTTTTGGTCGTTCAACACCGGTTGAACTTGATTTTAGCCAAGTAGAAAAGAGCTAATTTATCTGAATATTTTTAATTCAATGAAAAGAAAAATCACAGAAATTATTCTGTGATTTTTTTTAACCTGCCTTATAAAATAACAACTATTATTCTTTATTCACTACTTAAACGTAATGACGTAGATAGCCTTGTTTTGATATCAACGTCAACGTCAACGTTCTATTCTTTCAATAAAAAGTACGATATAAAATGTTGGTGAATTTTTTTCATCACCGACAAATTGGATACTTTTTTTATATTTTTTTCTTCAAAAGTTCAATCCTATCACTACATACCTCATTAAGTATCTCTCCTAACAAGTATTTTGATAGTTCATAATGATGTACTTAACTTTAAGTCTTAAACAACATTCTTATTAAATAGTTGTAAATATTATAAATTGTCTAAAAAAATTAGATCGTTATCACAGTATCAATTATGCATTTTATGTAACATATAAAAATTATAGTTTTTTATTCAATGAAAAAGAAAATATTAATTATCTAAGGGAAGGAATTAACTATGCAAAAAAAAATATTAACATTATTAATGTTGATGGGAATTGCTGTTGGAAGTGCATCGGTTGCTAATGCCAAAGGTCGATTGGTTATTTATTGTAGTGGTACAAACGCGTTATGTGAGGAAGAAGCTAAGGCTTTTGGCGAAAAATATAATGTTAAAACATCACTTATTCGTAATGGTAGTGGTAGTACATTGGCAAAAATTGAAGCAGAAAAAGAAAATCCGCAATCAGATATTTGGTATGGTGGAACGCTAGACCCACATTCTCAAGCCGGTGAAATGGGATTATTGTATGCATATCAATCACCAAATTTAGAGCAAATCATACCAGAATTCCGTGATCCAGCTAAAATAAAAGGGAATTATTCTTCAGCCGTTTATATTGGTATTTTAGGATTTGGTGTAAATACTAACAGAGCAAAACAGCTAGGTGTTGAAGTACCAAAATGTTGGGCTGATCTGATTAAACCTGAATTTCGAGGTGAAATCCAAATTGCTGATCCACAAAGTTCTGGCACAGCTTATACAGCACTAGCGACTTTTACTCAACTATGGGGTGAAGATAAAGCCTTTGATTATCTTAAAGCGCTTAATCGTAATATTTCTCAATATACTAAATCTGGAGTAGCTCCGGCACGTAATGCTGCAAGAGGAGAAACTATGATTGGTATCGGTTTTTTACATGACTATTCATTAGAAAAGGAAAACGGAGCGCCATTAGATTTAATTTCACCTTGTGAAGGCACTGGTTATGAGATCGGAGGTATAAGTATTATTAAAGGAGCACGTAATTTAGATAATGCTAAGTTATTTGTTGATTGGGTATTATCTAAGCAAGCACAAGAAATTGCTTGGCAAAAAGCCAAATCCTATCAGATTCCAACTAATATAACAGCAGAGTCCTCACCACTAGCACTAAAATTAAATGATCTTAACCTAATTAAGTATGATTTTGATAAATATGGTGATTCCAAAATGCGAACTTATTTAATTAACAAATGGGTTAATGACGTCAAAATGGAAAAATAACATTATTTTTCTGGAATATTACCTACTACTAGCTGTGTATATCAGCTAGTAATTACTAATTACTTCTTTTTGTGTAGATAATAAAATTTTTGCACTATGTTAGTTGTGGTGAATTTATGTCATATAGTATTTCTAGTCAATTAAAACAGCAAATGTGTAAATGTGATCCAGTTTTTTTCTGGTTAGCTTTTATTGTTATTTCTTTTATTTTATTTCCATCCTATGGATTAGATTATGGATTGTTTGAATCAACTACTGATGAATTATTAGAATCATATGGTTGGTCAAATATTGGTATTAGTATTGTATGGTTTGTATTACCATTAGTTTTATTAGTAAGACCTATTAAGCCTCTTGATCGTTCAGCGCTACCTCGTCATTATTTTGATGCTGTTTATGCATTATTTTGTATGGTATTTACCGTAACAAGTTCATGGTTTTTTAATCACAGCATGGGCTATGCGACAATATTTCTGTTTATTGGCTTAGGGATGATAATGACTCATGCATTTGCTCGCCTTGAGTGGATGGGTGGGGATTGCTTTGTTATTGGATCAATGATAACAATTATCATATTGATATTAATATTTATCTTATACCCAACTATTACTATCTTTATGCCAATGTTTACTGACGGAGAGAAGTTTGTACCATTCCAATTCATCGATATTTTGTCAAAATCTTATATTATTCGGGTGATTTTTAACTCTATTTTATTAGGTATTGCTGTTGGAATTAGTGCAACATTTTTTGGTTTAATCTGTGCGCTGTATACTGCTAGAATCGCTAAGCGTTCGGTGGTTATAGGTCGAATTTTTTCTCTATTACCAATTGTTACCCCTCCTTTTGTCGTTGGGCTTGGTGTTACGCTGATGATGGGGCGATCTGGTTATGTTACTGAATTTGCTGCTAATTATTTAGGTTTATCTGATACTAACTGGTTGTATGGTTTTACTGGTATCTGGCTTGCACAGGTATTAGCTTTTGCTCCAATGTCATTTATGATTTTAGACGGTGCAATCAAAACAGTTCATCCTTCATTGGAAGAAGCTTCTTATACACTAAGAGCAACACCCTATAAGACATTTTTTTCTATTTTTCTGCCATTAATAAAACCAGCATTAGCCAATTCATTTTTAATTGTTTTTGTACAATCACTTGCCGATTTTAGTAACCCTTTAGTTTTAGGTGGTAATTTTGATGTGCTTGCTACACAGATCTATTTTTATATTACTGGGGCACAGTTAGATTATCCTTCAGCAAGTACCCTAGGTAGTGTGTTATTACTATTCTCTTTAGCAATATTTTGTGTACAGTATCTTTGGATTGGTAAAAGATCTTACGTTACCGTTTCAGGAAAATTTTCTCGTGGTGATGTTCAGCCATTACCAATTAGTTTGAAATGGATCATTGTGGGATTATTTGCATTTTGGACACTATTTAATGGATTGCTTTATGGAAGTATCTTCTATGGTAGCTTTACGGTTAATTGGGGCGTTGATTACACCCTAACATTGGCAAATTTCATTAATCTATTTGGACAAGGATTTAGCGATGGCGCATGGCCATCTTTATTAGATACCTTATTATTTGCAGGTATTGCTGCGCCAATCACAGCCTTTTTGGGTTTATTAATCGCTTATGTTGTTGTTAGACAACATTTTAAAGGTAAAAAGATTATTGAGTTTACTACAATGCTTTGCTTTGCTGTGCCAGGAACAGTTGCTGGAGTATCTTATATTTTAGCTTTTAATACCGCCCCTTTTTATCTAACAGGTACCGCTGCTATAGTAATTATCTCGATGATTATGCGTAATGTACCGGTTGGTATTCGGGCTGGAATAGCTGGGCTAGGGCAATTAGATAAATCTCTAGATGAAGCTTCATTAAGCTTAAAGGCTGGATCATTTAGAACTATATTTTATATTTTAATTCCGCTTTTACGCCCAGCGATTTTATCAGCTTTAGTTTATAGCTTTGTGCGAGCGATTACTACGGTGAGCGCAATTGTGTTCTTGGTTACACCCGATACACGTGTTGCAACTGCCTATATTTTAAATAGAGTTGAAGATGGTGAATACGGTATTGCCATTGCCTACGGCTCAATATTAATTGTAGTTATGCTGTCAATTATTTTGTTGTTTGATTATTTAGTTGGTGAATCAAGAACATCTCGTTCAACTGCTAAAAATACCCAATAGTTTGTCTCAGAAGGACTATAGGTTTAATTGAACGTAAGTAGCTTTTGGTTATGCTTGAATCTTAGGATTGTTTAATTATATAAATAGAATCTATAAGGTTAATAATTTTTTTGAATTAAATTAAAAGTTTAATATTAAAAAACTTTTGTGTAGGAATGAATTATGTCGAATGAGAATTATGTTGAACTAAGAAATATTACTAAACGATTTGGTAAAAACACGGTGATTGAAAATTTCAATTTATCTGTTGCTAAAGGTGAAATGATTACCTTACTAGGCCCTTCAGGCTGTGGAAAAACCACAATTTTGCGTCAACTTGCAGGACTTGAAAAGCCTAGTGAAGGGCAAATATTTATTGATGGTGAAGATGTAACTAATTTATCTATTCAGCAACGAGATATTTGTATGGTGTTTCAATCTTATGCACTTTTTCCACATATGTCGATAGGTGAAAACATTGGTTATGGATTGAAAATGATTGGTGTACCTAAAGAGGAGCGTAAAAAAAGGGTAGAAGAAGCATTAGAATTAGTTGATCTAGCAGGATTTGCCGATCGTTTTGTCGACCAAATTTCGGGTGGACAACAACAACGTGTTGCTTTAGCCCGTGCGTTGATACTTAAGCCTAAAGTTTTATTATTTGATGAACCATTAAGTAACTTGGATGCCAATTTACGTCGCAGTATGCGAGAGAAAATACGAGAACTACAGCAACGTTTTAATATTACTTCATTTTATGTCACTCATGATCAGAGCGAAGCTTTTGCTGTATCGGATAGGGTACTGGTTATGAAAAAGGGGATCATTATGCAAGTTGATTCACCACAACGTTTATATCGCAGACCTGCTTCAAGGTTCATGGCTAATTTTATGGGGGACGCTAATATTTTCCCTGCGCATTATGACAATGGTTATATTTCAATTTTTGGTTATAAGCTCGATTGCCAAGATCAAATCAAACCTAAATCAACACAATGCGTTGTTGGTGTTAGGCCAGAGGCTATTGAATTGATGGAAAACCGCGCTGAAGATTGCCAAAAATGTCGTGTCGAAAATGTAGCATACATGGGGGCTCAGTATGAAATTTCAGTTAACTGGCATGATCAAATTTTACTTTTACAAGTTAATTCTATTTTATTAAAACCTAAAGTAGGCGATGAATTTTATCTAAAAATTCATCCAGAAGGAATGTTTGTGTTAGATGAGTAAATTACCTATACAGATTTAATAAATCATTTTTAGTGATACAATCTGGTTTGCTTAACTGTTTTTATCATTTTTTACTAAAGTATAATACCTCCTCTTCTAAGGAGGTATTTTTGTTGTCATTTAAATCGTTTGTTCTTTAATCAGATAACTCTTAGTAAACAGTGACCAAGAAAGGATATATTGGTGGTGCGAAGCCTATATTGGAATATCCAAAATTAGCCATTAAAGGGAAAATAACTAGCGGCAATGATTAATATTAAAGATTATTCTGAGTGCACTTCAAATTAACAACAATAAAATTTAAGAAGCCGTTTCACTGCTCACAATTAAGATCTTCTAATTGTTGTTGTAAATCCAGCCAATTCATTTCTACTTGTTCCTGCTGGTTTTTTAGTTGACTCTGTTTTAATAATAATTCAGTTAATTCTGATTTTTTATCATTTTCATAAATAATCGGATCTGATAATTGCAATTCAATGTCTTTAAGAGCGGTACTCAATTGTTCAAGTTTTTGCTCTTCTTTTTGCAACAATTTTTTAATTGGCTGCATTTGCGCTCTTAATTCCGCTTCACGGCGTTTTTGTTCTTTTCGTTCTTGCGAAGAAATATTTTGGACACTATCTTTTTTAGCTGTATCTTGATCTGGTTCAGGCTGATTTTCCGCTTTCTGCTCGTCGGCAAGCCATTTTTGATAATCATCGAGATCACCATTAAATGGTTCAACTTTGTGATCGTGAACTAAATAAAACTCATCAGTTGTTGAACGTAGTAAGTGGCGATCATGCGACACAACAACTAATGCGCCTTCGAAGTCAATAAGCGCTTCAGTTAATGCTTGGCGCATATCTAAATCTAAATGGTTAGTTGGCTCATCAAGTAACAGTAGGTTTGGCTTTTGCCAAACAATTAATGCTAAAACTAATCGAGCTTTTTCACCACCTGAAAATGTTTTTACAGGTTCATTGACTTTATCGCCATGAAAATCAAAACCACCTAAGTAATTACGCAATTCTTGTTCTGTTATTTTAGGATCAGAAAGCTTAGTTAAATGCCAAAGTGAGGATTCTTCACCACGCAAATACTCTAACTGATGCTGAGCGAAATAGCCTAATTGAACACCTTTGGCTAAATTAATATGACCTTCTTTAGGTTGTAATTCTCCCGCTAATAATTTAATTAAAGTCGATTTACCAGCTCCGTTCCGTCCTAATAAACCAATTCTCGAACCGGGAACAAGATTTAATTTAATTTTTTCAAGGACGATTTTATCTCCATAACCAGCAACCACTTTATCCATCATCAATAATGGACTTGGTAAAAATTCAGAAGGTTTAAAATTGAAATGGAAAGGATTATCCACATGTGCCGGTGCAATAAGCTCCATTTTTTCTAACATTTTAATTCGGCTTTGAGCCTGTTTTGCTTTGGTTGCTTTTGCTCTAAAGCGATCAATATAGCTTTGCAGATGGGCGACTTTTTGTTGCTGACTTTCGTATAATGATTGTTGTTGTGCCAATTTAGTTATACGTTGGTTTTCAAATGAAGAATAGTTTCCGGTATATTCAAATAAACTTTTTTGTTCAATATGAATAATTTTATTAACAAGTGGATCTAAAAAGTCTCGGTCATGAGAGATTAAAATAAGCGTTCCCTGATAATTACTCAACCATTTTTCAAGCCAAATCACTGCATCTAAGTCAAGGTGGTTAGTTGGTTCGTCAAGCAGCAGTAAATCAGAACGGCACATTAACGCTTGCGCCAAATTTAGTCTCATCCGCCAACCACCGGAGTAGGATTTAACCGGTAAATTGAGTTGTTCGTTAGAAAATCCTAAACCATGTAATAGTGTTGCGGCTCTTGCCCGTATTGTCCAAGCATCAATGGTATCGAGTTGTTCGTGAATGATCGCAATTTGCTCACCATTATTTTCTTGATTAGCAATCGTTAGTTTTTGTTCTAATTGGCGATATTCTCGATCCCCATCAATAGCGTATTCAATAGCTGGAACATCTAAAGCAGGTGTTTCTTGATTAACCCAAGCAAGCTGCCATTGTGTAGGTATTGATACACTTCCAGCATCAGAGTGAATTTCGCCTTTAATTAATGAAAAAAGGGTGGATTTACCACAACCATTTTTACCTACTAATCCAACTTTTTGTTTAGGATTAATTGTTGCTGAAGCGTTATCTAAAAGCAGATTAACACCACGACGAATTTGGATAGAATCAAAAACAATCATAATATTGCCATCTATTACTCTAAAAAAAAGCTATGCTAACAAAAAAAGAACTTTATGCAATACGTTTTACTGGTGATTTATCCGCATTGCATTTGAATCGAATATTTATGATTGATACGGTAAACAATGCGGAAAATGATAAAATAAGATTATTTATTAATATGTTGAATAAAAATCATATTTAATAATTAATGTAATCATTGCCTAAATATTAATATCACTTAAATTTTACTTTTTATTGCCGACAAAGCTCTGCGAATAAAAAGCCAACAGATAAGGATAAATACCAATAATCCTAGGTATTGTGGTAAATCACCTAAGTTTTTAAATATTGCCAATGGGGCATCACTTCCTCCATTAGTAATACTTATCACAATTACTACCGCTAATATAACGCCAATTAAACTTTCACCAACTATTAAGCCCGATGCAATTAATGCTGCTTTGCTATCCACTTTTTTAAATTGTATTTCTGGATCAACATTATTTTTCTTTGAGTTAGCATAAGTATAACGTTTTATAATCCAAGATAGTAATGTGCCAACAAAAATCGGTGTAGTGACACTTGGTGGTAAATAAATGCCTAATCCGACAGCAAGAGCTGGTAATCTAAATTTTGAGTTATTTTTAGCAAAAATTAAATCAGTGATGATAATTATTCCCCCTAAAACTAGGCCAATAAAAATCATTGTCCAATCAAGTTTATGCGAAAAAATACCTTGTGCAATAGTTGTCATTAAAGATGCTTGAGGAGCAGCTAAAACTTGAGAAAGATCCATATCACTGCGAGGAACAGCACCTGTAAATCCGTAAGCGTGATATAAGGTTTCTAGAATAGGAGCTATAACTAAAGCACCCACAAAGCAACCAATTAATAAAGCAACTTGTTGCTTCCATGGTGTTGCATTGACTAGATAACCTGTTTTTAAATCTTGCAAATTATCATTTGATATACATGCTATTGCTAAAACAGTACTTGTCGTAAATAATGCTAATGCTGTTGCAAAATTCGATCCTTCAATCGTTGATAACATGCCATTAATTTCACCTAGTCCTAATAAAATAAGTGAAACAGCAATAACTGCAACTATTGCAATACCAGACATAGGACTTGCTGATGATCCGACTAAACCAGCCATATATCCACAAGCTGCAGCAACTAAAAAACCCATAATAAAAGAAAACAATACCGCACATGCAACTAATGACCAAGCTATGCCTGTAGATAAGCCACTATCAGCTATAAATGAGTAAAAAGTCACGATTAAAATGACTAACATCATCCCCATAATAGAAAAAATCCATTTAGGGGATAGATCGCGTTCTGTTGTGTCTTTTATTGACACATCTGAACGTAGAGTTTTAAAAGAAATTTTCACTCCTTCAATAACTGGTTTTATTAAAGAAAGCAAAGTCCAAACAGCTGAAATAGCAATCGTTCCTGCACCAATAAAACGGATATCGTTGTCCCAAATTTGCATGGCAACTTGAGATAAAGGTAAACTTGAATCATAACCGTTGATAACTGTTAAAATCGGTATGCCAAATACCCAAGCAATAATAGTCCCAAGTAGTATTGCAATACCTGAAATAATACCAATTAGATAGCCAGCACTTAATAACGCTAAAGAAAACCCTAAGGGTATTTGAAATATTGCTTTGCCTGCTGTGAACCAATAAGCTGTATTTCCAGATAGCAGTTTAAATCCATTAGTAAATAAACTGACTAAAGAAGCAATTACGCCACCGAATAAAATATCTTTTAATCCACCATTAGCGTCATTTCCTTCTGCCTTTGACCCAGCCTTTAATATTTCGGCAGCAGCAACACCCTCAGGGTAAGGTAAATCGCTTTTTACTACCATGACATGTCGAAGCGGTATAGAAAATAACACACCTAACATACCACCAGCCAAACATACAGCAAAGGTTAACCAAAATGGGAAATCATGCCAGTATCCCATCATTAATAAGCCCGGAATAACAAAAATGATTGAAGATAATGTCCCTGCAGCAGAAGCTTGCGTTTGAACCATATTATTTTCTAAAATGGTTGAATTAGGGAAAAACCGCAAAATCGCCATAGAAATTACAGCTGCAGGAATTGCAGATGAAAAAGTTAAACCGACCTTTAAGCCCAGATAAACATTTGATGCAGTAAAAATCATTGTTATCAGTGCACCAAGAATAATACCTCTAAATGTAAGTTCTCGTAGTTTATTCATATTTTTAGTGTTTTTTTAGTTGAAATTAAATGTATTATATACTTAATTGTGCATTTTGAGTGTAAATCTGTGTGATTTTGTTGTTTTTAAATTTTTATTCATTGTTTTTAAATGGAAATATTTTTATTAAATTTTGGATGCTTACTATTTAGTTATTAAAACATTACTATTTTGTTTTGATACAATGTTATTTAACAATTACTACTTTGTGAGAAATATCGTGAACCAATTAGAACGTTTACAAGCTATTACTAAACAATTACGTAATCCAATTAAAGGTTGCGAATGGGACAGTAAGCAAACTTTTGAATCATTAAAATCATATACTCTAGAAGAAACTTATGAAGTCTTAGATGCCATAGAAAAAAAAGATATGGCTGAACTTAAAAATGAACTGGGTGATCTACTGTTTCAGATTGTTTTTTATGCTGACTTAGCAAATGAACAAGGTTTATTTAATTTTGATGATATCTGCCTCTCTGTTGCTGATAAGCTGATTAGTCGTCATCCCCATGTCTTTTCAAATGATACTACTGTTAAGCCAAATTGGGAACAACTTAAGCAACAAGAACGTGATAAACGAGCACAATATTCACTATTAGATGATATTCCCACCGCCATTCCAGCATTAATGAAAGCTGAAAAAATACAAAAACGCTGTGCATCAGTTGGATTTGATTGGGTAGAGTTAAAACCTGTTATTGATAAAGTTAAAGAAGAGCTTAGCGAAGTGGAAGAGGAATTGAATAAAACCGCACAAGATCAATCCAAAATTGAAGAAGAGCTTGGCGACTTATTTTTTGCCACCGTTAACTTAGCCAGACATTTAAAAGTTAAATCTGAGTTATGTTTACAAAATGCCAATAACAAGTTTATAAGGCGTTTTAAGCTGGTAGAATTATTACTTAAACAAAAAAATCACAATTTAATTGATGCAACACTTGAAGAAATGGAAGATGCATGGCAAATTGTCAAACAATCTGAACAATTATCTAGCGAAGTAAATCAAAATGACTGAACAAAAAAATGAATTATATCAAGAAATCGAAGCATGGGCACAAAATGCCATTTTACATAGCCCAACGTGGAGTATTAACCAGCTCGATTATTCCGAAAAAAGTATTGCTGTTGTTGAAATTATTATTGGTGAATTAGCTGAGAAAAATTTTAGTATCCCTGAAGAACAGCTTAATATGATTGCTCAAGAGTATGGTTGTTACTTATTACTGACAGCCCAAAAATTATACGGCGGTGAGTTTTATTGGAATGAAGAACTTGAACAACCGATGTTAATTTGTTGTGAACCACAAGCAGCTATCGTGTTATTAACTTGGAATAAAGTCAAAGGGCGCCTTTTAGGGGATGAAGCTGATCATCTAGCCTTTTTCTTAGAAGGGTTTGCTGAGGCGACTAAAAATCCTGAAAATGGTTCTCAGATTGTCTATTTATAACCAAATAATACAATAATTAAAGGTTATTAGCTGATACAATTTCATGTTATCAGCTAATAGTCATTAATGCCAATTATCAAAGTGAATATGCATTGGCGATTTCAACTCGATAAATGACGATATTTAGGTTGTAATCAATAAACGTTATGGTTTAGGCAGATCAATAAATATTAAGTAATAAGCCTTACTCCCACTCAGTAGGGAATGGAAATAAGGTTTACTTAGTTAATCACTTTATACTTCTAAGTAATCTAAAATCCCTTCTGCCCCTTTGCGACCTTCGCTAATGGCAGTCACCACTAAATCCGATCCTCTTACCGCATCACCGCCAGCAAAGATTTTTGGATGGCTGGTTTGGTAACCTTTGCTTTGTGGTGCGATTATGCGCCCTCTATCATCAAAATCAACACCATGTTCGGCTAACCACGGCATAGAATGAGGTTTAAAGCCAAATGCCATTACAACTGCATCTGCCGGAAGTACAAATTCCGATCCTTGAATTATCACCGGAGAACGACGACCTTTTGCATCAGGTTCGCCAAGCTCCGTTCTTACCATTTTTACACCAGTAACATGACCGGCATCATTGATTTCGATGCTCAGAGGTTGTACATTGAATTGAAATTGTGCGCCTTCTTCTTTAGCATTTTTAACCTCGCGTTTAGAACCTGGCATATTAGCTTCATCACGGCGATAGGCGCAAGTCACTTCAGTTGCACCTTGACGTATAGACGTTCGAACGCAATCCATTGCTGTATCACCACCACCTAATACCACGACGCGTTTATTTTTCATATCGACATAAGGCGCATCATCAGTTTGTTGGTGTTGCATAATATGTTTGGTATTAGCAATTAAAAATGGTAGGGCATCATAAACACCATCGGCATCTTCATTTTCTAGGCCTGCACGCATTGATTGATAAGTACCAGTACCAACAAAAACTGCATCAAATTCATTGATGAGATCGGCTAATTGTACAGTTTTACCCACTTCAGTATTAAGGCGAAACTCAATTCCCATTTCGGTAAAGACATGTCTGCGGTGAATTAAGACTTCTTTATCTAATTTGAAAGCAGGAATACCAAAAGTTAATAGGCCCCCAATTTCCGGATGACGATCAAAAACAACTGGTGTAACACCATTACGTACTAAGACATCAGCGCAAGCTAATCCAGCAGGGCCTGCACCAATAATTGCGACTCTTAGTCCAGTTTTTTCAACGTTAGATAGATTTGGTTTCCATCCCATTTTAAAGGCTTCATCAGTAATATAACGTTCAATACTGCCAATCGTTACGGCTCCAAATTCAGCATTTAAAGTACAGGAACCTTCACAAAGACGATCTTGCGGACAAACTCGTCCACACACCTCTGGTAGACTATTGGTTTGGTGAGATAGCTCAACCGCCTCTAAAATCTTCCCTTCATTAATTAATTTTAACCAATTAGGAATATAGTTATGTACTGGACAGCGCCATTCACAATAAGGATTACCACAAGCCAGACAACGATCTGCTTGTGCTTGAGATTGCGAGGCTGAAAAGCCTTCATAAATTTCAACAAACTCAATTTTACGGACGTTTAGCGATTTTTTAGGCGGATCAACACGTTGTAAATCGATAAACTGATAAACATTTTGACTCATATCGTGTTTTCTCCTTACTGTGCTTGCACACGTAGCTCTGCTGAAGAGCGACTACGGTGACCTAATAACGCTTTAACATCACTAGATTTTGGTTTAACTAAAACAAATTGTTTCGCAAAATCTTCCCAATTAGCTAATATCTCTTCTGCCCAAGATGAGTGAGTAAGCTGTGCGTGTTCCATGATTAAACCACGTAAATGTTCTTCATGAATCGAGTAGTCAGCCACATTTAACATTTCAACCAACTCTTTATTAATACGCTTATGCAAATCACCATCGGTATCTAAAATATAAGCAAAACCACCAGTCATACCAGCACCGAAGTTTACGCCAGTTTTTCCTAAAACACAGACAATTCCGCCCGTCATATATTCGCAGCCATTATCACCAATGCCTTCAACGACACTTATGGCTCCAGAGTTACGCACAGCAAAACGCTCACCCGCTCGACCAGCAGCAAATAATTTACCGCCAGTTGCGCCATATAAACAGGTATTACCAGCAATGGTTGCTTCATGGCTCAAAAATGCAGAACCTTGTGGTGGACGAATGACAATGCGACCTCCAGCCATGCCTTTACCAACATAGTCATTAGCATCCCCTGTAAGGGTTAAATCCACACCACCAGCATTCCAAACGCCAAAACTTTGACCTGCAGTACCATTGAAGTTCAATGAAATAGGGGAGGTAACCAAGCCTTGATCGCCATATTTTTTAGCAATATAACCGGATAAAGTGGTACCAACAGAGCGATCTGTATTTTGAATGTCAAAGTAGAAACTTTTAGTTTGACGATTATCAACCGCATCTTGTGCTTGAGTTATGATCTCTTTATTAAGCACACCTTTATCAAATGGTTTGTTATCTTCAATACAATGAACTGGTTTGCCTTCAATAGGTGATGCTGTTTTAAGTAAACTTGATAAATCCAGTTTTTGCTGTTTTGCAGTAATACCATCTAGTTCAATAAGCAGATCAGTACGACCAATTAAATCAACAATTTGTCTAACACCAAGTTCAGCCATAACTTCTCGAGTATTACGCGCAAGAAAACGGAAGTAGTTCATCGCTTTTTCTGGCAATCCATGATAATGTTCGCTACGTAATTTTTCGTCTTGAGTGGCCACGCCGGTTGCACAGTTATTTAGGTGACAAATACGGAGGTATTTACAACCCAATGCAACCATTGGCCCAGTACCAAAACCAAAACTTTCAGCGCCTAGAATTGCAGCTTTTACAATATCTGCCCCCGTTTTTAATCCACCATCAACTTGCAAACGAATTTTATGACGTAACCCATTAGCAACTAATGATTGCTGGGTTTCAACCAAGCCAAGCTCCCAAGGGGAACCCGCATATTTAACTGATGTTAATGGGCTGGCACCAGTACCACCGTCATAACCTGAAATGGTGATTAAATCTGCATATGCTTTAGCAACCCCTGTTGCGATAGTGCCTACTCCCGGTTCAGAGACTAATTTAACCGAAATCATTGCAGTTGGATTAATCTGTTTCAAGTCAAAAATCAATTGAGCTAAATCTTCAATTGAATAAATATCGTGGTGTGGTGGAGGTGAAATTAATGTCACTCCCGGCACAGAAAAACGTAATTTTGCAATATAAGGGGTGACTTTATCACCAGGTAATTGTCCTCCCTCACCTGGTTTTGCGCCTTGGGCTACTTTGATTTGAATAACATCGGCACTCATTAAGTAGCCTGGTGTAACACCAAATCGACCAGAAGCCACTTGTTTGATACGTGATACTTTTATCGTGTTGTAACGAGCGGGATCTTCTCCACCCTCACCAGAATTAGAAAAACCACCTAATGTATTCATTGCTTCAGCTAATGATTCATGCGCCTCTGGGCTTAAGGCACCGATTGACATGGCAGCGGAGTCAAAGCGTTTAAACAATGATGATTCTGGTTCAACTTCATCAAGCGAAATAGCCGCGTTTTCAGGAGGATTTAGTTTTAATAAATCTCGTAGAGTTGCTGGTGGTCGATTATTTACAATATCCGCATAACGTTGATAATCTTCATAATTACCTTCATTAACTGCTTTTTGTAGTGATTGCACCACATCTGGATTATAAGCGTGGTATTCACCACCATAAACAAATTTGAGTAATCCACCTTGTTCTAATGGTTTACGTCGTAACCATGCTTTTTTAGATAAATTAAACTGATCTTGAGCAAAGTCCTCAAAATTGGCACCACTGATACGGCTAGTTACACCTTGGAAGCATAGCTCAACGACTTCTTCATGGAGACCAACTGCTTCAAATAGTTTAGAGCAACGGTAAGAAGCGACTGTTGAAATCCCCATTTTTGACATAATCTTATATAAGCCTTTATTAATACCATTACGGTAATTAATAATCGCTTCACGGTAAGATTTATTCATCGTACCATTATCGACCATTTGCGCTAAAGTTTCATAAGCTAAGTATGGATAGATTGCAGTTGCGCCAAACCCTAGCAAGACTGCAAACTGATGCGGATCTCGACAGCTTGCGGTTTCAACAATGATATTGGCATCACAGCGTAGATTTTTTTCAACTAAACGTTGTTGCACTGCGCCAACAGCCATTGGGGCTGGAATAGGTAAGCGATCTGGCGCTATATTTTTATCTGATAGGATTAGTAGTACAGTTCCTTCACGTACTTTTGCTTCGGCATCACCACATAATTGTTCAATTGCATCACGTAAGCTACCATCAATTTCATAAGTGATGTCAAGCGTTTCAGATTTGTAGTAGCGTGATTCTAAGGTCGTTAATTGTTTAAAATCCGAATGAACTAATACCGGGTATTTAAAAGCAACTCGATGAGCTTGACCTTCAGCTTCAGCAAACACATTCATTTCACGACCAATGCTCGTTGATAGTGACATCACGTGTGCTTCACGCAATGGGTCGATAGGTGGGTTAGTTACCTGAGCAAATTTTTGTCGGAAGTAATCATAAATTAAGCGAGGACGACTTGATAATACCGCAAATGGCGTATCATCGCCCATAGAACCTGTTGCTTCTTGACCATTTTCACCTAAGACTCGAATACACTGGTCAAGTTCTTCACTGCTATAACCAAATTGTTTTTGGTAAGTAGCTAGTAAAGTATCGTCATAATCACGAGAGCCGATATCATCATCAGGAAGATCTTCAAATGGAATCAGCCGTTTTACATTCTTAGCCATCCATTCTTTGTACGGATGACGTTTTTGTAAATCGTTATCCGTTTCTGACGATTGTAAAATGCGACCTTCTTCAGTATCAATCACTAGTAATTCACCGGGACCAACACGTCCTTTGGTCACTACTTCATCTGGTTGATAATCCCAAATACCAATTTCGGATGCACAAGTAATTAGTTTGTCAGTGGTAATCACATAACGTGCAGGGCGAAGGCCATTACGATCTAAGTTACAAGCGGCATAACGTCCATCGGACATAACGATACCTGCAGGGCCGTCCCACGGTTCCATATGCATAGAGTTGAAATCAAAAAAAGCACGGAGATCTTCATTCATATCCGGATTGTTTTGCCATGCAGGAGGCACAAGTAAACGCATAGCACGAACAATATCCATACCGCCTACTAAGAATAATTCAAGCATATTATCTAGCGAGCTTGAATCCGAGCCTGTAACATTAACAAACGGCGCGGCATCTTGTAAATCGGGTATAAGTGGCGTTTTGAATTTGTAAGATCGCGCTTTAGCCCATTGCCGATTACCCTCGATAGTATTAATTTCACCATTGTGGGCTAAATGTCTAAATGGTTGAGCAAGTGGCCAACGCGGTACGGTATTGGTTGAAAAACGCTGATGGAATAAACAAATTGCTGTTTCCATACGAATATCAGCCAAATCTAAATAGAATCTAGGTAAATCTTTAGGCATACATAAGCCTTTATAGATATTGACCTGATTTGAAAAACTACATACGTAAAACGTATCATCTTGCACACGTTTTTCTATGCGGCGTCGTACCATATACAAACGACGCTCCAAATCAATTTTTGTCCATCCAGCAGGGGCATTAACAAAAACTTGTTCGATTCTTGGCAGTGATGACAGGGCAATTTCACCCAGAACGCTTTTATCAATTGGTACTTCACGCCAACCTAAAATAGATAGAGTTTCTTCGGCTAGCTCTTCTTCTACAATATCACGGCTTGCTTGGGCTTCGGCTTCATCTTGGCTTAAAAATAGCATGCCTACAGCATAGTTTGTTGCCAAACGCCATCCGGCATCTTCTGCGACAACTCTAAAAAATCGATCTGGTTTTTGCATTAAAAGCCCGCAGCCATCGCCCGTTTTACCATCGGATAAAATGGCACCACGGTGTTGCATTCGAGCAAGTCCGTGGATTGCAGTACGCACCACTTTGTGACTTGGTTGCCCTTCTATATGAGCGATTAAACCAAATCCGCAGTTATCTTTCTCATGATGCTGGTTATATAACATATCATTGCCTCTAATTCATCGTTATTATTTTTTGAGAAGATATAGGCATTAATCCCATAATAGGTGTGAAGGTAATTAAAAATAGGTTTTTGGTCAAATAAATATTACTTATAAGTCAATCTTTTAATAACTCAGTCTATATTTATTAATGAAGCTAATATCTCATATTAACTATTTGTTTATACTATAATTAAAATTTAATAGAGACAAAAGTTTCAGAAATTGGTTTTTTTCTCATAATAATAATTAATATTTGATTAAAAAAAAGTTGAGGAACGGGGTTTTTGAGCATCAAAATTGGCGATTTTTACACATTTTTTCAAGAATGAGTGAGTTAGAATCGCTACTCTTATATAATAGATAATCTTTATTATGGGTAATAGGTCTTATATGCGAAATAAAATTACAATTATTGGTGCGGGTGCTGCTGGGCTTTTTTGTGCCGGATTATTAGGACAAAAAGGTTATGATGTAACTGTTATTGATAATGGTAAAAAATTAGGACGCAAAATTTTAATGTCTGGTGGTGGTAAATGTAATTTTACCAACCTTAACGTAGAATCAACCCATTATATTTCAGAAAATCGTCATTTTTGTAAGTCTGCATTAAAGCGCTTTACTCAATGGGATTTTATTCAACTGGTTAATCAATACAATATTGCCTATCATGAAAAAGATCACGGACAGTTATTTTGTGATAATTCAGCACAAGATATTGTTGATATGCTTGCCCAAGAGTGCCAAAAGGGGCAAGTTAAATTCATGTTAAACACTCAGCTTGAAGATGTTGAGGCTGAGCAGCAAGGATTTAAACTATCGACTTCACAAGGTTTTGTTCATACTGATAAATTAATTGTAGCAACTGGTGGGCAATCTATGCCAGCACTAGGTATGACCGCTATCGGATATAAAATTGCCGAAAAATTTTCGATTCCTGTTGTGCCCGTAAAAGCAGGGTTGGTGCCATTTACCTTACATAAACCTTTGCTAGAAGTATTATCCACTTTGTCGGGCATTGCCGTGCCGGTTGAAGTATCTAATGAACGAATATCTTTTAAAGAGAATTTGCTATTTACTCATCGAGGATTATCTGGACCAGCGATTTTACAAATCTCTAGTTATTGGCAAGCAGGTGAAGCCATTACCATTAATTTGTTACCAGACGTAAGCTTTGAAGGTGATTTTCAACTCTTGTTAGAAAATAATCGCAATCAAAGCATTAAAAATTGTTTGGCGCAAATATTACCGAAGCGGTTAATTGAAGCTTTGATGCAATTAAATTTGATAGTCGATTTAACCGTTAAGCAATTAACGCCTACTCAACAGCAAGTGCTTTACCAAACATTAACTAGGTGGATGGTTACACCGAATGGAACGGAAGGCTATCGTACAGCTGAGGTAACTTTGGGTGGTGTGAGCTGTGATGCTTTATCGTCAAAGACTATGGAGGCGAAAAATCACCTCAATCTCTATTTTATTGGTGAAGTTGTTGATGTAGCTGGTTGGCTAGGTGGTTATAATTTCCAATGGGCTTGGAGCAGTGCATTTGCTTGCGCGCAAGCCTTTGATTAATTATCAATTACCCCCATATGTATATCATATTTCTTAACTTTATATTGTAAGGTGGTTCGCGAAACATCGAGTAATTTTGCCGCTGTAATAATTTTCCCATTGGCCTGATTTAATGCATCAATAATAAGTTGCTTTTCATAATTTTCGACTTGTTCGGTAAGATTACCAGTTATTTCGCTGGTAGTCGGTTTTTCAAGCTTGGCTTCATCTTGTGGATAAGGGCTATGAAGGTCAAATAATTCTTCATCCAGAATAATCTGCTGCAATTCTCCTGGCTCATTTTGTAATACCATACTACGGACAATAGCGTTTTCTAGCATTCGCACATTACCCGGCCAAGGCGCTGACATAAGTTGCTGTAATGCATGTTCACTAATACCAGTAATCACAACACTTACATCAGTTTTATGTTTATCAATAAAGTATCTTGCCAATACAGGAATATCTTCTTGTCTTTCGCGTAGTGCTGGCAGTTTAATTAATCCGACATTTAATCGATAAAATAGATCACTACGCATTTTGCCTGTTTTTAATAAATCAGCCGGTGATTCATTCATAGCTGCAACAATTCGAACATCAGCATGTTGCTCTTTATTCCCGCCTAGTGGCCAATAGGTTTTTTCTTGTAAGAATCGTAACAGTTTGCTTTGCATTTCAAGTGGCATCGCGTTAAGTTCATCAAGAAATAACGTACCACCATTAGCAAGTTCAAGATAACCTTGGCGATTTTCAGCTCCAGTAAACGCTCCTTTGACAGTCCCGAATAAAGTACTTTCAATCAATGTTGTAGGCAAAGCGCTACAGTTAAGTGAAATAAACGCTTTATCACGGCGTTGGCTAGTTTGGTGAATTAATCTAGCAAATAGCTCTTTCCCTGTGCCGGTTTCGCCAACAATCAATACTGGCACATCATTACTACCTAAAATATTAGTTTGGTCTATCACCTGCTGCATTTTTTTTGAAGCAAAAACGATTTCTGGTAATGGCTGTTCTTTATTTTGATATAATTTTCTATTAAGACTGAATACCTGATCTTGCAGTTGTCTAACATTAGATAAATTACGACCAATTTCAACCGCGCCAATAATTTCTTTTTTGTGATTATAAAGAGGAACCGTTGTATGTTGATAATCAACTAATTTGCCCACATGATTATAATAGGTTTGATAGGTATCTTGATATTCTTTACCATGTAAAGCTTGTAGCATAGTACTATCTTCTTTTTTCAAATTAGGGTAAACTTTAAGCATTGGTTTACCTATGGCTTGTTCCATTGGATAGCCATCAAGTTCTGCACTTTCCTGATTGTAGTAAATATATTTACCTTCTTTGTCAATAATAGCCATAGGCTGATGTATTAGATCAAAAAAATGTTTAAATATTTCCAATGCTTGTAATAATTCAGGATCAATTATCATGATACTAAAACCTTTTAAAAGTTGGATTCTTACTAAGTATAGCGAGCGTTAATTTAAATATCTTTCAATTATTACTAAAAAAAGTGACAAATTTTTGTCATAAAAACATATTTTTTACTAAATGACTAATATTAAATTTGTAATTATTCTGTTAAACAATTGATTGTTTGTGTTTTTTTAAGTTGGCACGTTGATTGCATTGTAAGTGAGTAATCTTTTTACTTACCTTTTTTATGTACTAATTAACTGGAGGTCATATGTCCGACACAATTATGTCAAATTATAACAAAATACGCACAGATCTTATAACTAAAGATCGTCGTTTCAGTGCTCAAGGCGGCAAACTTTGTTTTGATGGTGTGAATTTGGAAGAATTAGCAAAGAAATATCCAACACCTTTTTACGTATTTTCTGAAAAAGAAATTGACCGTAATATTCAGGAGATCAAAGATTCGTTTAAAGCTCATCCAAATACTAAGATTTTCTATGCGTCAAAAACATGTTCAGTAATGGGTGTGCTTAAAGCGATTAAAGATGCGGGTATCTATGCAGAAGCTAACTCAATGTTTGAAGTTCGTAAATGTTTAGAAATCGGTTTCCCAGGTAGCCAAATTGTTTTCAACGGTGTGGTTAAAAAACCGGTTGATTTAGAATTTGCTATCCAAAACGATCTTTACATCATCAACGTAGATAGCCTATATGAGCTTGATATTATTGATGAGATTTCTCGACGTTTGAAAAAAGTTGCAAATGTTTGTGTGCGTGTTGAACCAAATGTACCATCAGCAACTCACGCAGAATTAGTGACCGCTTATCACGCTAAATCTGGTATCGACTTAGAACAAGCTGAAGAGACTTGCCGTCGTATTCTTGAAATGCCTTATGTTCATTTACGTGGTTTACATATGCACGTAGGGGATCAAGTACCAGAAGCAGAACCTTTTGCAAAAGCGACTAAAGTATTAGTTGATGAATCACGCCGTTTAGAAGAAGTTCTTGGCATTAAATTTGATTTAATCAACGTTGGTGGTGGTATTCCTGTTCCATATAAATATGACGAAGAAAATGGTAATCCATTAGAAGACAATATGTATGCTGGTATTACTGCACAAGATTTCGCCGATGCGGTAATCAGTGAAGTACATAAATGGCGTACTGACGTTGAAATTTGTATCGAACCAGGTCGTAAAGTAACCGGTTCAGCTGGTGTGCTTTTAACTGAAGTTGCTTGTGAAAAACGTAAAACTAACTACGATTTAGACGGTAACATTGAAGAACATGTTGAATGGAAATTTGTTGATGCGGGTTACAGCGTATTATCTGACAGTCAACACTTTGATTGGTTCTTCTATGTTTATGATGCATCAAGAATCACTGAGCAACATGATGAGTACATTAAATTAGCGGGTCCATTATGTGACGGTGGTGACTATTTCCATGTGGGTGTTAAAGGTGAAGAATTCTTATTACCTAAAGGCACACAAATTGGCGATATCATTGCTTTCCTTGATGCCGGTGCTTATACCATCGAAAGCCAAACCGTTTATAACAACCGCCCACGTACTGCTGTTGTTATGATTGATAAAGAAGGCAAAGATCGATTGATTCGCCGTGAAGACACTTACGAGGATATGGTTGGATACGACGTGTATTAATCATGAACTGGCTGGGGCAATAACTGCCCCAGTTGTTATTATGTGAGGTTATTATGAGTGATTCTAAAGATTCAAGTTTACTTGGTATTAAAGACATTGTGTTTATGAATGTCATTGCAATATTGAGTTTACGTCAAATTCCTAATGTTGCTCCTTACGGAGCGTCAGCAATGGTGCTTTGGCTACTTGCTGCATTTTGTTTGTTTTTTCCATTAGCCATGGTTTGTGGTGAGCTTTCAACAGGCTGGCCAAAAGATGGTGGGATCTTTGTATGGGTAAAAGAAGCATTTGGTAAACGTGTCGGTTGGATAGTGGTTGTTTGCTTCCTGTTTTCATGTGTGCTTTTCTTCCCATTAATGTTGCAGTTTGGTTTTACTGCAATTGGTTATATGTTTAGCCCTGAACTTGCTCAGAATCAGGTATTTATTGGTGTTGGCTCCATGGCAGTATTCTGGATCTTAACGTTAATGAATATCAAAGGCATGAAATGGACTAAAATCATTAACAGTGTTAGTGCATGGTTAGGTGTATTTATTCCTGCTGCTATTATCGTGTTATTAGCTATTGTATGGTTAATGACTGGTCATCCAATGGCAACTGATTATAGCCATGTTAGTGATTGGATTCCGGATTTAAGTAGCTGGGATACTATTGTATTTTTATCAAGCATGATGTTTGCTTTTGCTGGGCTAGAAGTTGCACCAATGATCGCTGGTCGTACTCGTGATCCACAACGTGACTTCCCTAAAGCGATGGCGGTATCTGCAGTTGTTATCGTTGGTATCTATATGATTGGTACTTGGGCAATTAATACCTTATTACCTGCTGCTGATACTGATATTGTTGCCGGTGTAATGCAAGCGATGGAAGCTGCTGCTAAAGAGCTACACATGCCTTGGTTATTACCAGTAATGGCAATTTGTTTGTTCTTTGGTGCATTAGGTCAAATTAACTCATGGTTAGTTGGTCCTATCTATATGTTACAAGAAGCATCAAAAGAAGATAACTTACTTGGTGAACGTATTGGTCGATTACATCCTGTATATCAAACACCAGCATTTGCTTTAGTTATCCAAGCAATAATTGTAACGGTACTTTGTTTCTCAACATTCGTATCACCAAGTATTGCTGCTGCATATTGGATGTTAACTGCATTAACAACCATTTGTTACTTTATTCCTTATTTAGTGATGTTTATTGCGTACTATCGCTTACGTATTACTCAACCAGATGTACCACGTAGCTTCAAGATTCCTGGTAAAGTTTTACCAATTATTTTACCTGGTTTAGGTTTCTTATCTACGCTATTTGCGGTGATCTTAGTCTTTATTCCACCAGCACAAATTGATATGGGTGGATATGTTGAGTACATCGCTAAAATTGTTGGTGGTGCAGTGCTTGCAATTGTGTTAGCTGAATGGATATACCATCGCGCACAAAGACGTAACCGCTTGCAATAAGATATAGAGGAGTAAATTTATGTACAAACCTATATTGGAAATTGATTTAGGTAAATTAAAAGACAATGCCCGTGTTGAAAAAGAGCTTCTTGCTAAACACGGCATTGAAGTGATGGCGGTAAATAAAGTCTTTGATGGCTGTGTTGAAACCGCCAAAGCGGTGCTTGATGGTGGTATTGATGTGATTGCTGAATCAAGAACCTACAATTTGAAGAAACTTAAAGATGCTTTAAATTGTAAAACTTGTTTATTACGCAGTCCTTGTTTAAGTGAGATCAGTGAAGTAGTGAAATACGCAGATATTAGCTTAAACAGTGAAAAACAAGTTATTCAAGCACTTTCTGATGAAGCGGTAAAACAACAAAAAGTCCATCAAGTACTTTTAATGGTTGATATGGGCGATTTACGTGAAGGTATTTGGTTTGAACATGTCGATGATATCATCGAAACAGTCAAACTAATCTTATCTTTACCGGGTGTTGAGCTTTATGGGCTTGGGACCAACTTCAACTGCTATGGTACTGTTCTACCAACTGTTAAAAATGGTGTGGATTTTTTACACATAGCGCGTAAAGTAGAAGAAGCTTGTAATATCAAGATCAAGTATCTATCAGCTGGTAATTGTACAAGTTACCATCTGCTTGATAAAGGGATCTGGCCAGAAGGGCTTAATCACATTCGAATTGGTGGTTTACATGAGTTTGGTATTGAGTATGTGGATATGAAATATCTTGATGAGTTTCATCACTCAAACAAACCTGTAGAAAAAGCTTGTAGTGACATGTATAAGTTGTATGCACAAATCATCGAGCTTAATAGTAAACCAACCGTTCCTGTTGGAGAATTAGGTGTTGATGCCTTTTTGAACAGCAAAACTTTTGTTGATCATGGTACTCGTAAACGTGCGCTTCTCGCTTTTGGCCGTCAAGATGTTCCAGCAGAAAGCTGTATACCGATTAATGACAACATTACGGTCTTAGGTCAAACCAGCGATCATACTATTGTTGATATTGAAGATGTTTCTGAAACATTACGTGTTGGCGATATGATTGGGTTTGAGCTTGATTATACAGCCCTACTTATGGCTTGCCAAACCAATGGTGTAGAAAAACGGTTTGTTTATTAATATCTATCAGCTGCTGGGCAACCAGCAGCTATTATTGATTACTAGGCGGTTTACATGGCAACATCAGAATCTCAAGAAAGTCCTTATCCCAGTACCTTAAAGAAAAACTTAAAAAATCGTCATTTATTGATGATTTCGTTAGGTGGCTCAATAGGAACTGGATTATTTATTGGTATTGCAGCACCACTTAGCACGGTTGGACCGTTAGGCACGATTATCGCATATCTACTTGCGGGTAGTATTATGCTGTCGACCATGCTTTGCTTAGGTGAACTTTCTTGTGCATTCCCACATGCGGGTTCTTTTCAGCATTATGCACTAATGTTTATTCCACATCCTATTTGGAGTTATACCATTGGCTGGTTATATTGGTTAAGCTGGGTACTGTCTATGGCTGCTGACTTAACTGCAGCTTCGATGATCGCTCACCAAGTTTTTTCCTCTATTCCCATCTATATTCTTAGTCTAATTATTTTAACCGTTATTACTTGTGTCCATTTAACGTCTGTTAGAGCTTTTGGCGAAAGTGAATACTGGTTTTCAACGATAAAAGTATTGGCCATTATTGCATTTATAGCTGTTGGCATTTATTTACTCTATCATCAATATAATCAAACACATGTATTACCAACACTTAAAACCGACCAAGGTTGGTTTCCTAGTGGATTTTTATCAATTTTTGTTTGTATGACAATTGTTACTTATTCATTTCAGGGCGTCGAATTAATTGGTAGTGCAGCGGGTGAAGCGCAATCACCTCAAAGCGTATTGCCAAAAATTATCACTGGTGTGGCTTTTCGTATCATCTTGTTTTATGTGTTAGCGATTGCGGTGTTAGCACTAGTTTACCCTTATGGAGCAACCCATAATGAAATTAGCCCATTTGTTTGGGTATTCAATAAAGCCGGGATTACCTTTGCTTCATATGTGATGCTATTTGTTATCTTTTGTGCTGCAATATCGGCCGCTAATTCGGCTGTTTATGCCAGCTCGAGAATGCTATGGTCGATGGCTCAAGATGATTTAGCACCAAAATACTTTTCAGAAGTCAATAAACGAGGCGTGCCAACTAAAGGAATATTATTTATCGCAATTATTGCGTTAGTTTCGCTGTTTTCTAAATATATTGCTGCTGAAAAATTATATCTCTATTTGGTAGCAAGTACTGGACAAGTTGGGTGTTTTGCTTGGATTATTATTGCTTGGTGCCAATATCAATTTCGTAAGGGAGTGAATGAAGGCAAATACTCTAAAGATATGATCAAATTTAAATCTCCGCTATTTCCTTGGTTAGCGATGATTTCTATTACTGTTAACATTATTATTATTGTTGGGGTATGGTTTGGTGAATCAGGGCATTTTATTTTATTATCTGAGGTAATCTTAATTTTCGTAATTTTAGCTTCATATTACTTTTTCAAAAAACGTAAATCCGATTAACTTTATTATCAGTTTATGTAATCACCTTAACTATCAATTGTAGGTGATTACTTACTGTTAGAATTGAAATTTTAATTATCTGAATTATAAAACTTATTTTAAAAATGCAGAGACGCCAGTAAATACCACTTGAGCGGCAATAGCTGATATTAATAACCCAGTAAGTTTTGACAAAATTGCAATACCAGTATTTTTTAAAACGTTAGCAATGCTTTTTGCGCATAGTAACATGGCATAAATACCGCTTGAGGCAATCAATAGCGAAAGGGCGCCAATCAGGTTTTGCATACCTACCGAACTTGTCCCCATAACAATAATCGTACCAATGGAGGCTGGTCCCATACATAAAGGTATTGCAAGAGGAACCACACTAATATCATCATCATCAGTATGAATTTTATTTTTTTCAGGTGAATCATTCATCAATGAAACAGCGGTAATAAATAGTAATGCTCCCGACCCAATTCTAAAAGCATCGAGTGTAAAACCAAACACACTAAACATGGCATTACCAAAAAAGAATAACACAATACCAATAATAAAAACGGCACACGATGTTTTAAGTGCAGTCTTTCGGCGTTGTTGTTCATCATATTGTTTAGTACCACTTAAGAATGCACTTAGCACTGCTGGTGGTGTCATTAAAGCGAATAACTTGGTTGTGGTGGCGAGAATTTCAACAAGATAGTTATCCATAGTATTACCCTTTATAGCTTTAGATATTGCTTGAAATCTGTCAACAATTGTTGGCGGGAATCAACTATACACATAAAAACGGTCACCATAAAGGTGACCATATTTAATTGGATATAATTTTAATAGTTTATTAAATATTAACCAATTTGAATTAGTTAAGGCGCTCTTTAATACGAGCCGCTTTACCACGAAGTTCGCGTAAGTAGTAAAGTTTAGCTTGACGTACTTGACCACGACGTTTCACAGTAATTGAATCAACAGTTGGTGAGTGAGTTTGGAATACTCGTTCAACACCTTCGCCATTCGAAATTTTACGTACTGTAAATGCAGAATGTAAACCACGATTGCGAATTGCAATAACCACACCTTCATATGCTTGAAGACGTTTTTTGTTACCTTCAACAACCCATACTTTAACTTCTACCGTATCACCCGGACGAAAAGACGGGATGTCTTTTTTCATTTGTTCTTGTTCTAATTGCTGAATAATTGCATTTTTCATAATTTTGTCTCTTACTAGTTATACTGAAATATTAATGGCTCGGTTTATCACGATATTCACATTGGAATTCAGTGAGTAAACGTTGCTCTTCATCAGTCAGAGCTAGATTTTCAAGAAGATCTTCTCTTCTCAACCAAGTTCGTCCTAGTGATTGTTTCAATCGCCAGCGACGAATCGCTTCATGGTGACCAGACATTAACACATCAGGCACCGCCATTCCATCTAACACCTCAGGTCTGGTATAGTGTGGACAATCAAGTAAACCGTTTGCAAAAGAGTCTTCTTCTGCTGATGATTCATGATTCAATACGCCTGGAATAAACCTTGCTAATGCATCAATCATTGTCATCGCCGGTAATTCACCGCCACTTAACACGTAATCCCCAATTGACCATTCTTCATCAATTTCGGTTTGGATAACGCGTTCATCAATACCTTCATATCGACCACAAATCAAAATCAATTTTTGATATTGTGACAACTCGCAAACACCTTGTTGGTTTAATTTGCGCCCTTGTGGGGAAAGATAGATTACTTTTGTATTTTCACCTGCTACTGCTTTCGCAGCATGAATCGCATCTCTAAGTGGTTGTACCATCATTAACATGCCGGGACCACCACCATAAGGCCTATCATCGACAGTCTTATGCTTATCATGCGCAAAATCGCGCGGGTTCCAATATTCTACTGTTAACAGTCCGTTTTTTACTGCTCGACCAGTTACACCATAACAGGTAATAGCTTGGAACATTTCGGGAAAAAGGCTAATTACGCCAATCCACATATTCTTACCTTACCGATTAAAATGCGGGATCCCAATCGACCACAATCATTTTTGTTGTTAAATCAACTTGTTTAATAAATTGTTCTTCAACAAAAGGAATTAAACGTTCTGTTGCTCCAAATGCATCTTTTAGATTTGCTTTAACAACCAACACATCATTAGAACCGGTTTCCATTAAATCAGTTACTTGACCTAAATCATAACCGTTAATTGTTTTCACTCTACAGCCAATCAAATCCTTCCAATAGAAATCGCCTTGATTAAGCTCAGGCAATTCTTGTGCATCAACGAATACTTCAGCATTAGTTAACGCATTGGCTTGATCTCGATCATCAACGCCTTTGAGTTTGATAATCATATCTTGATTATGAGGTTTAAAGCTCTCAACGATTACTTCCTGCCATTTTCCAGCACGCTGGATATACCAAGGTTTGTAATCAAAAATACTATCTGGAAATTCTGTAAACGAAAAAATCCTGAGCCATCCACGAATGCCGTAGCTTGAACCAAGTTTACCAACAACGATTAGATTCTCAGTATTCATCTTTACACTATTACTTAATTAAGCAGCTTTTTGTGCTTGTTTGATCAATGTATTAACACGATCAGAAATAGTAGCACCTAAACCAACCCAATAATTTACGCGATCAAGATCTAAACGTAATTCTTCTGCTTTACCTTGTGCAATTGGATTAAAAAAGCCAACGCGCTCAATAAAACGACCATCACGTGGGTTACGGCTATCAGTGACAACTACTTGATAAAAAGGGCGCTTTTTAGAGCCACCACGAGCTAAACGAATAGTTACCATAACATCCTCTTAAATTAAAAAATAATCTTTCTTTTGCCCAACACGGACAAAATCAAAGCCCCAAAATTATACTCTTTCTAGCAAAAAGTGCAATGGTTGATTGTGTGTGAAAAAGTTAGGTAGCATCAGTTATCGACAAGCTTAGTTATAAATGAACATAAATTCATCTTTTTAACTGGTTATATTATAAATAATTAGCTTCATTGATAATGGTGAGCTTGCTTGCTATATAATGATATATTTTAAAAGTGATGGTTGATCTTTAAGACCTTTTCCGGAACAAAGCTCGTTTTAACACGTCAAAAAATCCTAACGCTTTGACCATTTTTTTGCTATCAACATAGACACGCATTGCTCTTAATACTTTTTTCGGCTCTTTGGACGCAAAAGCGAACGTACCGTCTTTTTTGGTTTGTATGGAGTAACGAGATATCCACTTACCTTTAAAAAATACCGATGCGATAACATAATCGACCTCTTCCCAAGGAATTTGAATATATTTCCGAGGATCGCGTTGATGATAGAATTCGAACGCCTTATCACCAATCATAATCTGGCCATATTCTGAAAAACCTGAAAAAGCAGTCGCTTTTACTGTTAAATCTACTTTGGTATTTAATGATTGAACCATTTAGCTACTTATATCCATTATTTTAATCTGAGTTGCTAAGGCACCCTTTTCTCATTATTTATGGAGAAAAGGGTGATTTATGTTTGAGGAAAAACAGCAATTTTGCTTAAAAAGTGCGCTCCTCAACTTTTTTAGTCAACATTGTTGGCTTTATAAAAGACCAATAACATGACCAGTAACACCGACTAAGAATAGTGCAAGAATAATTATAATAGGTGATACTTTTTTACGAAGTAACCACATACAGAAGAACGTTAATAGTAATGGCACAAGTCCAGGAATTAGCTGATCTAAGTTATTTTGTAAAGTCGTTACTTGGTTTTGACTAAGTGCGAGCCCATCTTGCATTTGCATCAATGCTTTTTGTATACCTTCGGCACCAGCAGGTAGGGAATTCCAATCAATAAATGCACCATTATCTAATTTTACTGTGGATACGACTGGTTGGAATTTTATTGATACCCACCTTTGTACTAAAGCCGCCAGTACAAACATCCCCAGGATAGACGCACCTTTAGTGATTTTTTGGAGTACACCACCACTTAAGTTATCGGTAATTTTAGAACCAGTACGGTAACCTAATTCTTGGGTAAACCACATGAAGCACATGCGAATAATGTTCCAAAGTAGGAAGAATAGAATTGGACCTAGAATATTACCACTTAAGGCAAGTGAGGCACCTAGTCCACCAAGCATAGGACGAAGTGTAAACCAGAAAACTGGATCACCAACCCCAGCTAAAGGTCCCATCATTCCCACTTTTACCCCTTGAATAGTGACATCATCTACAGGTGCACCATTAGCACGTTCTTCTTCTAGGGCTAAAGTCACACCAAGTACAGGCGATGCTAAATAAGGATGTGTATTGAAAAATTCTAAATGGCGTTTAAGTGCAGCCGAACGATCTTCTTTTGTGGTATATAATTTTTTGATAGCAGGAATCATTGAATAAACCAAGCCACCATTTTGCATACGTTCGTAGTTCCAAGAACCTTGAAGGAAAGTTGAACGCCAAGCTACCGATAAACGGTCTTTTTTCGATAAATGAATTCGATCTGTCATGTTCTTCTCCAAGTTCTTAGTAATCATTTAAAATATCATCAAGTGGATCGCCTTTACTACCACTATTTGATGAATTGCCACGTTCAGAAAGATTTAGATAAATTAGTGCTAGAGCAATACCTAGAGCACCAATTGCAATCAAGGTTAATTGTGATATCGCGGCAACAACAAAACCAATAATGAAAAATGGCCAAACTTCACGACTTGCCATCATATTAATTACCATCGCGTAACCAACAGCCACTACCAAGCCTCCACCAATACCCATACCTTCTGATAGCCATTTAGGCATTGAATTTAATGCGTCTTTTACCACTTCAGCAGGAATAAATAACAGCGCTGCTGCTGGTATTGCAATACGTAAACCTTGTAAACAAACCCCTAATATTTGTAACCATTCGATTCTACGGATATTACCTTGCTCTGCTGCAGCATCCATTAAATGCACTAATGGGACGGCAATAGTTCGCACAATCATCGTTAAAAATAAGCCAGCAACTGCTAGTGGGATGGCAATAGCGATAGCTGTCGATACTCCAGCCTCACCTTGTCCACCAAGAACTAAAATAATAGATGAAGCAACAGCAGCAAGCGCGGCATCAGGTGCAACCGCTGCGCCAATATTTGCCCAGCCTAATGCTATCATCTGTAATGAACCACCTAACATTACGCCAGCTTCTAGATTTCCTGTTACTAAACCAATTAGTGAACAAGCAACTAGTGGTTGATGGAATTGGAATTGGTCTAAAATACCTTCCATTCCAGCTAAGAACGCAATAACTATCACTAAAATGATAGCAATAATTGATAAAGTCATAATAATAACCCCTTAATTAAACTAATTCTTTTGTTCAGCTAATTCTTGTTTCGCTTTCTTTAATAATTCATCCATATTATCCTCAGAATCATTAGGTACTTTGCGAATATCGAATTTCACATTTTTCGCTTTTAATTTCTCGAATGTATCAACATCTTCAGCGCTCATTGATAGCACTTTGTTGACCATTACCTTGCCGACAGAATGCGCCATTGAACCAACATTTAATGTTTGAATATCAACACCGCCATCTATAGCGCGAAGTACATCTTCAGGGTTTTCGAAAAGTAATAAGGCTTTGGTGTTACCAAAACGGGGATCATGCGCAACTTCAATAATTTTTTTAATTGGCACAACATTGGCTTTAACACCAGGAGGTGCGGCCTCTTCAATCAGTTTTTTCCTTAATTCATCTTTGGCAACTGAGTCTGAAACCACAATAATACGATTAGGGTTAGTCGTTTTAGTCCAAGATGTTGCCACTTGTCCGTGTAACAAGCGTGAATCAACGCGAGCTAATACAATTTTCAATTTACCATCACCTAAAACAGTACCTTCAGGGATAGTGCTTGTTTGTTGATTGTTTTGCGTTGGTTTAGTTGCCACTTCAACCGTTGTTCTAATACCATCTTGGGCTGATTCAATAATGGCGGCAGCCACTTCTTTGGCGGTCTCCATCGATAAACGTGATGAGTATGCCTCAATCAACATTGGAAGATTTAAACCTGCAACGATAGCCCAATTTGGATGTTCACCACAGAGTGTATTGGCTTGGTTAAATGGTGTTCCACCCCATAAGTCGACTAAAAAAAGTACTTCATTTTGATCATCGAAAGTAGCAATTGCTGCCAGCATCCGTTCCTTTAAGCTTTCAGGACTATCACTTGGATGCAAAGTAACGGCTTTAACGTTTTCTTGCTCTCCAAATATCATCGTCCCTGATTGTAAAATACCTTCAGCAAACTCACCATGAGTTGCCAAGATTATTCCAACCATAACGTACCTCCCAGTTTTTTATATTATTGCTAATATAAAGTTAATAAAATGAATCTATTTACTTATTTTAATTAACAATATGATTTATAAATTCGATCTTCATCAAGGTTTGATAAAATATATTGCTAAATTTTAGAATAATCTTTCTTTATCAGAACAGTAATATTTGTACGATGCTAAGAAAGACTATTTATTGCTTTGTTCTAATGCTTTACGGATAAAACCGTTATTTTGTTGTAATGCTGTTTTTGCTTGCTGAGCTGTTAAACCTGCAAGAATCATTAAAATAGCTGTTTTACAATTTTTGTTACATTGACTTAGCGTGGAGATAGCCCTCTCCCGACTACAATCGGTCGCTTGCATGACAATTGATATTTGACGTTCTACGAGTTTAGCATTAGTGGCCTCAACATCAACCATTAAATTACCGTAAACCTTACCCATTTTAATCATGCTGGCTGTGGTTAACATATTAAGTACTAATTTTTGTGCTGTACCGGCTTTCATTCTTGATGAACCGCTAACTACTTCTGCGCCAACAATTGGGGTAATGGCAATATTGGCCAAGTTAATCATCGGTGCATTGGGGTTGCAACATAAGCTAATTACTGTTGAACCCAGTGATTGAGCATATTGCATACCGCCGATAACATAAGGTGTGCGGCCACTTGCTGCGATACCTACTAAAATATCTTTTTTGCTAAAATTGATATTTTTTAGATCATTAACTGCTAGCTCGGGTGAATCTTCTGCATTTTCAACCGCTTTAAATATGGCAGGGTGCCCGCCAGCAATTAATCCAACGACTTGTTCTGGAGGCGTTCCGTAAGTAGGTGGGCACTCGCTCGCATCTAAAATACCTAATCGTCCAGAAGTGCCGGCACCAAGGTAAATTAAACGGCCATGATTTAAGAAAGCATCGCTAATTGCATCTACCGCATTGGCTATATTAGCTAATTGTTTTTCGACTGCGATTGCCACTTTTTTATCTTCATTATTGATAATTTGAAGTATTTCAAGGGTGGATGCGCAGTCGATGTTCTCGCTCGCACTATTGCGATTTTCGGTGATCATTGCTGATAAATTAATGTTTGACATGTGATTTTAAACCTAACCATACAAACCCGATAAGAATGGCAAATAGCATACCAAAACCTACACCGATAGTAATAACAGATAATCCACAAGCAATAGCTAACGTATAAGCGCTGAGCATAATCATCATTGCACTATATTCGCTTAAGTTTTGTATCGAAATTACACTACCAGCACCAATAAGCTCTTTCCCCATTTTTTGAATTAACGCATTTAGTGGGACTAAAAAATAACCACCTAAAGCACCAATAATCACTAATAGAATATAAGAACTCGTCATATTGCTTTGTAAGGTAAATGCAATGACGGCAAACCCCATTAATATTCCTGCTGGAATACACCGTAATGTATTGGATATTGAAACCATAGCACTAGCAAGGCCAGCACCAACAACAATACCTATTGCCACAACGGCATTTAGATTTGTTGGGGTTGAGTTGTCAGTAATACCTAGCACAATTGGCACCCAGCTAATTAATAAAAAGCGCAAGGTAATACCCGCTCCCCAAAATAGGCTAGTGCCGAGTAAAGTATAAAGTGCTTGTTTATTATTGAAAATGATTTTAAAGGTTTTAGCAAAATCCTTTATCATACTCATAAACTTCCACTCAATGTCTTTTCGTGCGACAGGAAGTTTTGGAATAAAAATATTTGCTATAACAGCTAGGCCATACATTATTACACAAGTAAGTAATGCTAATGTGATGTTTAAGTCAGCAATATGGCCTCCAGCAAGTGAGCCTAGTAAAATAGCTGCAATTGTTGATGCTTCAATTAAACCATTTGCTTTCACTAAATTATCGCCAGAGGTTAGCTCACCTAAAATACCATATTTTGCTGGTGAATAACCGGCTGCTCCCACACCGACTAGAAAATAACCTAAAAATGGATTGATATTTAGGCAAATAACAGCAGCACCTAATAATTTAATACCATTTGAGATCATCATCGCTCTGCCTTTAGACATGCTGTCAGCAAATTGACCAACAAATGGCGAAAGAAGGATGAAAGGGATGACAAAACCGATTTGTAATGCCGATTGGCTCCACTCTGGATAATTGAGTTGTTTAATAAAGGCTAATATTGCAAAGAAAATAGCATTATCAGCAAAGGCTGAAAAAAACTGGGCTAGCATGGTTGCAGCCATGCCAACGGTTAATAAAGGCTGTTTATTCATAGTGAATCCTTGCTATTATTCATTTTCATCAGCCATTTTGCGTAGCGTAATAAAATCGATTTTGCCAGTACCAAGCAATGGTAATTCTTTAACCACACGAATATCTCTAGGAATGGCTAATGCAGGAATACCTAAATCTTGTGCTGCCTGATTAAGCTGTTCTCGAGTTAATGTAGTTGAAGTAGTAAATAGCACAAGCGCTTCACCTTTAGCGGCATCAGCTTTTACTGTAGCGCCATGCATGGCATCAGGATCGACTTTTCTAGCTAGCGCTTCAACACTTTCCAGTGAAACCATTTCACCCGCAATTTTAGCAAAGCGTTTTAATCTTCCTTTAATTGTTAAAAACTCATCTTTATCAATATCTACGATATCGCCAGTATCATACCAGCCTTTTTCTGCATTACCGTTTTGGTCAATGGCAACGGGCTCTTCAAGTACACCGGGTTTTTCAACTCGTAAATAACCTTTCATTACGTTAGGTCCTTTAAGCTGTAATTCCCCGCCATTGGTAATCCCTGGGATAGGTATTAATCTTGATTGCATACCTGGCAATAGCCGACCAACAGTTCCTGCTTTAAATGCCATTGGCACATTAAGGGCAACAACTGGTGCACATTCGGTTACGCCATAACCTTCTAAGATTCGAATGCCATATTTATCTTTCCATTGTTCACGCACCGCATCGGAAAGTTTTTCAGCACCGGCAACCACATAACGTAATCGCATAAAATCATAAGGATGAGCGTAGCGAGCATAATTGGCTAAAAATGTTGGTGTGCCAAATAGCACGGTACAGTTTTGGTCATAAATGATTTCTGGCACCATACGATAATGTAATGGGTTTGGATATAAGAAGGTACGACTTCCAGAAAACAACGGTAAAAATAAGCCGGCAGTAATACCAAAAGCATGGAATAATGGCAATGCGGACATAAAACGGTCAGCCGGTGTCGGATCGATAACGGTACGAATCTGTTCAACATTTGCCAATAAACTACCATGGCTGTGCACTACACCTTTAGGATTGCCTTCTGAGCCTGAAGTAAATAACACTAAAGCTTCGTCATCACTTGATTGTTGTCGTTTCACTAAACGTGGAATGTATTGGTGAAGTGCAACATAAAGTTTATCAACAAAAGTCAAACTACTACGCAAGTCCTCAAGGAAATACCAATTTACGTCCTTAATTTCTTCTAATAGATAATCAAGCTTACCTTTTTGAATAAATTTGCGTGAAGTAATGATCGTTTTTATTTCAGCCGCAGTAATTGCGCAGGTTAACCCTTTAGTTCCTGCTGTGTAGTTAAGCATGGCGGGAATACGATTTTTGACTGATAGACCAAAAATAGTTGCAACAGTAATCGTTGCATTAGGGAGCAATAAACCAACTCTTTCTTTTTGTTTGGTAATCTTAGAAATTATGCAACTAACACCGATAATTTGCTTAAGCAAGTTTCGATAGGAAGCTTCGTGAGTGGTAGGATCTTGAACCATTCGCGATTTTACCCCATAACGAACTTGAGCTTCGAGCAATGCTTCAAAAAGTGTCAATTTTGGTCGGCTTGCCATTCTGGCATTCATCATAATTTGATGTAATTTTTCACCAGCAATATATCGTCGTTCACTTGCTTTTGGTGCATCAGGCATTGGGATTGATGTTGGTTCCAATACATGAATTGTAATTTTAGGAAATAGATGACGTTTAAATAAGCCTTTTAAACGGCTAGTTAACGTAAACTCTGCACCTTCAATCCAGACTGGTACAATCGTTGCTTGAGAACGAGCAGCAACAAATGCTGCACCGTCATAAATCTTCATTAATGAGCCGGTTATGGTAATTCGACCTTCCGGAAAAATAACAATTGGTCGTCCTTTTTCAATTTCACGAACTAACCTTTTAATCGCCATTGGACTTAATGGATCCATTGGCACAAAATCAACGTAACGTTTGGCTAAACGGACTAGCCAATGATCAATGTAGCCTGCGTAGATAGCAAATACTGGTTTAACTGGTAAAAATACGCCGATTAAAATGCCGTCTAGGAAGGAAACATGATTAGGTGTGATAAGTAATCTGTCTTGTTTTAAATTATTGAGATTCCCTTGAATCTTTACATGAAATAAAATTTTTAGAAAAAACTTTAATATTTTAAATAACATCTGATTTCTCAATTTCCGTACAAAATTGTACTTTGTAATAATAATGAAAATAAATTAAATATACAAGAAAGCGAAAATTATCAATTTATATTGATATTAAACAAGAGTATTTAATTTTTTGTTGGTAAGATTAAATAATGGATAATAAATAATATGAAAATAAATATTAAATAAGGAATCGAAATGTTAATTTTAACTGCCCAAGATATTCAACAATTCTATACTATGAAAGATGCCGTTGCAGCGGATAAACAAGCACTGAAAATCTATACTCAAGGTAATAGTGAAGTTCCATTACGCATCAACTTTGACATGCAAAAAGGGCAATGTTTGATTATGCCTGCTCATATAAAAGAAAATGATGTGGTTGGCTTGAAAATTGTCTCGGTTTTTCCTGATAACCCGAAACTTGGTAAGCCATCTGTTCCCGCGCAAGTGTTTATGATCGATCCGTTAACAGGCGAAGTTTGTGCGATGTTAGATGGCACATTTGTGACCCAATTACGCACAGGCGCGGTACAAGGTGCAGCTACCGATTTATTAGCCAGAAAAGATGCTAAACGTGCTGTATTAATTGGTACTGGTGGACAAGCTGCTTCACAGTTAGAAGCGATGTTAACCGTCCGTCAATTGACTGATGTGGCGATCTTTGGGCTTGATGTCAATAAAGGCAAGCAATTTACTGAAGAGATGAAAAAACGATTCGCTCATTTTTCCGCTAACCTCTATTTTTCGAACGATTTGGATGAAGATATTCGCCAAGCAGATATCATTACCTCTGTCACCACATCAAAAGTTGTGACATTCAATGGCGATTTGGTTAAACCAGGAACACATATCAATGGAGTAGGTGCTTACACGCCAGAAATGCACGAAATACCAAGTAATATTGTTAAAAATGCTGATATTCGCGTACTTGATACCAAAGATGGTGTATTTGCTGAGGCGGGTGATATTATCGATCCAATCAATCAACATTTAGTTACAAAACAAGATTTTTATGAATTAGGTGATTTAGTTATTGATTCACAAAAATGTCGCCAAAACGATCAGCAAATCACGTTATTTAAAAGTGTGGGAACGGCAGTATTAGATGTCTATGTTGGTTATGATATTTACCAGAAAGCCAAGGAAAAGGGCCTAGGAATGAGTGTTTAAAACGCCTCCCAAAAACCACGACATATCAAAAAAAGTTGAGGAACGGGGTTTTTGAGATCTTAAATTAGTGTTAGCCTTGTTTTTATTGAACTTAGTAGCAGGTTAATCATTAAAAAAAGTTGAGGAGCGGGGTTTTTGAGATCTTAAATTAGTGTTAGCCTTGTTTTTATTGAACTTAGTAGCAGGTTAATCATTAAAAAAAGTTGAGGAACGGGGTTTTTGAGATCTTAAATTGGTGTTAGTCGTGTTTTTATTAAACTTAGTAACAGGTTAATCATTAAAAAAAGTTGAGGAACGGGGTTTTTGAGATCTTAAATCGATGTTAATCATGTTTTTATTAAATCGAGTTAATCACTAAATCAAAAAAAGTTGAGGAGCGGGGTTTTTAAAGATCTAAGACTCGCTTTTTAATTCTTGTTTTTGTGAGCGACCCAATAATGACATGGCTGCAAGTTTTGGATCTTTATGTTCGTAAAGCACTTTATAGATTTGTTCTGTGATAGGCATATCAACATGATATTTTTGAGCTAATGCCCAAACTTCTTTAGTATTTCGGCAACCCTCAACCACTTGAGCAATAATATCTTGTGCTTCTTGAATGGATTTGTTTTGACCTAATAAAATACCAAATCGACGATTTCGGGACTGATTATCTGTACAAGTAAGTACCAAATCGCCTAAACCAGCCATCCCCATAAACGTGGCAGGATCGGCCCCAAGAGCTTCGCCTAATCGCATCATTTCGGCAAGTCCGCGGGTTATTAAAGCTGTTCTCGCATTAGCACCAAAACCCAGCCCATCGGACAAACCAGCACCAATTGCAATAACATTTTTTACCGCGCCACCAAGTTGAACGCCAATAAAGTCTTTACTGCTATAAACACGGAATGATTTACTACAGTGAAATAAATTTTGGAGTTCAGTTAAAAATTGATCATCGGTTGAGGCAACGGTTACTGCTGTTGGTAAGCCTGATGCAACTTCTTTAGCGAAAGTAGGGCCTGAAATAACCGCTAATGGGATTTTATCACCCAATACTTCTCTGGCAACATCTTGTAATAGTCGACCGGTATCGACTTCAAGTCCTTTGGTTGCCCAAACAATTTTGCTATCTTTTCTTAAAAATGGTTTGATTTGTTTAAGAATGCTACCAAATGCGTGGCTTGGAACAACAATTAATAAAATTGGTGAAGCTGAAACGGCAGTTTTAAGATCCGCTTCAACTTGAAGTTGGTCAGGAAAAGAAATATCCGGTAAAAATTGTCTATTTTGTCTATCATGTTGCAAAATAGCCATCTTATCTGGGTTATGTCCCCATAATAAGGTTGAGTGACCATTTCGTGCCAGTAATATTGCCAGCGAGGTTCCATAAGAACCTGCGCCAATCACTGTCACTGCTGCATTTTTATTCATAAACATAGACTTTATTAACTAGTAATTACTGTAAAGTTTCAGTCGATTCGGTTTTAGCTTCTTGCTGTTGCAAATAGCTAATGAATAAAGCTTCAAAATTTACAGGTTCTAAATTAAGTTGTGGGAAAGTTCCTTTATTTACTAAGCTTGAAATAACTTCACGCGCATAAGGGAATAAAATATTAGGACAATAAGCACCTACACAATGTTGAATTTGAGCATCGTCAAATCCGATAAGCGAGAAAATACCTGACTGAGTCACTTCACAAATATATACAACTTCTTCTTGTTGTTTTACGGTTACTGTGACACGTAAAGAAACTTCATGCACACCTTCACTCAACGCTTGTGATGATGAATTTAGTTCTAAATTCATTTCTGGTTGCCATTGTTTTGTGAAAATTTCTGGAACGTTGTTTGTTTCAAATGAAACATCTTTGGTATAAATGCGTTGAATAGCAAATTGTGTTTCAGGTGTATTGTTTTGTTCTGTCATGATAAAACCTTATTTTAATATTATATTATTTTCTAACTAATGGTAAGTTTTCGCCGTTCCATCCAGCAATACCATCTTTTAATGTAAATACATGCAAAAAGCCCTGTTTGACTAATACTTCACCAATGCTTGCTGATGTTAAACCATTATCATCAACCACGATGATAATATCTTCTTTAAATTTTTCAATGGTTTTTGCGCAAGCATTTTTAATGTCAACGGGTAAAATGTTGTGAGATTCAGTAATATGCCCTTTTTTGAAACTATCTGCTGAGCGAATATCGACAATAACTGCGTTTTCTTTGTTGATCATACTAATTGCTTGCGCGTTATTAATTATTTTCACTTTTGATAATTTACTTTTCACGGTCATTACAATGATTGCAACGAATAAGACAATCCAACCTAATGAAAGTAAAAGGTGATTTTGGATAAAAGGTATAATTTCGAGTGTAACAAAGTCCATACTTTTATGATTACCTATTATTATTAAAAATAGGTTAAGATTATAACGATATTGTCTACTGAAATATAGACCTAAAGGGAGAAATCTTATTTTAAGCTAATAAGATTTAAAAGTTTTAAGGATTGAAACTATGTTATTTAAAAGATTTATTTTGTTGTCATTCATTTTCGTTACTTTAATTTCGTCAGCATTAGCAGAATCAAATAATCTTAATACTGACGAAATACTAAGCCTAGAGGAACTAAAGGAAGATAGTCAATCTAGTTCATTAGGGTTTGATCCGAATCTAACTTGTCGAGACTTTTTCCATGAAATTGATCCAAATGCCCCTGATTTTTTTCAATATGAAAAGTGTAGGACAACCGACTATGGGCAAACATGGCCTATTGAGGTTATTTATAAAGTTGAAGGTAAATATGCTAAGCAAGCTCATGAATATTTAATTAAGACTATGGGAATGGGCGATTTGAAATTCGTATGTTGTTATTGGGAACAACTAAAACCAGTAGCAATTGTCAATCCAAAAGATAATGTATTATATGAGGCTACATTTATTTCGGAAGAAACCCTAAAAAAGGATTGGGATAAAACAACCTTTTATTTAATAATAAAAGGTTATCGAAAAGAATCGTAGCTCATTCAAAAGAGCTAGCAAATTCACTTTTCATTAATGGCACCAAAATGTAACGCAAGTAGTAGTATGTTACATTTTGGTGCATTATTTTGGTGCTTTGTGCATTATTTTGGTGCATTAATGTTAATTTTTGCTATTATCTAACCAATAAAAACCGTTCAAAAATAGTGGTTAAAAAATTGGCATCAAATTTGCATATAATTTAATAAATAGGCAAATATGCCTTTGAACTGAACATTTATTTTATATGTCCTCAATGGAGAAGCTACATGTCTACACAAAAAGTTTTTACACTAATAAAAGAAAACGATGTTAAATTTGTTGATTTACGTTTTACTGATACTAAAGGTAAAGAACAACACGTTACCATTCCAGTTAGTCAAATTGACGCAGATTTTTTTGAAGATGGTAAGATGTTTGATGGCTCTTCAATTGCAGGTTGGAAGGGGATTAACGAATCAGATATGGTGTTAATGCCAGATGCATCAAGTGCCGTGATTGACCCATTTTTTGAAGATGTGACATTGAATATTCGTTGTGACGTTTTAGAGCCAGCAACATTACAAGGCTATGATCGTGACCCGCGCTCAATTGCTAAACGCGCTGAAGAGTTTTTAAAATCATCAGGCATTGCTGATACTGTTATTTTTGGACCAGAACCAGAATTCTTCCTATTTGATGATGTGCGTTTTGGAACGCCGATGTCAGGTAGTTTTGTTCATATTGATGATATTGAAGCAGCTTGGAACTCAGGTACTAAATACGAAGAAGGTAACAAAGGTCACCGTCCAGGTGTTAAAGGTGGTTACTTCCCGCTTCCTCCTGTTGATTCTTCACAAGATATTCGTTCTGAAATGTGTTTAATTATGGAGCAACTAGGTTTAGTTGTTGAAGCTCATCACCATGAAGTTGCAACTGCTGGTCAAAATGAGATTGCTTGCCGTTTCAATACATTAACTAAAAAAGCTGACGAAGTGCAAATCTATAAATATGTAGTACAAAATGTTGCACATGCTTATGGTAAAACCGCGACATTTATGCCAAAACCAATGTTTGGTGATAACGGTTCTGGTATGCACTGCCATCAATCACTTGCTAAAGATGGTGTGAACCTTTTTGCTGGTGATAAATATGCTGGCCTTTCTGAAATGGCTTTATTCTATATCGGTGGTATTATCAAACACGCTAAAGCAATTAATGCTTTTGCTAATCCAGCAACTAACTCTTATAAACGTTTAGTACCGGGTTATGAAGCACCCGTTATGCTTGCATATTCTGCTCGTAACCGTTCTGCATCAATTCGTATCCCTGTTGTTACTAGTCCTAAGGCTCGTCGTATCGAAGTTCGTTTCCCAGATCCAGCTGGTAACCCATACTTATCATTTGCTGCACAGTTAATGGCTGGTTTAGATGGTATTATCAATAAGATTCATCCGGGCGATGCGATGGATAAAAACTTATATGACTTACCACCAGAAGAGTCTAAATTAATTCCACAAGTTGCAGGTTCACTTGAAGAAGCGTTAAATGCTTTAGATGCGGATCGTGAATTCTTAACTCGTGGTAATGTGTTTACTAATGACACTATCGATGCTTATATCGATTTAAAACGCCAAGATGTTGATCGTGTCCGTATGACTCCGCATCCGGTTGAATTTGAATTGTATTACAGCCTATAAGTCATTATTTTATTATTTGAAGTTTTAACCACCGCTGTTTGGCGGTGGTATCTAATGAGAACGGAGTGCTTACGATGACATTTGATAATGAATCTGATGCGAATCTTGTTCTCGACTCTATGATAACCAATATTTTATTACTTGATAAAAAGCTCAATATTCTTTATGCCAATACTGCGGCACAACAATTACTAGCCCAAAGTTCTAAAAAAATATTAGAAAGTTGTCTTCCTGATTTGTTAGGGTATTTTTCGTTAGACCTTGATTTAATGCAAAATGCCTTAGATCAAAACCAAGGTTTTACCGATAGTGAAGTAAATTTAGTGATAAATAATGAACTACATATTTTATCATTGACGGCACAACTGCTTGCTAATGGTCATATTTTAATAGAAATGGCACCACTTAATAGCCATAAAAAACTAAGCCAAGAACAATTACAACAAGCTCAACAAAATGCAGCACGTGAGCTAGTCCGCGGACTTGCCCATGAAATTAAAAACCCATTAGGTGGGCTTAGAGGTGCAGCGCAGCTATTATCACGTGAACTGCCTAAAAATGAGTTGCAAGACTATACACAAATTATTATTGAACAAGCAGATAGATTAAGGAATCTTGTTGATAGGTTATTAGGTCCACAACAACGTTTACAACAAAAACAGCAGAATATTCACCAAGCTATTGAGCGAATTTATGCGCTTTTAAGTTTAGAAAAGCCGTCAAACGTAACGATTATACGTGATTATGATCCTAGCTTGCCTGAATTAGTACATGACTCTGAGCAGATTGAACAGGTAGTTTTAAATATCATTCGTAATGCGATACAAGCGATTGGTTCGAAAACAGGCTCTATCACAATAAGAACGCGAACGGCATTTCAGGTTACTTTGCATGGTCAGCGTTACCGACTTTGTGCTCGCATCGATATTGAAGATAATGGACCTGGCGTTCCAGTGCATATTCAAGATACGTTGTTTTATCCAATGGTAAGTGGTTATGAAGGTGGTAATGGTATCGGTTTGTCGATTGCTCATAATATTATCGATCAGCACCATGGAAAAATTGAGTTTAATAGTTGGCCAGGCCACACAGAGTTTTCTATCTATCTGCCCATCAAACAATGAGGTTAATTGAAATGAATGTTTGGATTGTTGATGATGATAGTTCGATTAGATGGGTGTTAGAAAAAGCACTTACTAATGCTCATTTTAATTGCATCAGTTTTTCAAGTGGTCAAGAAGTGATTGATGCTTTAGTGAATCACCCACAAAAACCAGCCGTTATATTATCTGACATAAAAATGCCTGGGATTGATGGCTTATCTTTACTTAATTATATTAAAGAGCAAATGCCCAATTTGCCTGTGATTATTATGACGGCGCATTCCGATCTTGATGCCGCTGTTAATGCTTACCAAAAAGGTGCTTATGATTATATTCCTAAGCCTTTTGATGTTGATGAAGTTATTCAACTGGTGGAACGAGCTATTTTACAAACTCAAAGCAATAAACCGAGCAGTCCTTCTAGCAGTAAAGCTTCTACTGGTATTATCGGTGAAGCTCCATCAATGCAGGAAGTGTTTCGTATTATTGGGCGACTTTCAAAATCATCTATTAGTGTGCTGATTAACGGCGAATCAGGAACGGGTAAAGAGTTAGTTGCTAAAGCATTGCATACCCATAGTCCACGTTCGCAGTCACCTTTTATTGCACTGAATATGGCTGCCATTCCAAAAGATTTAATTGAATCTGAATTGTTTGGTCATGAAAAAGGCGCATTTACTGGTGCAGCCCAAATAAGGCATGGTCGTTTTGAGCAAGCCAACGGTGGTACGCTATTTTTAGATGAAATTGGCGATATGCCGTTAGATGTGCAGACGCGATTATTAAGAGTGCTTGCCGATGGTCAATTTTATCGAATCGGTGGTTATTCACCGGTTAAAGTTGATGTTCGTATTATTGCCGCAACCCATCAAGATCTTCAAGCGAGAGTAAGAGAAGGTAAGTTTAGAGAAGATTTATTCCATCGCTTAAATGTTATTCGTATTTTATTACCGCCATTACGAGATAGAGCACAAGATATTCCAAAACTGGCTGAACATTTTTTACGTACTACTGCCAAAGAGTTAGGCGTCGAAAGTAAAGTGCTGAGTCCTGAAGCGCTTAATTTATTATGTATGTTTAATTGGCCGGGCAATGTTAGGCAATTGGAAAATGTTTGTCGTTGGGTGACTGTAATGTCGTCAAATAATGAAATTTTTGTTCAAGATTTACCTCCAGAACTTTTACAGTTATCGGTGCCTGCTACATCTGTTAATTATGACATTAATACCAATCCTCAGCCGTTAACAGATTGGAAAACGATGCTCGAACAGTGGGCTAAGCAAGCATTATTAGCGGGCCAAACAGGGATATTGACACAAACCGTTAGTGAAGTTGAACGGATTTTATTGAAATGCGCACTTAATTTTACTCGTGGTCACAAACAAGATGCTGCCAACCTTTTAGGTTGGGGACGAAATACGTTAACCAGAAAGCTTAAAGAATTATCCGAAGATTCCAATTATTAATTGACGTAGAATTGATCAATAATCAGCCTTTAATTTAATATTATTGGCTGATGTTTTTATAAGCTTATTAATTATTGATTTTTTTGTTTATCAAAGTTCATTGAACACTTATTTATTTTTAGTTACAATTCAGTCTAAATGATAATCATTCTATTTATCATTTACGCGCTTTTGAACTAAGCTAATAATTAGGAGTTACAATGTTTTCATCTATCAAATTTAAATTTTTAGTATTACTAACCGCTTTATTTGCTTTGGTTGGTTGTGATGATAAAAAAGAAGCACCTGCCGCTAATAAAACATCAATTGTTGTTGAACATGCTCAAGGTAAAACAGAGGTTCCTGAAAATCCGAAAAAAGTAGTCGTATTTAATACTGCAACACTTGATATTATTGATGCATTAAATATTCCCGTTACAGCAGTTCCTCAATCTGATGTGCATTTTCCCGAGTTCTTGTCTAAATATGCTGATAAAACTTATACCAATGTCGGTACATTATTTGAACCAAATTATGAAGTATTAAGTTCATTACAACCTGATGTGATTATTGCAGGTGGTCGGGCCAATGATGTATATAAAAAATTAAGTAATATTGCGCCGACAATTTCGCTTGATATTGATCCTAATAATTTTGTGGCTAGTTTGACGCAGCGTACTGAGCAGTTAGGTAATATTTTTGGTAAACAAGCAGAAGCTAAAAAACTAATTGCTGATTTTAATCAGAAAATTGATAGCTTAAAATCAAAAACTAGCACTGCTGGAACGGCTTTAGTGATTATGGTTAATGGCGGAAAAATGTCTGCTTATGGTCCTAAATCACGTTTTGGTTTTATTTTTGATGTATTAGGTTTTCAACCTGCAACAACATTCCAAGAAGCAGGACGTCATGGTAATGCAGTAACTTCTGAATTTGTATTAAGTGTTAATCCACAATGGATATTTGTGCTTGATAGAGATAACGCAATTGGTAATAAAGAAGCACAATCAGCACAACAGGTTTTAAATAACGAATTAATTCAAAAAACCGATGCATGGCAACAAAACCATATTGTTTATTTAGATTCTACTTCTATGTATATCTCTGGTGGTATTCAAACTTATAGTCGTTTGATGGATCAAATAAGTGATGTTTTACAAAAATCATCAGCAAATTAATATAAATCATGTCTAAAACGGTTTACTTTATTGCAGGCATTGTTTTTTTATTCGCAATGGCTGCATTAAGCCTTTTTATTGGTGCTGGGCATGTTACGTTAGCTGATTTATGGTCTGACAGTAATATGCGACAAATCTTTTTTGTTAGTCGAGTACCTAGAACAGTGGCATTATTATTAGCTGGCAGCGCGATGAGTGTTGCTGGTTTAATTATGCAACTCCTTACCCAAAATCGTTTTGTGGAACCGTCGTTAGTAGGTACAACTCAGTCGGCTAGTCTTGGTTTATTAGTGATGATGGTGCTTGCGCCTGGTGCAAGTGTGATGATGAAAATGGTGGTTGCCAGCTTATTTGCTATGGCGGGCACAATGTTATTTATGTTCATTTCTCGCAAAATTATTTATAAATCTGCCCTGATGGTGCCTCTTATTGGAATTATGCTTGGTGCGGTAATTAGTGCCATTTGTACTTTTTTTGCGATGTATTTTGACCTATTACAATCACTTGGTGGTTGGGAGTCAGGAGACTTTTCCGGAATCTTGCAAGGTCGTTATGAGTTATTATGGTTAGTTGGAGGTATTACTCTACTCGCTTGTTGGAGTGCAGATCGGTTCACTGTTGCTGGTTTAGGTAGAGACTTTTCGGTTAATGTTGGGCTTAATTATAATCGAGTCATGTTAATTGGTCTTGTTGTGATTGCTTTGATAGGTGGAATAGTCGTTGTGGTGGTTGGTGTATTGCCATTTTTAGGACTGATTGTTCCCAATATTGTCAGTTTATTATTTGGTGATAATGTTAGAAAAACGATTCCTTGGATCTGTTTATTAGGCAGTGGGCTTGTTTTGCTATGTGATATTATTGGACGCGTTATCCGTTATCCATTTGAAATACCAGCCAGTGTCATTCTTGGTGTAGTAGGGGCTATTATTTTTTTAGTATTGTTGAGTAAAAAATGTCATGCTAGTTAATCAAAAACGCCATATTTCTAGCCGAAAAACAGTATGGTTATTACTTGGTATTGCCGTGCTTTGTGTTGTTTTTTTCATGACATTTAATTTAAAAGGCAATATCAGCTACATTTTGACACACCGGACTTGGATTGTATTAACAATGATTTTAGTCGCCTTTTCGGCGGCAACGTCAACATTACTTTTCCAAACTGTTACAAATAATCGAATTTTAACACCTTCAATAATGGGGTTTGAATCACTGTTTGTGTTGATTCAAACAGTGGTAATATTTTTTATTGATGCCCAAGGTATCCCTTATATTGGTATTGTCGGTAAATTTATCTTTGAGTCATTACTATTAATTTTATTTTCTCTATTTTTGTATCGAGGATTATTTAACAAACTTAAACAAAATCTTCATTTAGTTTTATTAATTGGGATTATTCTAGGAACGCTGTTCCGTAGTTTTTCCAATTTATTACAACGTCTAATGACACCAACTGAATTTGCTGTATTACAAAGTCGAATTTTTGCAACATTTACTCGAGCTGAACCCGTACTAATTGTCTTTTCATTAGTTATTTCTAGCATAATTGGTCTATTTTTATGGCGAATGCGTTTTCGGTTTGATGTACTAGCATTAGGTCGTGATAATGCGATTAATCTTGGTATCGATTATCAAAAAAGTGTCACCATTATTTTATTATTAGTTTCGGTATTAGTTTCAATATCGACCGCATTAGTTGGCCCATTTACGTTTTTAGGCTTACTTATTGCAAATTTAGCTTACAGTATTAGTGGTTCCAGCCAACATCGCTTTTTATTGCCAACCGCATTTTTATTAGGAATTATTTTCCTTGTTGGTGGGCAAATGTTTTTAGAGCATGTTTTAAACATGGTTGGTGCATTATCTATTGTAATTGAGTTTATTGGTGGTTCGCTGTTTATCTTCTTATTATTGAAAAAGGTTCCAATGTGATAGAAATTGATAATATTAGTAAAAAATATCAAACCATATCTGTATTAAAAAATGTGAATGCGACCATATCACAAGGTGGAGTGACAGCTATCATAGGTCCTAATGGTGCAGGTAAATCGACATTATTATCAATTATTAGTCGTCTATTACTGGCTGATGAAGGACAAGTAAAAATACAAAGTATGGACGTGGTTAATACGCCAAGTGACAAACTTGCCACCTACTTATCGGTATTGAGGCAAGAAAACCGTTTTACTAGCAGATTAACTGTTTTTGAATTAGTAGGATTTGGACGTTATCCTTATTCAAAAGGGCGATTAAATAAAGATGACTTAGCACATATCCATCGAGCACTGGAATTCTTAAATTTAACTGAGTATAAAGATCGGTTTTTAGATGAACTTTCTGGCGGGCAACGACAACGTGCTTATGTTGCTATGGTGCTTTGTCAAGATACTGAGTATGTTTTGCTTGATGAACCGCTAAACAATCTTGATATGAAACACGCAGTTTCGATGATGAAACAGTTACGCCGAGCGGCCGATGAGCTCGGTAAAACGATTGTTATTGTTATCCATGATATCAATTTTGCCTCAGTTTATTCTGATTATATTTTAGCCATGAAAGATGGCCAACTTGTTTATCAAGGTAGTCCAAAAGAAATTATGAATTCAACTATTTTAGAAGATATATTTGATACGCCAGTAAAAATAGAAACGATCCATAACCAAAACATTGCTATTTATTATTAATAAAAGATTTTTTAACTAAAAGGGTTTAGATTCACACTAAATCCTTTTTTTCTTATAATTCGTTAAGTTTAAATGATAAGTTCTGTTTACATTTAATTTGTGTTCAGTTTAAATAACTGATGAATTTTTTTATTGAGATATATTCATGAAATTAGAACAAATTGCACTGTTAGCTGGCGTTTCAAGAACGACAGCCAGCTATGTAATAAATGGTAAGGCTAAACACTACCGAGTTAGTGATAAAACCATTGCTAAAGTGATGGCAGTAGTGAAAGAATATAATTACCAACCCAATGCTGTAGCAGCAGGTCTAAGAGCGGGGAAAACACGTACTATTGGTATCATCATTCCAGACTTTGAAAATATAAGTTATACCCGAATTGCAAGTTACTTAGAGCAGTTGTTAAGAAAAGAAGGCTATCAATTATTGCTTTCTTGTTCTGAAGATAATCCGGAAATTGAAAAAGAGTGTGTAAAACATTTAAAACAACGCCGTGTAGATGCTTTAGTCATTTCTTCATCGTTTGTTAATGATTCTGATTATGCGTTTTACAACGGTTGGCAAAATAGTGATACTCCTTTGTTTGCACTAGACAGAACACTCTCAACATCTGAATTTAGGAATGTTGTTGGATCTGACAAAGAAGATTCTAAAATGCTAGCTCAAGCTTTTAATCAATTTGTTGATGGAACAGTTGCTTATATTGGTGCATTACCTAACTTGTCTGTTAGCCAGCTACGAATGGAGGGTTTTAAGGAAGTTGCTCTAAATCATAGCAATAAAGTTGATTTTTTGTGTGCAAATAATTATAGTCGTCGCGATGCAGAGGTTACTTTTAGTCAATGGTTGGCAAATAATGATTTACCAAACGGCATTTTTTCCACTTCTTTTTCTTTATTACAAGGCACCATTGATGCAATTCTGAAAAAGTTTGGTCGTTTACCGGATAATCTAACAATTGCCACCTTTGGTGATAATGAGTTACTCGATTTTTTACCGTGTAAATTGATTGCGTTATCTCAAGATCATAAATCAGTATCAGAAGTAACCATTGAATTATTATTAAATAGTTTGCATAAAAAGAACTATCAACCAGGAACAACAGTCATACCGCGACGTTTAATTTATCGAGGTAGCCTGAGTCGAGAAAAATTGCTAAAAAGTCAAATTAAATCGTCATAGAGCTAAAAAGATTTACTCAAAAAGCTGATCTAGATCACATTTTAGGAATTAATAGATATAATTTATTTGATAATTAGGACGTTTATATTCATTATCGCTGAAACGATTCAATCATGATTCAATAACGATTATGGGATTGCTGAGTTGTTTTTAGTACATCCAATATTATAACCCAGAGGTATTTATTATATGTTTCATTTAGTTAAAGAAGATATCCATTTAAATGAACAAGCAACCAACAAAAGTGAGGCAATTAAAAAGATTGCAGCCGCATTAACTAGCGCTGGTTATGTTGAAGAAGGCTACGTTGATGGTATGCTTGAACGTGAAAGTCAAGCTGCAACTTATTTAGGTATTGGTATTGCTATACCTCATGGCACACCTAAAACTCGCCACTTAGTTAAAAAAACTGGGGTTCAAGTTTTTTGTTTTCCTCAAGGCGTAGAGTGGGGTGATGATGGCGAAAAAGCTTATCTAGCTATTGGTATCGCTGCGAGTTCTGATGAGCATTTAGAATTACTTCGTCAATTAACTCATGTCCTTGGTGCTGATGGCGTTGAAGAGCGAATCAAAAAAATCCAAACTGCCGATGAAGCTTTAGCTATTTTAACTGGCAAAGAAAGTGTAGAAGATAGTCAATTTGTAATTGATGAATCCTCATTATTATTGGATATACAAGCTGATAGCTTAACTACATTACAAGCTTTAAATGCTTCACGTTTAAAACAACACGATGCGGTTAATGTCAGCTTTATTACGAACGTACTTGATAATAAACCAAGTTATTTAGGTAATGGGGTATGGTTAAGTGACAGCCGCGAAGGCAATTTAAAAAATGCGATTGCTATTAGCCGTACGGTGAATGATCTTAATCAAGATGGCAAACCAGTTAAGCTTCTTATTACTATTTCAGCTGTTGATGATTCAGTTACAGCTATCGTGAATAACATTGCATCATTAGCTTATAACCAAAAATTAGCATTATTAATTTCTGCAAAAAGTGATGATTTTAATAATCTACTCCTTTCAGGGGATCATCCTGTATCATCTGAAACATCAGAAAATGTTAATGATTCATCAAACAGTGGTGCTAATGGTGAAGAATTAAGCCGAGTATTTGTTATTCCAAATGAAAATGGCTTACACACTCGTCCATCATCAGTTCTTGTCAAATTAGTTAAAGAGTTCAATAGCAAAGTGACGGTAGCTAATCTAGATGGTAAAAACGAGCCAGTTAGTGCAACTAGTTTAATGAAAATTGTTGCGCTAGGTGCGAAAAAAGGTAGCCGTTTACAATTTACTGCTGTTGGTAATGATGCAGAACAAGTATTAGATGCAATCGGTAAAGCAATTGAAAGTGGTTTAGGAGAGGGTGCTTAATCATGACTTATCGTGTTGCAACGATCACTTTAAATCCTGCTTATGATTTATTAGGTTTTTGTCCAAAAGTTGAGCTTGGTGATGTTAACTTAGTTCAAACTAACGCTTTGCTTGCTGCGGGTAAAGGTATCAATGTTGCCAAAGTATTATCTGATCTTGGTATTAAATTAACCGTGGGTGGTTTTTTAGGTAAAGAGAATCGTGATGGTTTTAATTTACTTTTTAAATCTCTGAATGTTGATGATAAATTCCAGACCGTTGATGGTCGTACCCGAATTAACGTTAAACTCACTGAAGAAAATAGTGAAGTCACTGACCTAAATTTTTCAGGTTTCACGATTAACGATCAAGATTGGCGAACTTTCGTTTCCAATTCTTTAGAATGGTTGAAAGAGATAGATATGGTTGCCATTAGTGGTAGTTTACCTGCTGGAGTATCACTGGAAAAATTCACAGAATGGATGAAACAAGTTAAAACAATTTGTCCTAAAGTGGTCTTTGATAGTAGCCGTGATGCTTTAGTAGCAGGGCTTAAGGCCAACCCTTGGTTAATTAAACCAAATGATAAAGAACTGGAAATGTGGGTAGGCAGAAAACTATCTACATTATCAGAAATTAAAACAGCAGCCATGGAAATTATCGATGGTGGGGTAGAAAACGTAGTAATTTCACTTGGCAGCAAAGGTGCTTTGTGGGTAACTAAACGTGAAGCATGGTTAGCCAAACCACCTAAATGTAAAGTGGTTAGCACTGTTGGTGCTGGTGATTCAATGGTCGGTGGGTTAATGTATGGTTTATTAAATAATAAATCAATCAAAGACACCCTAGTATTTGCATCAAGTGTTGCCGCTTTATCTGTTGAACAAGCTGGTGTTGGTGTGTCAGACCGTCAAGCGGTTACCAACATGTCGGAAAAAATTGAAATAATCGCTGGATAGGAGTATTCATGAATATATACATTGTTGAAGGTAGCAATTCAGGCCCAGTTAATGGGCGATTAGCTAAAGCGGAATTAGCGTTAGCTGCTAATTCTTTAAATTTTAAAATTGTTGATAATGCAACATCAGCCGATACTATCATTTCGGTTGGTAGCGGTAATATTAGTGACAAATCAGTTATTGGCAAAAAAGTTTATGTTGTTAATGATATAAATGATGTTTTTGCTGATCCTAAAAAAATCTTAAATGATGCACAAAGTAAAGCAACTGTTTATGAACAATCGACTGGTGATACTAGCACTTCTGTGGCAAACAGTGGACAAAAACGTATTGTTGCGGTAACTGCTTGCCCAACAGGTGTTGCTCATACATTTATGGCAGCTGAAGCGATTGAAGAAGAAGCGAAAAAACGTGGTTGGTGGTGTAAAGTAGAAACCCGTGGTTCTGTTGGTGTTGGAAATGAATTAACACCAGAAGAGATTGCTTCTGCTGATGTAGTTATAGCTGCATGTGATATTGATGTTGATTTAAGCAAATTTGCTGGTAAAAAACTTTATCGTACCAAAACTGGTCCAGCGCTTAAAAAGACCGCTCAGGAATTAGATAAAGCATTTGAAGAAGCAACAATTTATCAACCGTCTGGTTCTACTTCTGTTGCAACATCAAGCAATGAAAAGAAAGGCTTTTATCAACATCTACTAACAGGTGTGTCTTACATGTTGCCAATGGTGGTTGCAGGTGGTTTGATCATTGCGCTTTCTTTTGCTTTTGGTCAGTTCCAAGAAGTATTAAAAACAGTTACTGTACTTGAAAATGGCGTACAAGTTGTTAAACAAACTCTTGTAAATGAGCTTGTTGGTGAACCTCATTTAGCTCAAATTGGTGGTTTAGCCTTCTCGTTAATGGTTCCATTACTTGCTGGTTATATTGCTTACTCAATTGCTGATAGACCAGGGCTTGCTCCTGGCCTAGTTGGTGGTTTACTTGCAGTTTCAACTGGTGCAGGATTCTTAGGTGGTATTATCATTGGTTATTTTGCAGGTTATGTCGCATTAGCTATTACAAAATACTTACCATTACCAAAAAGTATGGAAGCATTGAAACCAATATTAATTGTGCCTTTACTTGCAACTTTAATTACTGGTCTTGTTATGCAATTTGTTGTTGGTACGCCAATCGCATGGTTAATGAAAATTATTACTGTATGGCTAAATACCATGAATGGTGCTAATGCTGTTATGTTAGGTGCATTATTAGGTGGTATGATGTGTACTGATATGGGTGGACCAATTAATAAAGTTGCTTATGCTTTTGGTACTGGTATGATTTCTTCACAAGTTTATGCGCCTATGGCTGCAGTTATGGCGGGGGGAATGGTTCCTCCATTAGCGATGGGATTAGCTACTTTAATCGCTCGTAAAAAATTTGCTAAAGCAGAACAAGAGAGTGGTAAAGCGTCTTTAGTTTTAGGCTTATGCTTTATCTCTGAAGGGGCAATTCCTTTTGCAGCGCGTGATCCGTTACGTGTTATCCCTTGTTGTATTGTTGGTGGTGCAATCACTGGTGGTATGGCATTAGCATTTGGTTCAACGTTAATGACGCCTCATGGTGGTTTATTTGCATTAGCAATCCCTGGCGTAGTTAAACCTGTTGGTGGATATATATTATCAATCGTTGCAGGCTCTGTAATTGCAGGTGTTGCTTACGCATTGATTAAGAAACCTGAATCACAAACAACAGCTATCGCATAATAATTATGCAACTAAAAACGCCATCAGTTGATGGCGTTTTTTTATATTAAATTATTTTTTTACCCAGCGTTGTAAGTCTTTTGGTATAAAGTTGTCCATTTTTTCTAACATTGAATCAGCAGTATCTGAGATAATTAATGTTTGATAAAAACTTTCTCGAATAAAACCTTCTTGTACTGCGTGCTTTAAAAAGTTCAGTAAAGGTTGCCAAAATTGGCTATTAAATAGTGCGACGGGTTTTTCATGATAACCAATTTGCATCCCTGTCCAAACTTCAAAAAGCTCTTCTAACGTGCCCGTTCCCCCTGGCATTGCAATAAATCCATCGGCAAGTTCAGTTAGTCTTGCTTTACGTTGATGCATATTTTCAACAACTTCTAATCGAGTAATACCAAGGTGTGCAGTTTCGGCTTTGACTAATTTTTCTGGAATGATGCCAATAACCTCACCACCATGATCTAAAACGGAATTAGCAATTATGCCCATTAATCCTTTATTGCCTCCGCCATAGATTAATCGTCTATTTTGATTGGCAATAACCTTGCCTAATTGCATAGCCGCTGTACGATACTCTGGACGATTCCCTTCACTAGCACCACAAAAAACACAAATATTCTTTTTCATAAATTTTACTCTACTTGTTAATCTGTACTATTTTAGCATAGTATTCACGCTATTTGCTTACAAGCTGAGCAGTTAAACTTAATTAGTGTTTTATAGATTGACATAATCGTCATAGATAGTTAATATTCTGTCCGTCAAGTGTTCCTCCATAGTTCAGTCGGTAGAACGGCGGACTGTTAATCCGTATGTCACTGGTTCAAGTCCAGTTGGAGGAGCCAACTTTCCACTTCATCTCATATCTATACATCTCTATTTGTTTATAAATCAATATCTTGTATTTTTTTTAGTATTCCTCTTATCCATATAGATCTATCAATTTAATATTTTTTCGGGTTCAAATGAGGGTAAACAAAAATACTCATTTTTTCCCAAAGGGAAAGAAATTTATGCCAAAAATAATAAAAAGATTGACTGATAATCAAATCAAAAATAGCCGAGTAAAGGATAAAAATTTGTATCTAAGAGACGGAAATGGTTTAGTTCTTATTGTTCGAAAAAACAATATTAAAAACTGGGCTTTTAAATATACGATCCTATAAATAAATTTGTGTATTTGCCTATTTTTGAACTACTCTAATGATAAAAAATAGGTAGATAAAAAATAGACGAAAAAAGATTAAGAGAAATGGCCGTAGAGCTTGCCAAAGTCATAAAGACTCAGGAAGATTTAGGCAAATTAACGGGCTTTATGAATAAACTGGTGATTGAAAACGGTGTCAAATGAAGAAATGGCGCAGACATTGGAAAATATCAGCCCCTTCTTTATTTATTCTAAGAATATTCGCAAAGCGATTTATATCACTAATGCAATAGAATCTTTAAATAGTGTTATTCGTCATGCTATCAAGAAACGTAAGGTTTTCCCGACCGATGACTCAGTTAAAAAGGTCATCTATTTAGCGATACAACAAGCTTCTAAAAAATGGCAATGCCTATCCAAAACTGGAAAATAAACAAAATATAGGATAGGGTCAAGCTAACTTAAGGGTTGGCTTTATGATTTATTTTTATTGTTTTTTGATATTACTCTTCATATTCATATACTCCAAGAAAAAATATATTACTATTCTGTTTAACTTCTCCGTCATATTTATATTTATAAACAGCAATTAAGGAATTATAATTTTTATCTTCACTTTTTATTTGGTTTATAAATGTTTCTGAATAAGAGATAGGTTCAATAAGATTTTCAACTGAAAGAAAATCTCCAGCACAATAAGCTTCTTGAAAATCTTGATCATAATAGTCTATTTTAAAGTCTTTAGTGAATTGAGATCTTGGCAAATCTTCATTGTCTAGATATTCCATTAAAAGATAATTTTCTAATTGTTCATTATCTTGAAAATTACCAATCCAAATTGAAACATTTTTTTTCATTATTATTTTTTTATTTATATGAGAATAATCCTAATGGTAGAGCATTTCTACCTCCTTTTAATCTATAGTCAGCCCAGTTATTTAATCTTCTTATAAAAAGCGGTAAAATTGTTGTTCTGGGTTGATAGGCTGGTGCGGACGCCATTGGATTTTTATTTTTTCATTTTTTAATTATTTATTATTACGGTATGGTGAAAAGCTCTTTTAACTCAGTCTCATATAAATCATCAAAATTGTAAATTTTCTTTGAAACAACTTTTCCATTCTTATATTGAGTTACGATTTTATAGTCTTTGCCGAATTTATCAGGATGATAATAGGTGGTTTCGATTAAATCGCCTTTTTCATCGTATGTTTTCCATAATCCTACAGGTATTGTGGTAGCATTATACATATCCATAACCCCTTCATATTGCTTAACGCCATTTTCAAAGTAAATAGTAGTGAGTTTGGGTAATTCTAAAGAGTCAGTAACTATTGTTTCTATATGATTTATTTGTCCATTAGGATAATATCTAACATATAATACATCTCCTTTTTTAACTTCATCTCTTACATAACGGATGAATTTTAGTTTTCCATTTGGGTAAAATCCTTGAGCAGAAATGCCGTCTCGTTGATATGATGACATATAATACACAGATTCTAATTGACCGCCTTGAGTATAGTAAGTTTTTATATAATCCGCTGCTTTATTGCCATTGATATAATATTCATACCGTAGAAAACCCTCCGGTGTATTGGATTCTTTAATTCGTACTGAATTTGAAGGGGGAGCTTCGGAAATCTTTTTTTCTTCAATGCGTTGAACACATGCCAAAATGCCAACAAAAAAAATAGACACTATTAGTAATTTTTTCATTTTATTCTTAAAAATGTTTATCAATGTTGATTTCTAACCCTTGAGCAAGTTGCTCTGCTATTAAGTCCATATTGTCCTAAATACTTTTTGCATCTTTAGGGTGTGTAATATAACCAAGCTCGATTAAAACTTTATCTTTCGTTTGATTTTTCCCCCAAGAACTCCTACATTATTTCTAGCATCAGGGTGTTTCTTTCCTATACTGACAACAGTATAACAACTAAAAATATCATTAGCTAATTCTAGCCCTTTTTTATCTCCTTCATAATAGATAACATGCGCGCCGGAAGTAAAATTGGTTAAGCCATCTGCATGAATAGAAATAAAATAATCCGCTTTGTTGTTATTAGCTATATCACAGCGAAAATAGATCGCTTCTTTATTATTGGCAACTTTAACAACGTTTTTACTATTTCCTTGGTATAGGTAATGGAGCCCTCTACTGTGTATTCTATTTTTGTTTTTTCTTCTCCATTGACTAAAAAGGAACCGGGTTATTTGAATACAGGTTTTGGGTAGTATCGGTATTTTCAATTTCCCTAAGACTGAGCACTAATTTACCTTTTCGGGGAGTACCGTAACATTTGGCAACCAGATAAATTTTGTCACCCCAAGAGGCTTGATTTAATTTTAAATAGGTATATTCATTAGGTTTATTCGCGGCATTTATTTTTTTGCAAAATAGGCATCCGCTACATTAATATGAAAATCAGATTAATGTAACAAATCATAGACAATTTGATTGGGGTTGGCTGAATAGGAATCGGTTTGAGGTTGTAATACCTTGTTGTCGGGTTGATTGGGTTATGATTGTTTATTGTCCGGCTAGGTTGCTCTTTTTTCCATTTTGGGTTGTAGACTTATTTTTTGTTTATGTATCTAACTTTTAATATTATTTATTTTTGACGTTGAAACATTTAGGATCATCAATTGAATTTATGATTAAATTAATTTCATTTCCTTTCTTTCTTGACATACTATATTTACAGATTTGAATAGTATTTCCTGATTGGATTTGTTCCATGGATATTAATTCTAATAAGTTGTTTTTATCCTTTTCAAAGATGAATTTATCAACCGTTAAATGTCTGGTTTCTTGTATAATTTCTAAGGTATATTCTTTTTTACTTACTTTTGTCAAAGTAAATGTTAGATCATTTCTATCACCATAGTTACTAATTAATAATTTATAGTTTTCTTTAAATTTTATATTTCCTTGTTCTATTTGAATTATAAAATGATCATACTGTTGATCCGATGCTAAATTTTTATGGAGTTCCCCTGCATTATCAAATTGAATATGAAAAATATTATTTTTAATAATATCAGCTTCGCTCTCATCTTGAATCTTTTGTTTACTATAAACATTTTTAACTTGTCCTTGACAATAAAAAGTTAATATCATTATTAGAATAAAAAAGATTCCTTTATTTTTTATTAATACACTCATTATATTTCATTATACCTTTTAATATTTCTGTAAACTTCTTTCTTTCTTCTAAACCATTGGGGACTTTTACATTTCATTAATTGCTCATGATACCAATAAAATATATGATTAATAGATAAATTAAATCAAAAATAATTATATTATACTAAGCGTGTTTAACATTGTCCTATTTTTCAAACTCACCGATTAAAATTCGTCCCCCTCGATCTTCAGGATCTGGTTTATCATGGAATGATGCATGATAAATGATGAATTTATCTTCATAAAATCCAATTGGATAAGAGGCTGAAAAAAAGCCTGTAAACTTTTGTTCAAACCAAGTTTGTCCATAGTCATAAGAATATCGGAAAATAGGATAAAGGGATGAAATAAGTTTATAGTCGCATACAAAATTTTTATAGCGATAATATCGGCTTCTATCCCCTTTTTCGAAAGTATATAAAAGCTCTTCTTTATTATTATAATAAGAACCTCCACCTTTAGACTTATTTTCATTGAATTTAGTAAAAAAATATTCACCATCCTTATAAGTCAGCACATCATAATTATTATGTAATTGCTGTATGACGGTTTTTGTATTATTTTTCGGGTCGTAGCGAATGACTTGTTTGGCATCTAGAATAAGTAATGTATCATCAGCAGTAACCCAAAAAGAACGGTTGTTTAATTCGTAGGGTAAAGGATACTGTTCCTCTCGATTCAATAAATTAACCAGTTTTAATGCCTTGTTATGGGAATACACGGCATATTTTCCATTAAAATTATAATAGGAGATATCAGCTTCAGAATCATATTCATCTATTTTAACGATTTTTAAACTGTTGTTATCTAAAAGATACATGGAATTTTTTTTACTGTTGTCTGGTAATCTACTTTGAGCTTTTATTAATGAATAATCATTGCTGGGATAAATCCATCTCATCTCTTGTTCGGGAAGCGATAACTCTTGATAACTTTTGCCCCGATCTTTCGATACATGTATTACTGCTTGATACCCTCTTTGGCTTGAATCAAAGGCATTAAGATCTTTATTTCCAATCAAAATAATGGTGTTTTCATTGGGGGCTATAAAATCTTCAAAACGAAAAGCAGACATCGGATCTAAGACAGTTGCTTGGTCGGTTAATTGGTATAATTGATTAAAATCGTATTTGGCTATCCATTTCATATTTCCTTGTTTATCGGGATTACAGCTGAATAAAAAAAGGCTTAATAGAGTAGTGATAATCAATTTATTATTTAGGGATATCATCATAAAAAACACTCTAGTTACATATCTTTTGTTATCGGACTCTTGTTATTAAATTTCAAAAAAACTAACGCCATTATAATGATTAGTTTTGAATGATTATTCTTTTTAATTTACTCATTTATATCGGTTTACTTACCACCGTTCATAATTATGAGAGTGATAAGCATAATAATCGTTTGTTTACTACACAACCTTTAATTCAATTCATCAATTTGTTTATCCACAAATTTGCGTTCGACAAGCTCACCGTCTTTATAGGTTTCTGTGTACAAAAGTTTGCCTTTTTTAGCAGAAGAATAGGGAACATAATAGGGAATAGAGCCGTCTTTTAACTTATATTCTAATTTATAAAACTTGCCTTCACCCTGTATTAACCCATTTTTATATTCGGCTTCAAAATATGAAGTACCAATTAAATGGTTTACTTTCTTCTCAATCCATAAACCTTCGCGAGTATGGTTTTTAACTAAACCTTGCTCTTGATTATCTTTATAGTTACCATTTTTAGGATAGTAACGAATAAATTTGCCTTCGTCATTTAGTTGATATTGATAAAACGGTGTTTGTGTTATTCCGTCCTCAGTAAAGGAATAGTCTCGGGTGGAAATGATCAGGTTTTCATCTATATAAAAAATTTTACCATCTGTAAAACCCATTTCTCCTGAGCGATTATAATAAATTCTTCTAGAATCAACCTGTACTCCATTTTTTAAGGATAACAGATATATAGATAGATTTAGATAACTGTTAGATTCTGATTTTTGTATTGCTAATTTTAAGATTTTATCGCCTTTTTTGAGGTATTTGAATGAAATAATAAAAGGTATCGCTTCTTCTTTATATAAATTATATCTGCTAAAAACCTCATCAGAATCTGAATATTCTATTTTAAAAAGTTTAGGATTATAATTTACGGTTTCCTCACAACCAAGTAAGGAACAAAAGCTATCCCTACTTCCATATCTATGAACAAAATTATTGTACAACTCTGCAATTGAATCTTCGTTTTTTGCTTTATGGAGTATTGCCCGCTGCCCTAATGGTGGTGATATAAGTGCACCTGACAAATCTTTTGCTGTGTCGGGAGTGGCAGGTGTATAAGTTATTATCGGTTGCCCATACGAACAACCCAACCATAGAGTCAATGTAAGTAAAATAATTATTTTATGCATAGATATTAGGGATTTCTCGAAAGTTATAAATAGATAAATGAATATTATATACGGTATGTATTTTATTTCTATTTAGTTAAACTAATACAATCCGCATAATCACTCATTTTTATTCAGGAACAAAATCACTAATATTATTAAAGACGATATGATAACCATCACCCATGTTTAACTTTATTTTTTTATAGGTAAATTCAACAAACAGGCTTTGTAATGAGTGAAAATCACGCTCTTTTTTAGATAAAAACTTTTTTGCATATTCAATATACTCAGGGCAACAATCCTTATATTTTTCTGGGTTATCGATTATTTCATTCTGATAGAACTGTTTTTGAACCAAATAAGACTCTTTTCGGATCTCATCAAAATATCTTTCATGGCAAATGGCTTCTAGCTGTGGTGTAGTTTTAATCGCTGTTGATAAAATAAATTTACCTTTATTGTTATGTAGCAGTATATCTTCTTTAAAAGAAAATGGTAAAAATACATTTCCCCTATCAATATCATCAATTAAGTTTTGAGAAACCGCATATTCTATTTCACCAGTTAATAGGAAATCTTGATCCTTGTTATCTATAAATTCTATTTGGAGATCATCTATACCCAGATACAGCTTTTTAATGATAAAAAGCGTCTTACCTTTTTGTACCAGTGAAAAGTCTTCAGGGTTTAATCCTTTTAATGCTAATTTTTTACTGCCTAACTGAATTAAAACAGGATCATGGTCTAACACAATGACTTTGCTAGAGTTTATGCTTGTTTTTTCCTCTTTATGCGCATAAGCACAAGAAGTCAAAAAGCTAATGAGTAAAAGTATAGCTATCGTTTTCATTATTTTCCTAATTAAATAGTAGTATGTATAAAATCTATATTAAATCCCCAATGTTCATGATCATAATGATTTTGAACACCTGAGTTTACACCGGAAAACTCTACCAAACTTGTCGAAACGCCTATTCACACGCAGTAAGGTATTAGAAAAATGGAACAAATTCGCGAGGGCGATCTGGTTTGGTCGCAGCACGAAACCATTGAAACCACCGCCGTCCCCCCTTTTTACACCAAAGAAGGCTGGAAAGACGCCGCCGACCTTACCAAACAATACCACATACAAACCAAAAATAAAAAATGGTATTGTGTAAAAGGACAAAATTTTCTTTATACTAAGAAAAAAGTCTATAATTTTGAAGTTGAAGATTGGCATACCTACTTTGTCGGCAAACTCGCTTACCCGGTAAAAACAGCAAAATCGGCAGGGAGGTATTTGAAAGGATTATGCAAGGATTAGAAAGGCAGGAAATCAGCGAATTAAAGAATTTTGGGATAAACATTCTAATAAGTGGAGAAATATAAAAGATGCGGAAATGTCCCATATAGAAGATGCCGTAAGTTGGTGGAACAGAGAAGGACGAAAATTTGGCCCCAAAAGCAAAGAAGTACGCGAATGGATGCTTGATAGTAATAATTATGAATTAGAATATTATAAAATTAACCGCAGCAGGGGTGGAAAGCTAAACGAAACGTATAAACCTCCGCTAAAATAAAAACAGAGATAAAATATGGCAAGTATAGAATTACCGGAAGAACTACAAAGTAAAATTAATACATTAGTTTTAAAAGCAAGAGATAGCATACAAAAGAAACACTATTCAGAATTTATCAAATTTCAATATGAAAAGTGGGATCTATTACCTGAACCTAAAAGTCAATGGGAAGAAAGTTATAGAATAGCAAAAATAATGATTACATTTTTCATAAAATATAATATTAATTTTTCAGAAGCTAAAAAATGGTTAATGACGTTAAAAAAACTAGATGATATCCAAAAACAACATCCAGGTGAATTTTTTTTAATGAAAGGTAAAATTGAATATGAGGAAAAAAAATATGATGAAGCTTTTGAATCTTTTTCTATTGCTTTTACAAAATCAGAAGGTCATTGTTTTGGACAAGAAGATAAAATTTATCAAGAGTTTTATTTAGAATACAAGAAGTAGTAACAAATATACCTACAAACCTCCGCTAAAATAAAAAAGAGATAAAAATTATGGCAGTATTAGACAAAAAATTACAGGATGAAATTGATACATGGATTTAATCAATATGAAAATAAAATATCGATTTTTTAAAAATTTTTCCTTAAAAGAAGTTCGTAAATTAAAAAATATAAATATTTATGTCGATGTGGGATGTGATGCTTTTACATTCTATGAAAATGACGAAATGAACGAGCAACTTCAATCCATATTCGGAAGCAATTATAAAAACTATGTTACTGTTGCCAAAACAGAATTTTCAGAAAACGAAAGAATTAATGCCGATTATTTATCAATTAAATCTAGTAAAATATTGGGATATCCTCAACCAGAAGACTTAGATGGAAATGATGAATTGGAAAAATTTCCTTTTAATGTTTTTCCTTATTTAAATAACGTATTTGAAATAACAAAAAAAGTGAAAATTTTGGAATTATTAGAGGAAAGCAAATTGGAAGTATCTCATTATTAAGCGAACCTAAATGGAATAAAAAAGGTATAGGAACAATATATTGGCTTGAAGATACATTTTTTACTACACCTTCAATTTATGAAAATATATTTAAACCACTAAATATACAAAGCAAAAGTGTAATTGGGTATGGTAATCAAAAACCTCTAGTTACAGTAGTTCAATTGTTACCACAAGGAATATCCTCATCTAAATTAAATATAAATGATAATAATATAGATGAGAAAACACATATCCCAGAGTGGGAAATTACTAGGTTTCATTTAAACAATAAAGGATTTTTTCCGTCTTTTGAAAATCATCCTGGAAATTTTGATTTTTTTGTATCTCAAGAAAATTTTGGTTCCGGTCATGCAAATTATAAAGAAGTCTTTGTATCGCAAAAGCTATATCAACTTTTAAAAAATAATAATATAAAAGGACTAGATTATTACCCAATAAAGAAGTAATAAACCGAAAATTCCACCGTTAGGGAAAGTAATGGAGAAAACCGTGAAAAATTATATTGATAATACTGCAAAATATTCCAACGCAAAACTAAACGGAGCAGAACTTTCAGAAGAAATTTTCCTTCAAGTTCAAAATATGAAAGGAGTTTTCCAAAAAGTATTAGACTATGCCAAAAAGAAAAACGTGACTATTATTTTTTGCTAGTTCAGCTTTTAAGTAAAATATTTTCAGACTTAAAAGCATAGCAATGAATAAGAACAACATTATCCAGTAAACATTTTTGTGGTTGTTTTGATGATGTGTTTCTCATTTAATTCATTACATGGATTAGAAATATGTGATATCTCTTTCCTCTTATTCTTTCCAATTAAATTTTTCACCCGACTGTTTTTTTTGTAAACACTCTTCAGTAGTATATTGTTGTGGGCAGGCAAAGCAGTCTTTTGTATTTTCATTGGTAAAATTTAAATCATCAGGGATTTTTATGATGCCATTTATTGGTTTTATCTCTTGACTTAAGCAGATCAAATTTGCATTTGTATTATCATAATCATCTTTTGCTATTTCAAATTTATAAGATATACGATCCCAACCAGTTTGTTTGAAAATTTCCAACTTATTATTTCTTTCTCGAATAAATAGCTCATAGGCGCTAACACCAATTCTGTTTTGTATTTCGACAATGACATAATCCAATTTATTTATCAAAGAAATTTCAAATACTTGATCATAGGTATTTAGATAATCTATAAGAAAAACTTCGGATTGCAAAATTAATTTCTGTGAAAAAACATTGAAAATATCTAAAATATAAGTATTTCCGAAATTATCTTTAATAATGGGTGACTTTGTATTAGCTGTTTCATTTATATTCTTTTTTTCATTAAAGAAACCAACTTCCGAATTTTCGTTATTTGATTGTTTATTACTACAACTACATAGTAATACTATAATAAAAAAGTAACTTATTTTATTTTTCATCACGTTATCCATCTTATTAAGTATCATATTTCATCGATACTTTTTATATCATTAATCGCCAGTAAATTATATCTAGCTCCGTTTGAATAAACCTTTAATAAAAATGCGTTATTTCGTGTTCGTATATTTGTTTTACTACAATATTTTGTAATTATTTCATGGTTAGTAACGGTTAAGTAAAGATTTGCATTATCTTGTTTAAAGTTAAATGCAGTGGGTTCTGTATTATTTTTTTTATATTGATAATAAAGGATAAATTTGAGTTTTTTAGGTAAAAAACCATCCATTTTTTCTTCATCATATATATAGTTTCCTTTCCCACAATAATCAGATAATGTTGCTTCAAATTGCACATTATCCACTTGTATAGAATCTATATTGTTAGGTATAGCATATATATTTGATAATGAGATTTTTTCACCATTTATTAGGGTGAGGGAATTACTAAGAATGAAGTTTACTTCTTCTGATTCTATATTTTTTTTAATGGCGTTAGACACATTTCCTTTGCTGCAATTAGCGATAAAGGGAACAAGTAAACAGAGAGCTATTATTTTCATTTTCTTTTAGATTTTCTTATTTGGGATACTATATATTTTTTTATATCCGGTTGGTGAAAAATAAGTATTTCTTTTATTAGCTACACCTTCAACTTTATATTTTTTGCATATAAAATACAATTTATTTTCATTGAAGGTACCTACGTTTTTATTTCCAATAGCATTATCATAAAATAATAAATATTTTCTAGCTGAATCATTCCTCATTCTCACTATTACAATAAAATGATCGGTGGTTTCATCCGTAATAGAAGAGCTAGGGTGATTATTAACTCGGTATTTCATTTTTAATTGAATCTTTACTTCATAAATACATGCATCAAGCTAAAACTATTTACCTTTTGGGTTTAGCCATACATTTTTCCAGTATTATTTTCATCTATAATTTTGATATTTTGATAAGACTTGCTCATTTTGATGAAATAAAATAAGAATATCTGCACTATCAATCACACTTAATTTATTGAAAATTAGCGGGAATAATACAAGAAGTATGTTCAAGGCTTTTTATTTAGATTTCGAGGCAAAAAAATATATTTTATTGAGACATCTTTATAAATGAGGTATAAAATTTATACACTGAAATTTAATTCTCATTGAAGGCAAACATGAAACGTAACGCAATTATCGCAATGTTTATGCTAGCAAGCTTATCTTGCGCCGCAGCAGAACATCACCCACATTGGGGGTATGAAGGACAGGAAAAACCAGAAAACTGGGGAAAACTTTCACCGGAATATTCAACTTGTGAAAATGGTAAAAATCAATCGCCAATCAATATTGATCATGTATTAAAAACAGAACATAGCAAGCTTAAACTTACTTTTGAAGCCGGTCAGCAAAATATTATTAACAACGGCCATACTATTGAGATCGATGTTTCCGGAAATAACCAATTAGAAATAGACGATGAAATATTCACATTACAACAATTTCATTTCCATACACCGAGTGAAAACACCATTAAAGGCAAATATTTCCCAATGGCAGCACACTTTGTTTATAAAAACAAAGATAATGAATTGGCCGTAATCGCATTAATGTTTAATAAAGGTGAGGCTAATTCAGAATTAGCAAAAGCATGGCAACAAATGCCGACAGAATCAGGAAAAAGCGCCATTTTAGCAAACGCCGTTGATATTAAGGCGTTATTCCCAAAGGAATTGAATTATTACCGTTTTAGCGGATCGTTAACAACACCTCCATGTACAGAAGGGGTAAGATGGATCGTGTTACAGCAACAATCCCAAGCTTCAGCAGAACAAATCGAAAAATTCCACTCGATCATGCACCATGATAATAATCGCCCAATTCAGCCATTACATGGACGGGTTATTGTTGATTAAATAAAACTTTTTCTGCTCTAATAGATATTAAGTCAATGGGCTTTACTGACATTTTGAACACCATAATTAAGTTAGTTTAGCCCTTTAAGTATTATCAGAAATCGATAAAGTATTTGCGACATCTACTTCCCTATCATTCACATAATATATAAATTCATTTCTTATTTTCTTCTTTAGATATTTCTTACGGTAAGCAATCTATATAATTTAAATTAGTTTTACTTATTTGAATGCAGGCATATGTGAAGTTTGACATTAACATATGTAGATTTAGTCATATGATTAAAAGTTTTACTCAGATAATAGAGCATTTATGAAGTGATAAAATGATTTTAGGGATTTAATATTGATTAAAATTAAATTGGTGGAGCTGGCGGGAGTTGAACCCGCGTCCGAAATCTCTACATCCTTGGTACTACATGCGTAGTTTGTCTTTGAATTTCGCCTACCTGCTGCGGACAAACACGCTACCGATAGACTAGCTTGATTAAGTTTAATGCTTACACCCCAAGCAAGGCTTCCACACGATCTCGTTTGGGTTTGACTCCTCTTTATCCCCGTCCTACGAGCGGAGGCTAGGGAGAGAAGGCTCTATGCAGGTTATTAAGCTGCTAGTGCGTAGTTTTCGTCGTTTGCGACTATTTTTTTGCGGTTTATTTACGAGGCCTACCGCACCTCGGCATGCACCTTGGGTTTCGCAAATCCCGTCGAATCCAGAATCAGCCCCAATTGTGGTATAAGTAATATTAGGGCATTATAGGTGAATTCAAGTAGTAATACAAGTTAACCTATTTCTGGATTTATCTATCTTTCCATTGGTCTTGCAGGTTTTAAAATAGCGATATTAATGGTATGCTTTTTTTGTTTTCTCTGAATTGAATAGTTAATATCAAATAGTGAAAACTGTATATTATTTTGATTTAGGATTGTTTTTAAATATTTAGCCAATCGATGAAGTAGAGGGAATAATAACAGATTTATCAATCCCTCCGTTTAGCTGGTTAATAGACATTATGTGTTCTTTGAGCTAGTTCTTTGATGATATCAGGATAAATTTTTTCTAAGGTATAAAACCGTAATAATATAATGGTGATTGCGCTTAATACTAAGGGTGCATAAATAAATAATACTTGTAAAGTAGTTAATACACTTTCAGGTTGATTAGCAATATCTGTCGCAATATATCCTGCCATTCCTAATATCCAACCAATTCCTCCGGAAGCAATACCACTGCCTAATATCGCGCTAAAGCTTCCTCCACTATAGACTAGGCCATCATTTCTAATGCCAAATTTCCATTCGCCATAATCGATGGTATTGGCTAGCATAGAATATGCATTTCCCATAATAGGTGCAAAACCTGCTCCTCGTAAGATAGTTCCAATTATTGCAATATAGGTATCATGAGGTGCAATTGCCATGATAATACTACCTAATATAATGGTTGCCATACCAACAATTATAAATGTTAAACGGCTCATTATTTTTAAAATATAAGCTGAGCACATTAATACTACAACTAACGGTAGTGCAAAAGCCATATTGATTAAACCGATAAGTTGGCTATCGGCCAAAAGATATTTTGCATAGTAAACACCTACACCATTGATTAGTCCTAAAATACTAAAACTTACTAACATGGTGAAGAACATTGTGACCCAATACTTATTTGCTAAAAGAGTTTTTAATGAAACACCAAGTGATGGTGCATTGTACTTAAATTGGTTAATTGGTTTAATCCGCTCTTTAGTATTAAAAAAAGTATAGAAAAAGGTAAAAATTAAAATTGCGGCATAAATTATCATGGTAAACTGCCAACCGCGTTCACCTCCACCAAAAAATTCGACTAAAGGTAGTGTAATATACGGAATGATTAACATGCTTGCAAAATAGCAAAGCATACGATAAGTATTTAATCGACTGCGTTGGTAAGAGTTTTGGGTCATTAATGCTGCTAGCGTGCCATAAGGGATATTGCTTGAAGTGTAAATAATCCAATGTATATTGAGCGTAATGGCAGCAAAAATTAATAATGCAAATTCACTCCAATTTTCTGGTGCACTAAATACCATTATCAAAGATAAACCAAATGGAATTGTCGACCATAAAATCCATGCTCTAGCTTTGCCATGTTTGCTTTTTGTTCTATCAACAATAAAACCCATAACGACATTAATCACAGCATCAAAAACACGTGAAAATAGTAGTACAGCTCCTAGTAAAGTAGCTGAAACTCCCACAATATCGGTATAATAGTAAAGCGCAAAGGTTCCAACGGTAACACCCGAAAAGCCTGTTGCAAAATCACCTAGTCCATAAGCGAGTTTTTCTTTAAATGAGATGTCATGGTCAGCCATATGACCATTGTTATCAATTACTGTTGTATTCATTATGATATCTCCAATGAATTTTCCATATTTAAATTACTGAAGATAATCGCCTATCTAAATTAAGGCTTTGATCATAAATAGTTGATGAAAGCCTTGATCATGATGATCATCTAACCTGATAGTTAAATGACCTGATAGGCACGATTACCATTTTTCTGGAAAACATCCTTCATTTGAAAAAGTATTATTTTTACAGCTTAAAGTTCCATCACTGACGGCGATTGCCAAGCTATTTCCTAATTGATCATAACCACGAACATTTAGCGCAGTACCATCTATGTATAAAGTAAATAGCGTATCATCAGCGATAATCTGTAACTCATATTCACGATCCGCTTCAAGATGAATAGGGCGCTCTAAACCTTTATTCATCACACGATACCAAGGATAACAAGGGGTTTTATCGAAAGTTAATCGGTTATCAACAAGCGAAAAAATAAAATCATATGATTCGCCAGTATGTTTATCTTTCATCAAACGGATGGAAAAATCTCGAGTACCTTTACTGAATTTAACTGTTGTTGAAAAACGGAATGTTTTGCCTGTATTTTCAATTAATAATTGTTCTTGACGTGCGTAAGGAGAATTAATTGAAAAATCATCAATTTTTTTTGGATGAATAAAAGCATTCCATAAACTATCCACTACTTTTACACCAAGTGTATGATCAGCTTTTTGATAAACTTCATGAGGTACAAAAGTTCCTGCCCATTGGAAATTTTTTAAATCATCATTATCTTCTTTTGTTGGTACCCAACCAAAAAGAATACGACGTTTACCGTCAAAAGCGGTTCTTGCTGCATAGTAAGCTCGCCCATCAAAAGCATCGTCGTCAGGGGTGATCCATGGACCTTCTAAAGATTGGCTCATGACGTAGCGAGTTTTACTTTGATCGCTATATTCGGTATAAATCAAATACCACCAATTTCCAATTTTGAATAAGTCAGGCATTTCAATCATGGTATATTTACCCGCTACCCAAAAATCACCTTGGAATTGCCAATTTTTTAAATCTTTTGATGTAAAAGCAACAACTCGACCCGATTGTTCTGTTTTTGGTCCTTTTAATCTTGCGCCTAGAATCAATAAATATTCTTGCTTTTCATCATTCCAAATTACCCAGGGATCTCGCCAATCACTAATGTCATAACCAGGTTGTGGTGTTAGTGTTATAAGTTGCGAGGATTTATGCCATGTTTTAAAATCGTCGCTCCAAGCATGTAATAATACTTGTGATGTTTTTCCCTCTTTCTCCCAATTACGGTTGTAACCTGTATAAAAAGCATGTCCTTTACCTTCTGCTTCGAAGACACATCCAGCATAGATAAACTGATCGACATCTTGTTCACCACCTTTTTTAATAGAATCTCCCAAATTTTGGTAATTAACAAAATCAGTCGTAGTGGCAAGTGACCATCCAAACGGTTCACCAAAAGGGCAAGGGTTGCGATTGTCGCGTTGATCATAAAGATAAAAAACCCCGTCTTTTCCAAATGGCATAATATCGCCAACCCAGTAGCCTTTTGGTTGATAATGTAATTTTTGCATTTTTTACTCCTTTTATTTATATGTGAATAAATGACATTTCTTTGTCATTCACTTTTGAAATAATTTATTTCATTTCATGTCAACCGCGTTCATATGTCAACCGCGTCCACAATTAGAATGTAAAATTTGTGAGGGATATCACTTATTCCGAAGTGATTTTGTGATGAATATCACTAAAAAATTTGATCTTAAAATTACAAATCAACTGAATGATTTACGTCATTATAAAAAGCATTATAATTATCTCGTTATAATATTAATGATAGTTAAAGGATGATTATGAAATTAAGCAGAGATGATGTTGCTAAACTAGCGGGTGTTTCCGCTACTACTGTTTCACGGGTATTAAATAATCGTGGATATATTAGTGCAACAACTCGTCAACGTGTGCAAGAAGCAATGGAAACGTTAGGATACTATCCTAATGAATTAGCACGTTCATTATCAAATAATAAAAGTAATTTAATAGGCTTGATTTTTCCAAGTTTAACTAATCCATTCCAAATGGAATTAATCAGTTATTTAGAAAGAATATTATCTCGCCAAGGTTATAAAATATTAATTTGCAACAGTCATCATAATCAAGAAGAGGAAAAAAATTTTTTATCGATGCTAAGGCGTCATCAGGTTGAAGGAGTCATAGTTAACTCTATGAATGAAAATTTAGCTGATTACCTAATACCCGATCTGAATATCGTCTCGATAGATCGAAAAATAAATGAAAAAATACCTGTTATTTCATGTGACAACTATGCTGGAGGACTTCTAGCTAGCCAACATTTAATAAAAAATGGTTGTAAGAAAATTCTTTATATTGGTTCGATTACAAATGATAAACAAGTTGATATGGATGCTAATAAACGGTATCAAGCTTACAAAGATAGCATTCAAGTTGCAGGTATTAAGTCAATTACACTTGATATGGATTTTTCAATTAGTTATGAAGAAAAATATCAGTTAATTAAAAAACGGTTACAGTCCCAAACTATTGATGGAGTATTAGCTGATGATTCATCAGCGATTGCAACAATTAATGCTGCGCGAGATTGTGGATTATCTTTACCTTCGCAATTACAAGTAGTTGGATTTGATGGTGCTGAATTAACTCTACAACATATGCCGTTTTTAACTACAATCCGTCAACCAATTCTACAAATTGCCCAAAATGCAGTATCGATACTGTTAGCAATGATTAATGGTGAACCCTATCAAAGCATAACTAATTTACCAATTAGCTTGTATCAAGGTTATGATAATTCATTTTAAGTGATTTTATATATAAAAAAATTCAACAAATAAATATTTATAAATCAATCGCATACAATAATTTATATAAAAACTTTAAATTTTTTTGAAATTATTTGGAACTTTTTATGATTTAGTCTGTCTATATAATCAGATTACGTTAATTCATTTTTTGCCTTCCACTCAATTTTTGAGTGGATTTTTTTTATCTACTGCTTTTACTAATTCAATTGCACGCTTTTCTAATATTCAAATAATCTGCATAAATAATTGATGTATGGAAACATATTGAAAAAAGATTAGCAGCAAGTTAATCTAGCCGATCTTAAATTTCTATTAAAATAGTGATATTTTTATCATGACCAAGCCTTTTTTCTATATTTTTATTTTTTGTATGTCCAATCTGACAACCAAATGATAGGGAAATGATTAACATATAAATAGTAGATGGAGAGTAAGAACTTAAATGTTATTTTCATTGAGGACAAGAGGGCATCTGATTGCTTTGATGACAGTGTTTCTATGGGGAACCACTTTCATTGCCACTAAAGTATTGTTAATCGATTTTAAACCTATTGAAATCTTATTTTACCGGTTTGGGTTGGGTTATTTAACGCTTTGGATTTTAGCGCCACGGATCTTTGCTTGGCAAGGTTTAAAACAAGAGTTGATGTTTTTGTGTGCCGGGTTTTGTGGTGTAACCTGCTATTTTTTATGTGAGAATATTGCCTTAACTTATACCACTGCCTCAAACGTAGGGGTGATTACCACATTATCGCCCGTGTTTACCGCACTTTTATCGATCTTCTTTTTAAAAACTGAACGGCCAGCTAAGCGATTTTATATCGGGTGTTTATTTGCAATCTTCGGCGTTGGATTAATAAGTTTAAATGGTAAATTTGTACTGTCACTTAATCCGTTGGGTGATCTGCTTGCGGTAGGTGCCTGCTTGTTTTGGGCATGTTATTCAATTTTGACTAAAAAATGCAGTCATTATGGATACAATACGATTTTATTAACACGACGCTTCTTTTTTTATGGTTTAGTGATGATGTTACCAGCGTTGTATCTGTTTGATTTCAAATGGGGACTGGAGCGCTTCACGCACACGGCTAATCTTTTTAATATTCTATTCTTAGGCGTAGGGGCTTCGGCTATCTGTTTTGCTTCCTGGAATTATGCGGTGAAATTAGTTGGTGCAGTAAAAATTAGTATCTATCTGTATTTAGTTCCAATTTTAACCATTATTGCTGCAGTCGTTATTTTAAATGAGCCTTTTACTTGGATCGCGGCTATCGGTACGTTATCAACCCTCATTGGGGTATTGTTATCAGAAGGAAAAATCAGAATCAGCAAGCATTGATCTTATAAATCAGGTGAATCACTAAAAGGGGCTATTGCCCCTTTTTTGCTTATTTTAAGGTGTTATGCGTTTATCGATCGCTTCCATAATGATTTGACCGAGATGCGTATAGTTTTCATCAAAATGGTGACCACCAGGTAATTTATAAGCCTCTCCTTTCATCTCTGGCTGTAGACAACCGGTATCTTCTTTTTCTTCTTCACCATAGATGCAAAATAATTTATTTGCTGGAATCTGATTTACTTCCGGCGCGGTTTTCATTTCATCGCCAGATTGACCAAGCCAGCCACTTACTTCTATTTCGAAATTAGCGTCTTTTGAAAAGGCAATCATAATTAAAGCTTGTACACTTTCTTGATCGTTTTTGGATAATCGATTGTATAGTGCAGGTAAGATATCACCACCAAATGAATAGCCAGCTAAAATAAATTTATTAACGCCCCATTTATCCCGATATTCTTGCATTAAATGAGTAAGATCTTTAGCACTACGTTCAACGGAACGATGTTGCCAAAATAGTTTTAGTGCATCAACACCAACGACAGAATAACCATGAGAAGCCATATACTCTGCCGAAACCTTGTCTAAATCTCGCCAACCGCCATCACCTGAATAATAAAAAGTAACACTATTGGGATGCGATTGTTTACCTTTAGCGGGTAATTCTATTACTGGTAATGATTCATGCTCACCAAATAAAATAGATGGTAAATGTAAACTTAACAGTTCAATTGGTGATGCTTGATATTCGCCAATTTTGGTGGTTACTTTAATCTGCTTTTGTTGTCGAGGAAAAATGGCAACTTGTTCATCTGGTGGATTATTCCAAATTACTTGCCATTCTCCATGGTTTGCCTGAGCGGGTAAAGGTGCATCACAATCTTTATGATCTAATGTAAATTCAATCGATAAAGCTTTGGCATCATCATTTTGTTGGGTTAACCACCGATAAGCAAAGGCGGCACCTTCTTGCATACCAGCAACAACAAACTTATCTTCATTTAAGACTTTCTGTGCTTGCTCAAAACGAGTTTGCTGCTTTGCACAACTTCCTTGCGGTTCTAATTCAAACTGTACTAATTTAGCACCTGTTGATTCAGATAAACTTAATAATTGATCAGCCGTAAAATGATTATCTTTAGTGGCAACAATTATAGCAGCAGCCTCAGCTGATTGTTTTGGGGTAGCCGATAAGATAGAAAAGTTTTGATTAATGGCTATGGTATTTACAGAAGCGGTTCGTTGGTTTTTATAAAAATACCAACCTACGACTATGCAAACTGCAATGAATACTAAAATCATAAAGAATAAAATATAACGTATGATATTTTTCATCTTATTTGTTCTTATTGTGAGTTAAATTCGTTTTACCGCCAGAAATTAACATAGTGGTGTCAATCAAGGCGACCAAAGGATCAAGTCCATTGGGAACCGCCATATAACGTGGTTCCCAATGAGTAGCAAATTTTTCTTTAAAGCGACGTAAACCTTGGAAGTTATAAAAACGTCCACCACGTCGAAAAACTAACGCCCCTAAGCGTTGGATCATTGGCGCACCACGTCGCCTTTGCATACCCGCAAGCGGGACCATCCCTAAACTAAAGTACTGATAGCCTTTTTCCTGATAATGTAGAATCAATCCTACCATCAAAAATTCCATAGTGGATTTAGGAATATCTTGTAAAACTCGCATTAAATCAATGGTTGCACTGTAGTTTTGATTGGTTTCAAGTAAATTCACAAAAGCAATAATTTTGCCTTGGTATTCAATAACTGCAATGGTGAAATTATCTAAATAAGATTTGGAAAAAGCGCCTAACGAAAATTTCTTTTCTTTTGAGTGTTTGTTTTTTAACCATGCATCCGAGACTATTTTTAGCTCATCAAGCGGTGCAGTACCTGGTGGATAAAATTTTAAACTAAGTCCATCACGTTGCCCGCGATTCCAAGTATATCGAAGATCTTTATAACCTTTTGATGTTAAATCAAATTCATTTAAATTAACTAACGCTTCTTCACCAAGTTTGACCACTCTAAGCCCTATATCCATATAGAATGGTAAATTGTTTGCTCTAACTTGGTAAAAAACTGGGCGTAAATGGTGTTGATCACAAAGATCCCTAAATTCCCATATTAAATCTGCGCGCGCACTATCATTACCAATCGGATCATAAAGCGCAACCATACTTCTTCCTCGCCTTGCATACATGATAAAAGCGGTTTTTGATTGATTGAAAAGTAATGATTTATCACCACTCATCACTAATCCGCCTTCAGGTTGCTTCGAGTTGAGGATGATTTGATGGGCTTCGCTCAATTCTTCTTTAGTGGGAATGGTTAAGATGGGTAATGCCGGTTTGAAAGACCAAAATAACATCACACCACTTAATAATATAAAACTCCCTAATGCTGCACGCAAGGCTCGAGGAACACGGCTATCTAATTCAAATTGCCACCATAAATTGTGACTATAAGGAATATCTTGATAAATAAATAAGATTAGCCAAACAAATAGGATAAGTAAGCCAAAAGTGATCACAAAGGATTTTAACGAAAAGGGCAAAATACTTAGTCGGCTTTTACGATAAAAGGCGTGTCTAAAATAGAACAATGATATTGCTATCGATAATAAAGTAAAGGCTTCAATCCAATGTAAACCTCTTAGCAATGAGCAGATACTACCTAATATCAACAATATAACGGACAATCCCCAAGCAGAATAAAGTCGGCGACGTAATCCCATCGCTAGTAATAAACATAAAACACCAATTAAGCTGGCAGTTAAATGGGCAAAATTGACGATTTTGTTAGGAATGAAGGTGTTGACAAAATGATGATTGAATCCAGGGATGACACTTGAAAACATCATCACCACTCCAGCAAAGAATACCGAGGCGGCCATAATTGTTGCAGCAATGCCAGTATCGGTTTCTTTTACTTGTGGAACAGAAAGAAAGTTTTTACCTTCATTAATTAACAGCAAAATTCCTGCGGGAATGAGTGGTAATATAATATATATTAATCGATAAATAACTAAAGCAATAGTTAATGATGCCGCACCAATTTGAGATGAAAAAGCGGCTAATATAATTGCTTCAAATATACCAACACCACCCGGAACATGACTAAGCACCCCTGCTACTAAAGCAAGAATATAAATCATGATAAAAACAATAAAATTTGGCTTATTTGGTAATAAGAAATAGAGGATCGCACCAGCTAAAATAGCATCTAGTAAGGTAATTAAAAATTGACTACTAGCTAAACGCCAGTTAGGTAAACGAATTTTCCAATGAAAAAATTGGTATAAATGCGTATCTTTATTAGGTTTTTCAGACAATCGATGAGCATGTAAAAATAATAATACACTGGCATAAATGATAAATACTGCACTACATATTAACTCGATACTGATTACTGAAGTATGTAGTGCTATTGTGGTCTTTTCAATATGAATTAGTGCCGCGATTGATGCTAATAAAGGTAAGGTAAAGCCTAATGAAAGAGTAACAAAAATTGACATCCTTGCTACATCTATAGTGGTTAATCCATATTTGAAATAGAGCCGACAACGAATGGCGCCACCTGATAATGCTGATAATCCGACAGCATTACCAATCGCCGAAGCACAAATACCGCCGACCGCAATTGTTGATAATTTTAGTTCAACACCTGCATAACGTGCAGCTGACCATTCATAGCAGATAAGCATAATATAACTAGCTATTGCTGATAAACACGAAAGTAAAATTGCATGGTAAGGAAGTTGGTGTAGAGCTGACTTTAAATCGTTAATATTGATGGTTTTTAATAAATGCCAACACACTACCAGTGCAATACAAAAAATAGATAGTCCAAATAGTAGAGCGATGAATTGACGATATCGAGTGAAGCATTCTATAAGTTGCCATGGCAAAACTTTACGTGTTGATATTTTCACTTAATCAACTCCAGTTAGTTGCACTGATTATGAATTTTGATTAGCGCATTCTACCTCTCGGAATTAGTGAAAACAATCGAAAGAAATTAAAAAAAATATAAAAAAAACATTAAATACTAGGCATTTTTTAGTAAATGAGGCCAAACAGTCATTAATTATGATACCAATTTAGGATTAATGATTTTTTTTAATTGATTTTATTCATTTTTTATAATTAATTTCTTTGTAAAAATTATTAATTAAAAGGATAAATAGCGGTTGAGTTTTAACTGCGGTAATATAAACAATATTCAGGTTTTAATAAAATCTTACACTAAATTTTAATAAGCATAATAAAATGACTATATCACCCCAAACCACTCTTAATAACGTTAAAATGTATGTAAAGCAAAAGCTCTCCCATGATTTTTCTGGTCATGATATGGCGCATATTGAGCGAGTGGTTAAATTAGCCCAAAAAATTCTTAACCACCAGCCACAAGCAAATGCTTTTATTGTGTTGATGAGTGCTTATTTACATGATGTTATTGATGAAAAAGTTACGGAAGATGTTGATAGTGCCATAATTGAATTAAAAGAGTATTTACGCAGTTTGAAATTAACATCAGCCGAAATTAATGCTATTTTCGATATTATTGAAAATATGTCCTATCGAAAAAATCTTTCACAAAAAGCCACATTATCGCTCGAAGGGCAAATTGTTCAAGACGCGGATCGCCTTGATGCAATTGGCGCTATTGGCATTGGGCGCACTTTTTATTATGGTGGTAATAAACACAATATCATGCATGATCCCAATGTCCCGCCTCGAATCAAACTTGATGAAAAAAATTATAAACAGACCAATACCGTAATTAATCACTTCTATGAAAAATTATTTTTACTTAAAGATATGATGAATACTGACACCGCTAAACAAATGGCCGAACAGCGCCATGAAATATTGGTTAAATTTGTCAATCAATTTGAACAAGAATGGCTTGGCATTGATTGATTTTATCCATCTATTATTTTTATTTAGATAGGTATTGGCGCACCAATTATTGAAAGAACAATAGGTAATGTAATTAAACTCAACAAAGTACTCACCAAAGTTGCACTAGATACCAGTTCAGGATGAGTATCAAATTGTACTGACATTAAGGTCGTATTGGCTGCACTTGGCATTGCGGCTAAAACGATAAGAATTTGTTTATACATGGGTGACAGTGGCATAAAATAAACCATCGCAAAAGCCACTATTGGTGATATAACCATTCTTGCAGTTAAAGCAAATGAGAGCTTTGGGTAATCAAGTTGGGTAATTTTTATTTTAGCCAGCTGCATTCCGAGAATAATCATAATGATGACAATAGATGAGTCACCGATCATTCCAATTGAAGTCATAATAGATTTTGAAAGTGGAATGTGACAAAGCTGGAAAATAATTCCGGCAAAAGCACCATAGGCAACTGGCATTCTAATCACTTTTTTTATTACATCTTTTTGACTCACAATATCACTATGTGTACTGCCTTTAGCCGCATAATAAATACCAACGGTGCTCATAACAAATTGTTGTAACACCATCATAATGACACCTAAATCGAATCCAAGCGATCCAAAAAACACCAGTAATACTGGGGTGCCATAATTACCATTGTTCATAAAGCATGAACTTAAAATCAACGCACAACGCTCTTTTACCGAATAGCGCATAGCAATTGACCACATGCTGACAATAAATACCAAAGAAAAGCAGAGTCCAAAGATATAGGCAATATAGATAAAATAGTCACTGGTTAAGGTATGTGTGTAAAACGTTTTAAAAGCCAAAAAAGGTGAAAGCACATACAGCGACATTTTGGAAAGATTGGCGACATCAAACTTCAGAACTTTTTGGGCAATAAATCCTACAATAAAAATAGAAAAAATAGGAAATAAAATAATAAAAAATTGCATTGTGTTAACTTTTCGATAATTAGTTTATTGAATCTATAGCCAATACTATCGATTCGCGTAGTTTTTGACAGGTGTTATCATCAAGGGCTTTATTGTGTTTATCTGTTAGAATAAACAGATCTTCAATATGCTCACCAATTGTCGCTATTTTAGCACTACTCAACGATAAGTCTAACTTTGCAAAGACTTCACCAACACAAGCAAGTAATCCCGGTTTATCAAGTGCGATTAATTCCATATAAGTATCGTTAATTGAAGAGACAAAGTTAACTTGAGTCGGAACAGAAAATGATCGTAATCTTTGTTTAGTCGGCTTAATCGTCACACCTTTATAAACTGATTGATGAAGAACTTTATTTAAAGTTTGAATGATATCTTGGTGACGATTTTCAGGCACCACTTGCCCATTAGGTTCAAGTACAATAAAAGTATCAAGCGCAAATCCATTTTTATTGGTAATAATTAAAGCATCATGAATACTTAAATTTAGCATACTTAAAGCATTACATGCCGCTGCAAATAGGAAAGGTCTATCTGATGAGTAGATAATTATTTCCGTACCACCATGATAAGGATTTGGATTAATTGAAACGAGTGTTTGATTCAATTCATGGTTCAAAAGAAGCTGTACATGCCAAGCAATCTGTTCAGCGGTATATCGCAAAAAGTAGTCAACACGATAGCTTTGCCAAAAATGTTTAATGGATTGTTCATCGTAATTTTGTGCAAGCAATTGAGCTAGTGCTTGCTGTTTATGTTGGCGTGCAATACTGCGTTGTTCTGGTATTTGATGAATGCCAGAATCAAGCGAGCGCTTGGCTGTTAGATAAAGCTCACGCATTAAGCTCTGTTTCCAGCTATTCCACAAGGTTTCATTGGTTGCACAAACATCGGCAACCGTTAAACAAAGCAAATACTGTAATCGTCGTTTGCTTTTAACCAGTTGAACAAATTCACGAATAACTTCCGGATCTTGCAGATCACGGTTTTGGGCTGTTACTGACATCAATAAATGATAACGAACTAACCAGACAATCAAATCAGTATCTTTCGCATCTAATTCATGTAATTGACAGAAAGATTCCACTAATTTTGCGCCAATTTCCGAATGATCGCCATGCCGTCCTTTGCCAATATCATGAAATAATCCGGTAATAATAAGCAATTCAGGTTTTGATAATTTAGCCAATGCCATTGAACTATTTGGATGTTTTTGTTTGCCATCTTCTGAACGTAAAAGATCCAGTTCTAGCAATAAACGGATAGTATGTTCATCTACGGTATAAGCATGAAATAAATCAAACTGCATCATTCCTGAAATCTGTTGCCAACCGGGAATATAAACCGCCAGAATGCCATATTGATGCATGGGTAAAATGGCTTTTTTGATTGCATCAGGATGTTTGATGATCTTCATAAACAACGTTCTTGCCTCTGGCTTTTCACATAATAAATACGTGAGTTTTCGCCTTGCAGAACGGAGTTGTCTAATGGTATTAGAGTAAAGTCCGGTAATTTGAGGATTAAGTAAAAGCGTATAGAACAGCTTAAGAATCGTTACCGGATCATCAGTAAAAACACTATTATGTTTAACATCAATAAGGTTATCTCTACTTTGGAAATGCTCATCGATATCATAAGTTTTATATTGTGAGTAACTTTTCAATATTGATTCATCAAATAACTGTAAAAGCATTTGATTGAGTTCAGTAATATTATGTGCTACCCGATAATAATCATGCATCATGTTTTCAACCGGGGCATTTCCTTCTCCACTATAACCTAACATTTTAGCGATGCTTAACTGGCGATCGAATAGTAGGCGGTTGTCATAGCGGTTAATAACACAATGCAGGGCAAAACGCATCCGCCATAAAAATTTGCGACAGGCTTTGAATTCTTCGACTTCCTCGGGTGTGAGATAATCAAAATGTCCAATTTTTTGCAAAAACTCTCCCCCAAAATGGCGAATAGCTAACCATTGGATAATTTGCATATCACGCAAGCCACCAGGACTATTTTTTAAATCGGGCTCTAAATTATAGGTAGTGCTATGATATTGCTGATGTCTTTCTTGTTGTTCCTTGATTTTTGCGCGATAAAACGCTGGCGAAGGCCAAATTTTATCGCTAAAAATCTGTGTTTGGAGCTCCTTAAGTAATGACTCACTTCCTGCAATCAATCTTGATTCAATTAAGTTTGTCATAATTGTGATATCATTTTTAGCTTCTTGCAGGCAGGTCTTTAATGTTCTGACGCTGTGACCAATATCAAGATGAAGATCCCAAAGTAAACGAACTAGATCACCTATCTGTTTTTCAAGCTCTTTGGTGAGTGAGTTATCACTTAGTATCAAAATATCGATATCAGACAAAGGATGCAGTTCACAACGGCCATAACCACCAACAGCAATAAGTGCAATCCGATTTTTTTTAAATAGCGATGAAATTTGTTCTGGAATTTGATAGTAATGCCATAAACGTTCAAGTAGCTGATCGATAAATTGACTACGCAGGTGTACTAAATCATCAATATCCGCATTGTTTTCGAATTGAGTAATCGACCATTGTTGAAACGCATTGAGTTGCTGTTTTATATAAGGAACTGTGATTTGGTTATCATTAAAATTAAGCGGAGAGACAGAATAAAACAAATGCGCATTAGTCATAGTCATCATATCAAATTGAGATAATTCAATTGTCATATCGTCTCCCGATTTTAAAAGAGTGTCAAGTTAGAATACCTTTACTTTTAATTAAAGAGCATTTGCACCTTTTAAAATTGATTTTTGATTTTTTTGTTAAAATAATTGAGGAGTGTATACCGTTTGATTATATTTATTAAAGATACATTCACCTAATACAAATCCTTTGTTACTCAGAATAAGTATTAATAAATCATAACTTGGTTCATTTCATACTTTATGAATAAGGTAATTTAATACTTTGTGTAAAAATAATTGAGGAGTGTATACCGTTTTATAATATTTATTGAGGATACATTCACCTAATACAAATCCTTTGTTACTTAGAATAAGTATTAATAAATCATGACTTGGTTCATTTCATACTTTATGAATAAGGTAAGTTAATACTTTGTGTAAAAATAATTGAGGAGTGTATACCGTTTTAAAATATTTATTGAGGATACATTCACCTAATACAAATCCTTTGTTACTTAGAATAAGTATTAATAAATCATGACTTAGTTCATTTCATACTTAATGAATAAGGTAATTTGATACTTTGTGTAAAAATAATTGAGGAGTCTATACCATTTGCTGATATTTTATTTAATCTTAAGAATAGGGTAGATAAATTTGGAAGAACTAAATTACTTAAATTTATCAAAATGATAAATGTTTAGTTTGGCACTGATTGCGAATAATTAAACATAGCTTGCACAGTTTTATTTTTTCAATCCATGCAAGCTACTATCAATTATAATTTGAAATCACTTAAATCATCTTCGCTGATTTCTGAGTCAATCTGACCAACAAGATATGAGCTCATTTCTGCTTCTTGTGGTGCGACTTGTACGTTATCGGAAACAAGCCAATTGTTGATCCAAGGGATTGGGTTGGATTTTACTTCAAATGGTAATTTAAGCCCAACAGCTTGCATACGAATATTGGTGATGTATTCAACATATTGGCAAAGGATATCTTTATTTAATCCAATCATTGAGCCACCTTCAAATAGGTATTCTGCCCACTCTTTTTCTTGATTGGCTGCTTGTAAGAACAGGTCATAACAATCTTGTTCGCACTCTTTGGCGATTTCGGCCATTTCAGGATCGTCTTCACCACTTCTTAGGGTGTTGATCATAAATTGAGTACCAGTTAAATGAAGCGCTTCATCACGAGCTATCAATTTGATTATTTTTGCATTACCTTCCATTAATTCTCGTTCTGCAAAGGCAAATGAGCAAGCAAAACTCACATAAAAACGAATAGCTTCAAGGGCATTAACGCTCATTAAGCAGAGATAAAGTCGTCTTTTAAGTTCACGCAAGTCGATAGTGACGGTTCGATTATTGATAGTGTGTTTACCTTCACCAAATAGGTTGTAATAACTTGCGTAGCTAATTAGGTCATCGTAGTAACCTGCAATATCACCAGCTCTTTTTTGGATTTCTTTATTGGTAACAATATCATCAAACACTACAGAAGGATCATTGACGATGTTGCGGATGATATGCGTATAAGAACGAGAATGGATAGTTTCTGAGAACGACCAAGTCTCTACCCATGTTTCTAGTTCAGGGATAGATATTAGGGGAAGTAAGGCAACATTGGGGCTTCGTCCTTGTATTGAATCAAGCAATGTTTGATATTTTAAATTGCTAATAAAGATATGTTTTTCATGTTCAGGTAAAGCCGCATAGTCGATACGATCTTGTGAAACGTCGACTTCTTCAGGGCGCCAAAAGAAAGAAAGTTGTTTTTCTATTAATTTTTCGAACATTTCATATTTTTGCTGATCATAACGAGCAACATTCACCGGTTGACCAAGAAACATTGGTTCTTTAAGTTGATCATTATGGACGTGTGAGAAGGTGCTATAATTCATACTCATAGTCGAACTCCTAATTTTGTTTACTTTTTCACTAAATATTCGGAAAAAGTAGGAATAGTAAGGATAACTTATCGCTATCCTTCACTTTTGTTATAGTGCTAAACAGGGCCATTAAATTTTACATGCTCCGCCTTCACAACCATCATCACTTGATGTGAGTTCAATATCGCCTTGAATATCTTCAGCACCATCACGTGTATTATGATAATAAAGGGTTTTTACACCGTATTTATAAGCAGTTAGTAAATCAGCTAAAAGTTGTTTCATTGGTACTTTGTCATTCGGAAATTTGGTTGGATCGTAATTAGTATTTGCCGAAATTGATTGGTCAATGAACTTCTGCATAATGCCTACTAAATGCAGATAACCTGTATTATTTGGAATTTGCCAAAGTAATTCATATAGATCTTTTAATTTATTATATTCAGGTACAACTTGTTTTAAGATGCCATCTTTGGACGCTTTAATGCTGATATAACCACGTGGAGGTTCAATACCGTTAGTGGCATTGGAGATTTGGGATGATGTTTCAGAAGGCATTAATGCTGATAAAGTTGAATTACGTAAACCATGAGTTTTTATTGATTCACGTAAAGACTCCCAATCATAATGTAGTGGCTCTTTAGTGATTGTATCGAGATCTTGTTTATAGGTATCAATAGGTAAGATCCCTTGTGAATAAGTCGTCTCATTAAATAGTGGGCAGGCGCCTTTTTCTTTGGCTAAGTTATTCGATGCTTTTAATAAATAATATTGCATCGCTTCAAAAGTACGATGCGTTAAATTATTAGCACTGCCGTCAGAATATTTAACGCCATGTTTTGCTAAATAATAAGCATAATTAATCACACCAATACCAAGCGTACGGCGATTAAGTGATGCGTTTTTAGCCGCAGGAACAGGATAATCTTGATAATCAAGTAATGCATCAAGGGCTCGAACAGTTAAGTCGGCAAGTTCTTCAAAATCGTCAAGCGATTCGATTTTACCTAAATTGAAGGCAGATAGGGTGCAAAGTGCGATTTCGCCTTTATCGTCATTGACATTATTAAGTGGTTTGGTTGGTAACGCAATTTCCATACATAAATTAGATTGATGTACCGGCGCAAGTTGTGCATTAAACGGACTATGCGTGTTACAGTGATCAACATTTTGTATATAAATTCGACCAGTCGATGCGCGTTCTTGCATTAATAATGAGAAGAGTTCTACTGCTTTTACTACGCGTTTTCTGATATTAACATCTTGTTCATATTGATGATAAAGCGCTTCAAATTTCTCTTGATCGGCGAAAAACGCATCGTAAAGCCCTGGTACATCTGATGGGCTAAATAGTGTAATGTTTTCATTTTTAATGAGGCGCTGATACATTAATTTATTGATTTGTACACCATAATCCAGATGTCGAACGCGGTTTTCTTCAACACCTCGGTTGTTACGTAATACTAATAAACTTTCAACTTCTAAATGCCAAATTGGATAAAATACGGTAGCCGCGCCACCACGAACACCACCTTGCGAACAAGATTTAACCGCGGTTTGGAAATACTTATAAAATGGGATACAGCCAGTATGGAATGCTTCGCCACCACGAATAGAGCTACCTAATGCCCGAATTCGACCCGCGTTAATACCGATACCAGCTCGTTGAGAAACATATTTTACGATAGCACTTGCGGTAGCATTGATGGAATCTAAACTGTCATCACATTCAATTAGTACACAAGAACTAAATTGACGAGTTGGAGTACGGACACCCGCCATGATTGGTGTGGGTAGTGAGATTTTAAATGTCGAAACGGCATCATAAAAGCGTTTGATATAATCTAGTCGAGTATTTTTAGGGTAATTTGCAAACAGACATGCTGCCACTAAAATATATAGGAATTGGGCGCTTTCATAAATTTCCCCAGTCACTCGATTTTGAACTAAATATTTACCTTCAAGTTGTTTAACCGCTGCATAAGAGAAGTTCATGTCACGCCAGTGATCGATAATTTTATCCATTTGTTCAAACTCTTCTTGGCTATAATCTTCAAGAAGATGCTTGTCATAACGTTCGCTGGCAACAAGTTTTTTTACATGTTCATAAAGCGGTGGGGGGGTAAATTGGTTATAGGCTTTTTTACGTAAATGGAATATCGCTAATCGAGCAGCTAAGTATTGGTAATCTGGTGCATCTTGAGAGATGAGATCTGCTGCTGCACGAATGATTGTTTCATGAATGTCGGAAGTGCGAATACCATCATAAAACTGTATATGCGAACGTAATTCAACTTGAGAAACCGAAACATTTTCTAATCCTTCAGCAGCCCATGTAATGACTTTATGGATTTTGTCTAGGTTTATAGGTTCTTTTTTTCCATCACGTTTTGTGACTAGTATTGATTTATTCATTTTCCATCCATTTTTGTGGTTTTTAATGGTGATTATAATAATTGATATTTATCAAAATATACAATATATAGTGCCTATTAATCATTTTATTACTATATATAGTGTATTTAATAAGCGGTGATCTTTAATTTATTGACGAAAATCAATGACTACGGGTGATATTTAGAAATATGAACTTTTTTTGTCAAAAAAGGCAATGATAGGTAGTTACTTACTAAATGAGATATTGGGGAATGATAAGATCTACCTATCTATAATTACAACTCGAAATTCATATCATAAATATGAATCTATTTCGTTTATTGAGCTATATATATTTAGCAATATATTATTCATTTTTATCTTGAGATTTGCTTTTATAATGCTATTTAGCTTTATAAGGATATAAAGCATAATAGCTGTTTAAGGCTATCTCCCAAATACAATTTTAATTAAATATGCTCAAGAACTAGGATAAGCCTTTGCTAAGGATCTCTCATTTACCTATCAGTGAATCAATTTTTTAGGTATATACAACTTTACCAAAAACTTTGTTTAAACATGCATGATTTAGTTTGATCAATTTAAGATCAGTCAACATGTTTGCTCAAGCAAGAACTTTCGGTAACTATTAATATATTCAATCTAATTCTTTTTGTAGCGCTGATTTGTGCTAGCTTTATTTTGAGACTCTAGCCAAGCCAGTTTTTCCGAGTAATTTTTCTCAGCACCCCGTTGTGTTGGGTGGTAATATTTGCTGTCGGCCATTTCTGGTGGGAAGTAGTTTTCACCTGCTGCATAGGCATTAGGTTCATCATGTGCATAACGATATTGTGCGCCATAACCTAAATTTTTCATTAAACTGGTTGGCGCATTGCGTAGGTGTTCTGGAACATCATAGTCAGGTTTGGATGTTGCATCTTTCATCGCTTGGTTAAATGCAAGATAAACCGCATTACTTTTAGGTGCACATGCTAGGTAAACAATTGCTTGTGCGATAGCTCGTTCGCCTTCTGCTGGTCCAACTCGAGTAAAACAGTCCCATGCTGCTAAAGCGACTTGCATTGCTCTTGGGTCGGCATTACCGATATCTTCTGATGCAATAGCCAATAATCGACGAGCGACATATAGCGGATCTCCACCCGCGGAAATGATTCTTGCATACCAATAAAGTGCTGCATCAGGTGCAGATCCTCTAATTGATTTATGAACCGCCGAGATTAGGTCATAATAACGGTCACCTTGATTATCAAATCTTGCACTACGTTCGCCGATGACTTCTTTTAGTAATTCAGGCGTTAATGGTTTTCCATCAGACATATCAACCAGCAATTCAAGCGTGTTGAGTGCGCGTCTTGCATCACCACCAACAAATTCGGCAATCTGTTTTCTGGTTTCCTCAAGTAGCGTAATTTTTTGGTTGCCATAACCACGTTCCGGATCATCCATCGCTTGTTGTAAAATTTGCTCAATATCTTCATTAGTTAATGATTTAAGCAGATAGACTCTGGCACGGGATAGTAGTGCTGAATTTAACTCAAAAGAGGGGTTTTCAGTGGTAGCACCAATAAAGGTTACTGTACCATTTTCGACATAAGGTAAAAAAGCATCTTGTTGGCTTTTATTAAAACGATGAACTTCATCAACAAATAAAATGGTTCTTACTCCGGATTGTTGATTAATTTTGGCGCGTTCAATCGCTTCGCGAATATCTTTAATCCCTGAAGTTACTGCTGAAATTCGTTCTACTTTGGCATTAGCATGATGCGCAATAATTTCTGCTAAAGTGGTTTTGCCGGTTCCAGGTGGTCCCCAAAGGATCATAGAATGTAAATGACCTGCTTCAATTGCTTTAGGCAGGGGTTTATCTTTACCAAGTAGTTGGCTTTGACCTATATATTCAGATAAATTACGTGGACGCATCCTTGCCGCTAAAGGTTTAAATTCATCTGACCCAAATTCAAAAGAGAGACTAGGCATGCTACACCATCCAAATTTACAAAATACAGTTATTATATACTGCTTAACTGATAAGTGAAAAAGAAAAGAAAATATCTTTCACAGCTAACAGAAAAACGGTAATATTTTGAACTAAATTAAAATGATTGTTTAATTTATTGTATTAAACAAAATGCATAAGGATTGGTAATGAAGAAGTTTTTAATTTTAATTGGGTTAATGACAAGCTGTGCAGCATGGGCTGGTGATAAAGAGGTGTTGCAAGAGCGATTAGCTAAAATTGATGGGTTTTATGCTCGATTTTCACAAGATGTGAAAACAGCCGATAAACAACCAGTTCAACAAGGTAAAGGTGATTTGTGGGTAACAAGGCCTTATTACTTTAATTGGACAATGACTGAGCCAGACGAGACGTCAATCATTTCAGATGGGCGTAACATGTGGGTCTATACTCCTGCCGTTGAACAAGTTAGTGTAATGAGCTTAAAAAAATCGGTGGATAATCGTTTAATGCTTTTGATTACGGATAGTCATAATCCTATTTGGAATGCATATACTGTTACACGTAAACAAGACTCTTTTACATTGAAACCAACTGATGGTTCTAACCAAGATTTTGTTATTTCTGTTTTGCCTACTGGGATGATTTCAAATTTTACGATTATCGAGGAAGATGGTCAGCGTAGTTTTTATGATTTATCTCGTCAAACCCTAGGTAAGGTAGCACTTGATAAGTTTAAGTTTACTCCACCAGCTGGAGTAACGGTTGATGATCAGCGTTAATAGTTTAAACAATAGTTAATTATTTAACTTTTGCGAATTAATACACTTTGCGCAATGGCGCAAAGTGTATTGCCTTTAATAGAATCTACTCATTTTCATTAATACTAATAACGGGGTTATCTGAAAATAGATAGTGATCTCGTTTTGTTTCAAAATCTTCGCTAGCAGCATCAAATAACATTTTTTTTGTGTTCTCTAGATGTTGCCACATGGCTAACTTAGCCGCTTTGGGATCACGATTAATTAGCGCATCTAATATTTTGTCATGTTCATCCCACCAGCTTTCAATGTCTTGTTGTTGTACATGTTCATGAAGTTTTTTCCATAATGGGTTTAATGTTCTTTGCTGCCAAGCTTCTTGAACGATAGTAATTAAAGCGGTATTCCGTGTGATCATGGCAATCTGTGTATGGAATTTTAGATCCCAATCAGAATCACGATAATGATCTTCTTTTTTAGCATTATGTTGAATTTCTAATAATTTGACGATGTCGTCTTTAGTAATTTGTGTTGCTGCAAATTCGGCAATGTTACTTTCAATAAGTTGGCGGGCTTGCAATAATTCAAAAGGCCCTGTCGTAGAAAAATTTAATCCTTTCTGTGAGGTTAGAATATTGGTCTGTAAACTATTAGCTATAACATGAATTCCAGAGCCTTTTCTTGCATCAACATAACCTTCAACTTCAAGCATAATAATAGCTTCACGGACAACTGAACGACTTACTTTTAGTTCTTCACATATCAATCTTTCAGATGGTAATTTGCTTCCTACTGGATAAATGCCGTCAATAATTCGGTTTTTAAGTTCAGTTGCGATAACTTGATAAAGTCTTTGATACTCGTGCTGTTCTTGGGTCATGATGAATTTTGCATAAATCCTTTAAGTTTTTTTAGACTTTTAAAATAACATCTAATTGCTTCAAATTAAATAATGTTGTTCCAATTTTTTTAATTAAATTTTTTAGTTACAAACTTTTTAGTTTAAAAAATATCCCTTTAATTATTAGGGATATAGTTCATTTTTGTGATGTATGTCAACTTTTTTAGTTGTCAGGCATGTTATTATGCGCCAAAATATCTATATATTTAGGAGCAATTAAAGATGTACAAAACGATAAAAAACCTACGATGGTATATGATAGCATTAGTCACTGTAGGGACAATTCTTGGTTATCTTACGCGAAATTCGATAGCGGTAGCCGCCCCAGTTCTTAATGAAGTAATGGGATTAACAACGCAGCAATATTCATATGTGGTAGCTTCTTATTCAGCTTGTTATACCATTATGCAACCAGTTGCCGGATATATTTTGGACTTGTTAGGCACGAGAGCGGGATATGCGGTTTTTGCTATTTTGTGGTCAGTATTTTGTGTTAGTACCGCATTTTCAGGTAGTTGGATCGGACTGGCTTTTGCTCGAGGTGCTGTTGGTGCAACAGAAGCAGCAATGATCCCTGCGGGACTTAAAGCGACTAGTGAATGGTTTCCGGCAAAAGAAAGGTCGATCGCGGTTGGTTGGTTTAATTTAGGTTCATCAGTGGGGGCCATGATCGCACCACCATTAGTTGCATGGGCAATTTGGTTCCATAGCTGGCAATGGGCATTTATATTGTGTGGTTTATTAAGTTTTATTTGGGGAATTTTTTGGTTAATCCTTTATCGCCACCCTACAAAACAGAAACGTCTCTCTGAAGAAGAGAAAAAATATATTTTATCTGGTCAAGAAGCAAGTCATCAAACTTCAAATAATGAAAAATTACCAGCGAGTAAAATTTTAACCAGCCGCCGTTTTTGGGGAATTGCTTTACCAAGATTTTTAGCAGAGCCTGCATGGGGTACCTTTAATGCATGGATTCCATTATTCATGTTCACAGCTTATGGCTTTGATTTAAAACAAATCGCTATTTTTGCTTGGATGCCAATGCTTTTTGCTGATGTCGGATGTGTTCTTGGTGGTTATATGTCACCATTTTTCCAAAAACATTTTAAAGTAAGCTTAATTAATTCAAGAAAAATGGTAGTGACGGTTGGTGGTGTGCTTATGATTGCACCTGGTCTGATAGGTCTATTTTCAAGTCCTTATGTTGCTATCTTTTTATTCTGTATTGGTGGTTTTGCTCACCAAGCATTATCAGGAGCATTAATTACTTTATCGTCTGATGTATTTGGCCGTAATGAAGTGGCAACAGCGAATGGATTTACCGGCATGGCTGCATGGCTAGCTAGTACTATTTTTGCACTTATTGTTGGTGCACTTGCTGATACTGTTGGCTTTAGTCCTTTATTTGTAATTTTATCTTGTTTAGATCTTTTAGCTGCCTTAGCGGTTTGGACTATTTTGAAAGAACCATCATCAGATCAAAATTAATCAATAAATTAATAAGATTACAGGATGTATTTTCCTGTAATCTTTTAATAGTTAACTACTATTTATGGAGAATAAAATGAGTTTTTTAACTGAAAACTTTTTACTAGATACCGAATTTTCTCGTCAGCTTTATCATGATTTTGCTGCTGATCAGCCAATTTTTGATTATCACTGCCATTTACCACCGGAACAAATTGCTAAAGATTATCAATTCAAGAATTTATACGATATTTGGTTAAAAGGTGATCATTATAAATGGCGTGCAATGCGTACCAATGGTGTTGCCGAAAAATTCTGTACTGGTACTGATATTAGTGATTTAGACAAATTCAAGGCTTGGGCAGAAACTGTTCCTCATACTATTGGTAATCCTTTATATCATTGGACTCATTTAGAGCTTCGTCGTCCTTTCGGTATTGATAACGTTCTATTATCTCCTTCTACAGCAGAGCAAATTTGGAATACTTGTAATGAGATGTTAGCGACTCCAGAGTTTACAGCTCGTAGCATCATGAAAAAAATGAATGTTAAGATGGCAGGTACAACAGATGATCCTATTGATGATTTAGCTCATCATAAAACTGTTGCAGAAGATAGTTCATTTGATGTTAAAGTTTTACCAAGCTGGCGTCCAGATAAAGCATTCAATATTGATTCAGAATTCTTTGCGGCATATATGGAAAAACTTTCTGCAGTAGCCGATGTTGAAATTTCATCATTCCAAGCGCTTTGTCAGGCTTTATCAAAACGTATGGATCATTTTGCTGCTCATGGTTGTAAGATTTCTGACCATGCATTAGATACAGTTGTTTATGAAGAAGCTACTGAAAAAGAGTTAGATACCATTTTAACTAAACGTTTATCTGGCGAAGTTTTAACCGCTAAAGAAGTTGCTCAATTTAAAACTGCTGTACTTATTTTCTTAGGTGTTGAATACAACAAACGTGAATGGGTTCAACAATATCATATAGGTGCATTGCGTAATAATAATTCAAGAATGTTTAATTTAATGGGGCCTGATGTTGGGTTTGATTCTATTAATGATTCACCTATTGCTCAACCACTTTCTCGTCTATTAGATGCTCAAGCAAAACAAGATGCATTGCCAAAAACGATTTTGTATTGTTTAAACCCTTCTGATAATGAAATTCTTGGTACGATGATTGGTAACTTCCAAGGAGCAGGTATTCAAGGAAAAATGCAATTTGGTTCAGGATGGTGGTTTAATGATCAAAAAGACGGCATGATTCGTCAAATGACACAGCTTGCTCAACTTGGATTATTAAGCCGTTTTGTTGGTATGTTAACCGATAGTCGTAGTTTCTTATCTTACACTCGCCATGAATATTTTAGACGTATTTTATGTCGAATGATTGGACGCTGGGTTGAAGATGGCGAAGCACCACGTGATATCCAATTATTAGGTCAAATGGTTAAAAATATTAGTTTTGATAATGCTAAAAACTATTTTGGTATTGAACTAAGCTAAAAAGCATTAAGTCGTTGTGATTAGATTAATTAAAGAAGAGTTAGAGTAATGAAAACATTAAACAGAAATGATTTTCCGGGTGCAAAATATACGACACGTGTTGTTCAGTTTGGCGAAGGTAATTTTTTACGTGCATTTTTAGATTGGCAGTTAGATATTCTTAATGAAAAAACTGATCTTGATGCTGGTATTGTTGTGGTTCGTCCGTTAAATACGGACTTCCCACCATCATTAAGTATTCAAGATGGGTTGTATACAACGCTTGTTCGTGGTTTAAATGAACAAAATGAAACAGTGAAAGAGTTTAGATTGATTCGTTCAGTTAATAACGAAATCAATGTATATACTCAATATGATGAATATCTTGAGTTAGCTAAAGATCCGAATATTCAGTTTATTTTTTCAAATACTACCGAAGCTGGCATTAGTTATGTTGAAAGTGACAAATTAACAGATAAACCTGCAACGAGTTATCCAGCAAAATTGACTGCATTTTTATATGAAAGATTTGTTCACTTTGCCGGCAGTAAAGAAAGTGGTTTGATTATTATTCCTTGTGAATTAATTGATTATAACGGCGATGCACTTAAAAAATTAGTACTTAAATATGCGAATCAGTGGAACTTGTCAGACCAATTTATCAATTGGCTTGAAAATGATAATTTATTCTGCTCAACTTTAGTAGATAGAATTGTTCCAGGATACCCAAAAACACAAATCGCTGAGCTTGAGACTGAATTAGGTTATAAAGATAACTTTATTGATTCAGCGGAATATTTTTATCTATTTGTTATTCAAGGACCGCAATGGCTAGCTGAAAAATTATGCCTTGATAAATGCAATATGAACATCAAAATTGTTGATGATATTAAACCGTATAAAGAGCGTAAAGTAGCTATTTTAAATGGTGCTCATACTGCATTAGTTCCTGTTGCTTATTTATCAGGTATTGATACTGTTGGCGAATCAATGAATGACGCTCAGATTTTATCTTATATAAAAGAAACCATTTTTGATGAAATTATCCCTGTTTTAGATTTACCTCATCAAGAATTGGTTGATTTTGCTCAATCAGTTATTAGTCGTTTTAAAAATCCATTTATTGAACATCAGTTGATGTCAATTGCTTTAAACAGTATGACTAAGTTTAAAACACGTATTCTTCCTCAATTAATTAATTATCAGAAAGAAAAAGGAACATTGCCTAAACATTTGGTGTTCTCTTTTGCTGCATTGATCGCATTTTATCGTGGTGTGCGTAATGGACAAAGTTATCCGTTACAAGATGATGCAATCTGGTTAGAACGCTTCAGTAATAGTTGGGCAGCCATTGCAGAAGGGAAAAGCTCATTAGAGGATTTAATCAAAGTTGTTTTAGGAGATACTGCTCATTGGGAGCATGATCTATTAACTATTCCTCAATTAGCGCAAACGTTAACACAATATTTAACCGTCATAACCGAAGAGGGAATGCGTCAAGCAATTGAAAAATGTGTTAATGGTAGCAAATAACATGAGTGATTCAATGGTTAAATATATAAAAATAAACAATAAAGATAATGTCGGTGTGGCATTATCTGATTTAGAAGCACATGAAGAAAATATCGTCGTTGATGGACAGATAATTGATCTAAAAGATCCTATTAAACAAGGGCATAAATTTGCCCTTATCGATATTGAGCAAGATGAAAATATTATTAAATATGGCTTACCAATTGGTCATGCTACTCGTTTAATTAAAGCTGGAGAGCATATTCATTCTCATAATTTAAAAACCAATTTAAGTGATATTAATGATTACAAATATCAACCTACTTTATCGAAAAATGATCTGTTACATGAGATTGCCGATAAGGAAGTACAAATTTATCGACGTAAAAATGGTGAAGTTGGTATTCGTAATGAACTTTGGATTATTCCAACTGTAACTTGTATAAACGGGATAGCAGAACAAATTGTTAAACAGTTTTGTGATGAGTTAAATAATCAATTAGAAATTGATGGTATAACTGTACTTGAACATCCTTATGGCTGCTCCCAGCTTGGACAAGATCATCAAAATACTAAGACAATTTTACAAAATTTAGTTAAACATCCTAATGCTGGTGCTGTATTGGTCATCGGACTTGGTTGTGAAAATAATCAGGTTTCAGAATTTAAGGCTAGTTTAGGTGAATATGATGAATCTCGAGTTAGATTTTTAATCGCTCAGCAAGAAACCGATGAAGTTGAATCAGCATTGGTTCATTTAAGAGAACTTTATGCCATTATGAAGCAGGATAAACGTGAAGTAGGGCATTTAAGTGAATTGAAATTTGGATTGGAGTGTGGTGGTTCTGATGGTTTTTCAGGTATTACAGCTAATCCAATGCTTGGTCTGTTTTCTGATTATGTTATTGCTCATGGTGGAACAAGTGTTCTTACTGAAGTACCAGAAATGTTTGGTGCTGAGAACATTTTGATGTCACATTGTATTGATGAGTCGACTTTCGACAAGACTGTACACATGATCAATGATTTTAAACAATATTTTATTTCAAATAATCAACCAATCTATGAAAACCCTTCTCCTGGGAATAAGGCTGGTGGCATTACAACTTTAGAGGAAAAATCTTTAGGTTGTACGCAAAAAGCGGGTGGTAGTGAAGTTATTGATGTTCTTAAATACGGTGAAATGTTAACTAGACATGGATTAAATTTACTAAGCGCACCTGGTAATGATGCAGTAGCTACTGGTGCTTTATCAGCAGCTGGATGTCATATGGTGCTTTTCACCACAGGAAGAGGCACTCCATACGGCGGCATTGTGCCAACAGTCAAAATTGCGACTAATACACAATTAGCTGATAAGAAAGCCAATTGGATCGATTTTAATGCCGGTAAACTTATACAAGGAGTTTCTATGCAATCTTTGTTGATAGAGTTTATTGACTATATCGTTCTTATTGCTAGCGGGAAAAAAACTCGTAACGAAATTAACAACTTTAGAAATTTAGCCATTTTGAAAAGTGGCGTAACTCTATAGATAAAAATCCAAGAATAAATATCCACGTCATTAAGTCCTTCGGGACTTGATGCGAGGGATCGTTTTTTTTAAATATTATAGGTATCTTTTATGAGTAAGGAAAAAAAGAATAAAATTACATGGTTAGTAAGATTTTCTTATGGCAGTGGTAATTTAATTGGTAGTGGTGCATTAGCAATTAGTGGTGCTTGGCTTCTCTATTTTTATACCACTTTTTGTGGATTAAGTGTGGTGCAAGCTGCGTTGATTTTTTCCATCGCTACTTATTTGGATGTCATACTGAATCCATTGATGGGCTTTATTACAGATAATTTCTATCAAACTAAAATAGGGCAACGCTTTGGGCGACGTCGATTTTTTATTTTGATTGGTATTCCGTTAATGGTCATTTATCCTATGTTATGGATTGATGGTATGGGATTTTGGTATTACTTAGTAACATATATTTTATTTGAGATTATTTATACCAGCATCATGATTCCATTTAATACGTTACCTGTAGAAATGACATCTAACTTTTCAGAACGTACTTATTTAACTGGTTCAAAAGCAATGTTTGGTAAAGTAGCTAATTTCTTAGGTGCGGCAATACCAGGCGTATTCTTTTATTTCTATAGTAAGGAATCAGCAACCCCATTTTTATTAACTGGGATCACATATGCCACTATCATGATGTTAGCTTTGATTTTGCTTTATTGTAATAGTTGGGAAAAACCTAAAGAAGAAGTAAAAGATGAATCTGTACATAGCTTTTTTGAAGCAATTAAAAAGCTTTTTATCGATATCTTGTCAACATTCCGTGTTAAAACTTTTAGAACGCATTTAGGAATGTATCTATTTGGATTTGGTGCTGAATGGTTATTTACAGCGGTATTTACCTATTTCATCGTATTTAGTTTAGGTGAACCTCGTTCATTTGTTGCTTCAATGAATTCATTAAGTAGTATTTGTCAGTTGGTTTCAACCGCATTTTTTATGATGTATTGTGCTAAGAAGGGCTTCAAAAAACCATTTATTATCGCATTACTCATCGTTATTTCATCGATGATTGGTTATGTCGGTATTTATTACTTTAATCTGCCTCATATCACTTGGATTGTAGTGGGTATTACAATTTGGTTTGGTTTGGGTACTGGTGGTGTTTACTATATTCCTTGGAGTGTATATGTATTCTTAGCTGATGTAGATGAGGTTGTAACTAATCGACGTCGTGAAGGGGTATATGCAGGAGCTATGACCATGGCAGGTAAACTAGTTCGCGCTTCAATTGTTTTTGTGCTTGGTATGATATTAAGTGCTTATGGCTTTGAATCGAAATCACATATACAGCCACAAAGCGCAATTGATGCTATTAATGGTATTATTTTATACGGCGTTGTAGGAATGGCATTAATTGGGGCATTTTTTGCTTGGAGAATGAAGCTCGATCACTCTACCCATTCTATTATTATCAATGAAGTTGCTCGCATTCGACAAGGTGGCAAAATGGAAGATGTTACGCCTGAAACACGAAAAGTGGTTGAGGAATTATCTGGCATCGCTTACGAAAAATGTTTTGGTAATAATAACATTGGATTTAAGCAAAAAGAGACCACAACTAATTAAAGAAAAATATTTATTAGGATCAGTATGCTGATCCTGTAACCTAAAGCTGCAAACATTAGAGTAAATTAAAAGGTTTGTAAAAATATAAAGGATAAACTCATGACGACTGTATCTGTAAAAGATTTTGGCGCTATTGGTGACGGAAAATCAATAAATACTCAAGCTTTTGAAAAAGCAATTCAACATATTGATCAACTAGGTGGTGGAACGTTAATTGTTCCTGTTGGTACCTATTTTACTGGGGCAATTAAGCTTTGTAGCAACATAACGCTTGTTATTGAGCAAGGGGCGACTTTATTATTTTCTGATGATGCTAAAGATTATCCTGTTGTTAATTCTCGTTGGGAAGGGGTTAAGCAGGATGTGTATATGCCTTGTATATACGGTCAACATATTGAAAATGTGGTTATAACTGGAAATGGTAAAATTGATGGTAATGGTCAAAAATGGTGGCATACATTCCGTCATGATCGAAGCAATCTTAAATATCCAAGACCTTATTTAATTGGTTTTGATTTTTGTGAACGAGTTACGATTGAAAAAGTTTTTCTAACTCAATCACCTAGCTGGACTGTTCATCCGATGGAATCAAATAATGTCGTTGTCGATAATATTTCAATTCTTAATCCAGCTGATTCACCGAATACCGATGGTATTAACCCTGAATCATGTCGTAATGTGAGAATTTCAAATTGTTATATTGATGTTGGCGATGATTGTATTGCAATAAAAGCAGGCACTGAAGAAACAGCCGAAAAAAGTCCATGTGAGAATATTTTAATTACTAATTGTAATATGATTCATGGTCATGGTGCGGTGGTTCTTGGTAGTGAGATGAGTGGTTGCATTCGTAATGTAACTATTACAAATTGTGTATTCCAAAAAACCGATCGAGGTGTAAGATTCAAAACTCGTCGAGGTCGAGGAGGAACTATTTCTGATATCACATTTAGTAATATTGTAATGGATGAAGTTTTATCGGCATTTGTTATGAACTACTATTATTATTGTGGTCCAAAAGGAAATGATCCAATTGTTTGGAATAAAGATGCTCTACCCGTTAATGAGTTTACACCAGCATGCCACAATATTAGCTTTTCGAACATTATTGCTAAAAATGTTCGTGCTTATGCCGGCTTTTTATATGGTATTCCAGAATCTCCTATTTCTAATATCTCTTTTGATAATATCCGTGTTTCAATGCAACAAAATGCCCAAGCAGGCGAGGTTGATATGTTTAAAGATGTCAAACCGGAGGCTGGTAAAGGGTTCTTTATTGAGAATGCGAATAGTATTTTGTTTAATAATGTGATTATTGATAATGTACTAAGTGATCCACTTTGTATTAAAAATAGTAATGACGTGCATGTAACACAATCTTTTGTTAAACAAAATGGTCAATTATTTGGACTTAAAACTGAATAATGTGTTTGAAAATAACCGCTAAGTAGCGGTTATTTTTTATTGATGAATATTAATTCAATATGACCTTATTTTATACATTACTTTGATAAGAAAAAATTATTTTTATCAAAATGTTGTTATATTTTATGATTATTTTATTTTTCCAAATTTGGACTTTTCAAGAAAAATTATTCAGTTACTCCATTTTTAAATATTGATAGGTCACGAAATTCATTTATTTCATTACAGGTTTGTTTACCGTTTGCAAGCTGCACAATTAAATTAATAAATTGCTCTAAAAGTTTCTCCATCGGTGTTCCATTAACTAATTGCCCCGCATCAAAATCGATCCAGTGTTTCTTTTTTTTGGCAAGTGTTGAGTTAGTTGAAATTTTTACAGTTGGTACAACGCCACCATATGGAGTGCCTCTTCCGGTTGAAAATAACACCATTTGACAACCAGCAGCAGCTAATGCACCTGTAGCAACTGCGTCATTCCCCGGAGCTGATAATAAATTTAAACCTGATTTTTGGAGTCTTTCACCATATTCTAATACATCAATAACATTACTATTACCTGCTTTTTGGGTGCAGCCTAATGATTTGTCTTCAAGTGTTGTAATTCCTCCTGCTTTATTACCTGGAGAAGGATTTTCGTAAATAGGTTGATTATATGTCATAAAATATCTTTTAAAATTGTTAACCATATTTACTGTTTTTTCAAAAATTTGTGAATTAATACAATGAGACATTAGGATTGTTTCTGCTCCAAACATTTCGGGAACTTCGGTTAAAACGCTAGTTCCGCCATTGGCAATTACATAATCAGAAAACTTGCCTAATAATGGGTTTGCTGTGATGCCAGATAATCCATCGGATCCCCCACACTCAAGTCCAAATTTAAGTTCACTAAGCTTACCTGTTTGGCGACGATCTAATTTCATTACTTGATATATTTCGAGTAAATACTTCACACCTTGTTGAATCTCATCTTCCACTTCTTGTGAAATCATAAAACGGACTCGCTCATGATCATATTCACCAAGGCTTTCTTTAAATGCTGAGAGTTGATTATTTTCACATCCTAAACCAATAACTAATACTCCACCAGCATTAGGATGTTTGACCATATCTTGTAATATAGTTTTAGTTGTTTGATGATCTGCTCCTAATTGCGAACAACCATAGGGATGTGAAAGTAGATGGACACCATCAAAAAAAGCGTGATCTAACTCAATGTCTTTCGCTATTTCTGATAAAAATCGTTTACGAATTTGTTCCGCGATACCATTAACGCAACTAACGGTTGGGATAATCCAAAGTTCATTACGAATACCAACATCACCATTTTTTCGGCGATAAAGATTCACATCTCTATCCGGTAGTGATGATGAAATATGACTAGCAACAGGTTCATATTGATACTCATCAAGTTCACCAAGATTGGTTTTAACATTATGAGTATGTACGTGTTCACCAACTTGAATAGCTTGCGATGCATGACCAATGGGAAAACCATATTTAATGATGTTTTCACCTTGTAAAATCGGTTTAATCGCTATTTTATGACCTGAAGGAATTTCTTGTAAAACAGTAATTTGTTGATTATCTTTTAATAGCTCACTATTTATTTTATCGCCTGGGTATAATGTTTCTAATGCAATAATAACATTATCGTTACCATTGATTTTAATTATTTTTTTCATGAACTCTTTCCTAAAAATACACTTTCCGCTACTTGTTAGTAGCGGAATAATTGAGAGATAATTATTTAGTTAACCTATCTTTATTACTGATTTAAGTCGATTACTTGGATCATCTCGCATTTCTTTAAAAGCATTTTCGGCATTATTCAATTCGTATATGTCGGTAATGATTTTTTTAACATCACATTTTCCGGAACTAACTAAATCAATCAATTCGATAAAGTCTTTTTTTAGTGCATTACGTGAACCAAAAATATCTAACTCTTTAGTTTGAATTTGTGTAAAAGCAAAATCTAATTTTTGTTTACTTACTCCAACTAGACCTACACGACCACGGTAAGCTGCTGCATCAATACAATTTTGGAAAGTTTGTGGTAATCCAACGCATTCGATACAAACATCAAAACCATCACCTTGGGTAATCTCTTTTACTCTTTCTTCAAAATTCTCTTTATCTGTTCTGATAACACCTTTTGCACCTAATGATAATGCTTTATCTAATCTTGATTGCATGACGTCACTTACATATACGTCAGCCTCTTTTAATACTGCAGCCATGACTGCAAATAAACCAATAGGTCCGGCACCAACGACTAATACTTTATCGCCTTTTTTTACTGACGTTCGTTGAATTGAATGATAGCTAATACAAAATGGTTCAATCATTGATAGCGTTAATGCATCTAATCCTTTACCATCATAAATACGTTCAATTGGCATACTATAATATTCTCTGAAAATACCATCACGTTGTGCGCCAAGAGTTTGATTGCCAGTACAGCAGTTAACAAAACCGCGTCGACAAGAATAACATTTACCACAGTTAAAATAAGGATTGGCGGTAACAATCATTCCTTTTTTGATACCATAATCATTCTCATCTATTTCAACCACTTCGGCTGAAAATTCATGACCTGGGATTCTCGGATAGCTTGCATAAAGAAAAGTTCCTTTATACGTTCCCATGTCAGAACCGCAAATACCACCATATAATACTTTTAGGATTGCTTCACCTTTTTGTAAGGTTGGTTTTTCCATTTCTTTGACTTCAACTTTTCCTGGTTCTGGAATAACAATATATTTCATTTTAGTCATATGTTTGACTCCTGCTGTTTAGTTGTTTGGAATATAATTTTTAATATCTTGAGCTAAAATGTTTTCCAGATTTTTAGTCACTAAATCAGTTAATCCGGTAACATTATTGAGATCTTGTCCCCAATGATCAGTCATTTTTAATACGTTAGAGACGAGTGTTTTTACGTCGTTTTGATAAAGTGGTTGCCACTCTTTAAACTTCTCTAGTAAATGAGCATCATCAGTTAATGGAATAGCTTGACCTTGGTATTGGCCACGATAAAAAGCAATAAGAGCAGCTAAGGAAAACGAAATATACTTTGGTGGTTTGTTAAATCGTTGACTATATGTTAGTAATTGTGGCAGTAGTCGAGTTTTAAATTTTGTTAATGAATTTAATGAAATTGACATTAACTCGTGTTTAATGAATGGATTTCTAAAGCGTTTTAAAACCTCATCGGCAAATTGTACTAATTGTTCTTTGTCTAAAGATAAAGTTGGAATCACCTCTTGATTAATTAAATTTTTAACGAATGTTTCAATCTGCGGATCATCCATGCTTTCGCCAACGGTTTTCAATCCAGCAAGGTAAGCAACAGGCACCATCGCAGTATGAGCACCATTTAAAATACCTACTTTTCTTTCTTTATAAGGTTTAATATCATCAACAACTAAAATATTTAGGTCGACTTGATCTAATTTTAATTTCTGTTTTAACCATTGTGGACCTTGAATAACAAACAGATAAAAATACTCAGCTGTATCTAAAAAACGATCTTGATAACCAAGTTGTTGTTCAAGTTGTATTGCTTCATCTTTTGGATAGCCTGTCACAATACGGTCAACTAAAGTTGAGCAAAAGGTATTACACTCATTGATCCATATTGTAAAATCATGATCTAATTGCCATAATTTAGCATATTCCAGAACCAATTCTTTTAGTTTTTCTCCATTATAATCAATAAGTTCACATGGAATGATAATCAAGCCTTTATCTTTTTGGCCTTTAAAAAATTTAAAGCGATGGTGTAAAAAACAGGTTAATTTTGCAGGAAAAGTTGCTGGGGGTAGATCTGTAGCTTTATCTTTATCACTAAATGCAATACCTGCTTCAGTAGTATTTGAAAAAATAAATTCCAACTCAGGATTTTCAGCACAAGCTAAATAGGATTGATAGTCTTGATATATTAGTATTTCTCGATTAACCGAATAAATAATTCGCGGTGTAGCAATTGTGCAACCTTGTTCATTCAGCCCCCGAATAATAGTCGTGTAAAGCCCATCTTGTTCATTGATAGATGGTTGATGTGTATCAATAGGTCTAACAATAGTAACACCACTATTGAAATTTGTTTTTTCATTTAGATTATCAATAATCCAATCTATAAATGCTCTTAAAAAATTTCCTTCACCAAATTGAAGTATTTTTTCAGGGTAAATTGGACCAGGAAAGTTGGATCTATTTAATTGTTTTGTCATATGATTGTTCTCTTTAATTATTGGTAGTAAATAAAGAGAACTATAGAAGAAGATAAAAAGTAGTATGTTTTTTTTTTGTAGTTTCGTGTTGAATATATAATTTTTTTGTTTTTTATCTGTTTTTTATTTCTAATGCGCGTCCAATTGATTCTTGCATTGACCTTTTAGCTGTATTTAAATGACGACACAACGCTGCAATGGCGAGTGGTTCGTTTTTTTGTAGAATTGCAGTTAATATTGCAATATGTTCTGATACAGCAATACTGTTTCTTTCTTTAAGATCACTACTGTCCCACTGGTAATGGAAATGAAATATAACGGAAATTAAATCAAATGATTGTAAAAAAAAACGATTTTCTTTACACGATAAAATGAGTTCATGGAAATCACGGTCAAGTGTTGAAAAAAGTTTATATTCATCTTGTATATTTTGTTGAAGATTTTTGTGACATTGCAATAATTCTCTTGCTTTGATCCAATTAATATGGTTATCTGGTTGTGCCATAAAGGATTTGAGGGCGAATATCTCTAATACACTTCGAAATTCATATAGTTTTTCAGCATAATCCTTAGCAAAGGTGACCAATTCCCATTCACCTCTTTTTACATTATTAATAAGCCCATAGTGTAAAAAGCGTAATAAAAATTCACGAACAACAATAGGACTAACATTAGCATCTTTAGCTAATTGAATTTCATTAAAATGTTCTCCTGGCAATAATTTTTTACTATTGATCAAATAGTAGAAATAAGCTTCAAATTTTTCATCTTGAACAGCTCGTTTATCAAACTGACAAGCGATTTTATCTTTTGGTATGGGATTACGGTTTAAATAATATTTATTATTTTTATATATTAAAATATCAACTTGACATAAATATTCTAAAACAGCTCTCATGGTTGTTCGACTAACATTAAAGTTATCGGCAAGAATCGAAATCGATTGTAATGGGAAAGATAATATATTGTTATTAATACAATCAATGAATTGATTGATTGTGTTTTGTCTTAAGATTTGACTTCGGCTCATATTACGTTTTAAATCTTTCAGATATAATTATCTAATATATAGAAATATATTAGATAATTATTTTAACTTATAAAATTATCTTTTACTTATTTTTAAAGCATACATTGGTAAAATCATGATAGCACCAATGAAGGCAATTATCCCAAGTAAATATAGCCCTGCTAATGGCGAGTTAAACCAACTTTCAGCTAAGACTCTAATATTAGGAGCAACAAAACCTCCTAGATTTGCAAGTGAATTGATTAAAGCAATCCCAGACGCAGCAGCGGCTCCACTTAAATATCCTGTAGGAAACGTCCAAAATATTGGTTGGACAGCCAATAATCCTGCACAGCCAATACATAATGAAATAAAAGCCAGTAATGCACTGTATTGTGCTAAAGTACCTGATAACGCAACACCTAAGGCAGCTGTACCTAGAGTTAAAACTGATATAATACGTCTTTCCTTTAAAACGGTTGATAAATGAGGAATAAAAAAGGCTGCAAGTAGAGCACAAAACCAAGGTATTGCACTTAAAAAACCAACAAAAAGACCTACATTACCGTCACCAACTAACCCAGCGATTTGTGATGGTAAAAAAAACGTAACACCATAAGATCCTACTTGAATTGTAAATGCAATAATACATAAGTATATGACTTTAGGATCTAGTAAGGCTTGCAAAATTCCTTTAGGTCCGTGAGAAGCCTTTTCATGTTCTTCTTGTGACATTTTAGAAATTAAAGCATTTTTCTCTTCTTTAGATAACCACTTGCAACGTTCATCTTCAGGTTTATCAACTAGGTATAACCAAGCCCATATTCCTACTAAGATGGTTAAAACGCCTGTGACTAAAAACATCATTTGCCAACCATGTAACCCTGCAAATCCATCAAAAGAAAGTAATAAACCAGAAAGAGGACCACCTAAAACGAATGCTAACGGTGGACCGAACCAGAAATAACCAGCAACTTTTGCTCTAATATCGATGGGGAACCAAAGCATCAAATAGTACATAACCCCAGGCATAAATCCCGCTTCACATGCTCCTAGTAAAAAACGCAATATATAAAAAATTGTAGTTGTTTTTGCAAACATCATTAAGGCAGAAACAACACCCCAAGTAATCATAATGCGGGCAAGCCAAACTCTAGCTCCAAATTTGTACATAAATATATTACTTGGAACTTCGAAAATGGCATAACCAATAAAAAATATACCAGCTCCAAAAGCATAAGCGGCGTTACTCAAACCTGTATCAATTAAAAAGGCATGATGAGCAAAACCAATATTTGCACGATCTAGAAATGCTAAGATGTACATTAAAGCTAAAAAAGGTAATAACCGAGTTATTGATTTTTTTATTGCTGTTTTTAAAATAAAATCATTATTAGTTAACGTCATGGAAATCTCCTATTATTCATGATGTCAAATAAACAACATTAATTCTTTACCCATTCTTTTCCGTTAGGGTAAACAAATTGCTCAATTGATTCTTGTTTCATTGTTACGCTATATCCTGCTTGTTTTGGTGGCATATAACGTCCTTTCTTAATTACAATAGGCTCTAAGAAATTTTCATGTAGATGATCAACATATTCAAGAACACGGTTTTCTAATGATGCTGAAACCGCAATATAATCAAAAAGAACAATATTTTGGCTATATTGACAAAGACCAACACCACCGCCATGAGGGCAAACAGGGATATTATATTTAGCAGCCATCAGAATTACGGCAAGAACTTCATTTAATCCTCCTAATCGAGCTGGATCAAGTTGGCAAAAATCTAGACTTTTAGCTTGGAACATTTGTTTAAACATTACTCTGTTGTGAGCATGTTCTCCCGTGGCAACACCAATCGGATGGATTCTTTCCCTAATCGTTGCATGACCTAAAATATCATCAGGGCTTGTTGGTTCTTCTATCCACAAAGGATCAAATAAGGCAAGTTTTCGCATATTTTGTACAGCTTCATCAACACTCCATATTTGGTTTGCATCCATCATTAATTTGCGATCCCATCCTAATTCTTCTCTTAGAATTGTAGCTCGGCGCATATCTTGCTCAATATCTGCACCAACTTTTTGTTTTAAGTGTGTCCATCCTTCTTCAACAGCTTTTCTTGCTAACATCCGCATTTTTTCTTCCGAATACCCTAACCAACCGGCTGCAGTTGTATAACCAGGAAAACCAACCTCTAACATCTCTTTTTCTCTCTGAGATTTTGTAGATTCTACTTTTCTCAGTAATGTTATTGCTTCTTCAGGGGTTAAAACATCTGTCAAATAAGTAAAATCTATACATTTGACAAGCTCTTCTGGTGACATATCAACCAACATTTTCCATATAGGTTTTCCTTCTTTTTTCGCCCATAAATCCCAGATAGCATTGATAATTGCAGCTGTTGCCAGGTGAATGACACCTTTTTCAGGTCCAACCCATCGCAGTTGACAATCACCTGCCACAAGTTCGTGCCAATAAGCGCCAAAATTTTCCGTAATATCCTCAAGATATCGATCTTTAACAAATAAAGCAGATAAAGATTTTACAGCTTCAACACACAATTCATTGCCTCTTCCAATAGTAAAAGTAAGACCATTGCCTTGGATATTGTCTGGTGAATCTGTTATCAAAGTTACATATGTTGCAGAATAATCTGATATAGCATTCATTGCATCGGAACCATCTAAATTTTTAGATGTTGGGAATCTAATATCTCTCACCATAATGTCTACAATTTTTGTTTTCATTTTTTTGTCCTCATTTACCTTTAAATAAAACATTGCCTTTTTATACAATAGTAATAAATTTCTAATTTACAGATAGTTATCATCTATTAGCATTGTTGAAAATAATTTTATCAATAACAATTAACATTAATGTTATAAAAAATGAGGTTTTGTGTTTGGCTTAATATTTTTCTGTTTTTTATTTGTTTTTAATCTTTAATGTCATTTCTTATTGAACATCATCATTACCTATTAAAATAATTTTGATGTAGATCACATTTATCTAATAAAGCCGTTAAAGCTAAATTTTTAGCTATTCATACTCAAAACAGTGCTTAACTCTTTATAGGATAAATTATGACAAGTGCATTTTATAAAAAACCAACTTATTGGTTTGCTTCGTTTTATAGCATTATGTATTACGCGGCGGGTAGTTTTGTTTTTTCTTTTTATGCAATATGGCTTAGTAAAGAGATTGGTTTAACAGCAAAACAGACGGGTATTATCTATTCTTTTAACTATTTTATTTCGTTAATTATCATGATTATTTATGGTGTTTATCAAGATAAATTAGTCTTAAAAAAACATCTAATTTGGTTTCAAAGTGTCATCATAACATGTGCTGCACCTGCATTAATCTATGTTTACGAGCCACTTTTAAGACATAATTTTTATGTTGGTGTTATCTTTGGCAGTTTCTTCTTAGGTTTTGGTTGGGTTGCCGGTATGGGCTTGATCGATTCTTACTGTGAAAAAATCAGCCGTGCTTTCGATTTTGAATTTGGACAATGCCGGACTTGGGGTTGTATTGCTTACGCAGTGGGTACCTTTATCGCTGGTATTTTAATTAGTATCAATCCTCATCTTAACTTTTGGGCTGCTTCAGTGGTCGGTATCTGTTTTATGATACTCAATTTGAATTTCAAACCAGATTTAAGTAAATCATCGGCAGCAGTATTTCAGAAGAAAGATAAACTAAGTTTTAATGAAATTGTTTCAGTCTTTGGACTGAAAAAGTTTTGGATATTTGTTGTTTATGTACTTGGTACTTATAGCTTGTACAACATTTATGACCAACAATTATTCCCTGTCTTTTTTACTCAGCAGTTTACCGATGTAAATGATGGTTATCGCTTATATGGTATTTTGAATTCATTTCAAGTCTTTTTAGAAGCAGCTGTTATGTTTTGTGTGCCATTTGTGGTTAACAAAGTTGGTGCAAAAAATGCATTAATCTTTGCTGCATTTATCTCTGCAACTCGAATATTTTTAACAGGTCATGTTGAAAGTATCGCAATTATTTCCGTAATCAAACTTATGCACTGTTTAGAGATCTCAACTATTTTAGTCTCAGTGTTTAAATATATTGATAACAATTTCAATGCACGCTTGTCAGCTACAGTGTTTTTGATCGGTTATCAAGTAGCCGGTTCAGTAGGCGTAATATTATTTTCTACCTTTGTCGGTAATTTTTATGACACTGAAGGTGCTGCTACTACGTTTAATTATTTAGGCTTAGTTGTTTTAGGCTTCATGATATTTGCTATGGCCTTCTTAAGTCGTGATAGAAAGTCAGACAAAATTGAAAATGAAAGTAATTAAGCAAACGAAATTTATATTTTAATTAATAATATTTGTTAAAACTTATTAAGGACGCAAAATGAATATATTTGATTCAGTAACACAGTTTCACTTCGAACAAACAAGAACTATTTCACCTGAAAATTTGACTGGTGAAAAGGGTAAATCGTGTATGAAAGCTAGTGCTTTAGGTCCATGTAGGAAAGGACAAGGTTTTATATCTATTCCTGCTGGTGAAAAAGTGACTATTGCTGAAATTACTGGCCCAGGGGAAATTCGTCATATGTGGTTTACTTTAACTGATAAAACACATCGTGGAAGCTTTGTATTACGTGATGTTGTGATTCGAATTTATTGGGATGATGAAACTGTTCCTTCAGTGGAAAGTCCTATTGGTGACTTTTTCTGTAATGGTTTTGGTGCGAGATGTGATATTAATTCTATGCCAATAGTGGTTAATCCAACAGGTGGTTTTAATAGTTATTTTAGAATGCCATTTAATAAAAAAGCTAGAGTTGAAATTCACAATGAACATGAAGCTGATTTGCAACATTTCTTCTTTGCTATTAATTATGCGTTGATGCCAAAACCATTTGAAAATCCACTTTACTTTCATGCTCAATGGCGTCGTCAACGTGTGACTAATCATGCACAAGATTATGTCATATTAGATAATGTTCAAGGTTATGGTTATTATGTAGGTACTTACTTAGCTCTTACAGCTTTAGAGCGTTATTGGTGGGGAGAAGGGGAGTTTAAATTCTATCTTGATGATGATAGCGATTATCCAACACAACATTCAACTGGTTCAGAAGATTACTTTGGTGGAGCTTGGGCATTTCATAACCGTGATAGCCAAGGTCGTCCAAAAGCGAAATGTTTCCAAACAATGTTTATGGGATATCCATATCAAACAAACCGTGATGCAACACGTGACTTTTTCCAAACTGGAGATTCTAATCCAGTACATGGTTTTGGTGATGATGGTTTGCCTTCACATGGTTTATATCGTTGGCATCTTCCAGATCCAATTGCATTTCACAAAAATATCAAATTAGCGTTTCAACAAATCGGTAATGATGATATAAGACTATATGAACGTTGTGATGATATTGCGAGTGTTGCTTATTGGTATCAAAGTCCATCGGTGAACCACAATCCAGTGTTCCCGAATAAACAACAACGTACTCCACGTTAGTATTAAGGTGATCTATGGCGAGTAATAAACTAAAAATTAATGATATTGCTCGTTTGGCTGGCGTGTCGGCAACGACCGTCAGTCATATATTCAACAAACGAGATAAAAAATATCGTATTTCTCCACAAACTCGGCAAAGAGTCTTATCGATCGCGGAGAAATATAGCGATCAACCCCATATTCGTCAATATTTGGTGAAAGCTAACAGCACCAATACGATTGGTGTTATTGTCCCCGATATGTCAAATTCATTTTTTTCTATGTTTTTGCATCATCTTGAATCATCTTTTCGGCAAAAAAATATCCAATTATTAATTACTTGTAGTCACTATAATAAAGAGGTTGAAATCAAAGTAGCTCAAAACTTAGTAGAGCGAAAAGTTGATGCGATGATTGTTGTAACCTCATTAGACAGTGATAAATTGTATGTAGATATTAATCAAAATACACCGGTACTACTTTTTGACCGTTATCTCAAAGATACCGTATTACCCTTTATTACAAGTGAATCATTACAGTCTGTAAGTGATTTAATTAAGCCTTATGCAAAGAATTTAGACGAATTTTATTTTATTGGTTGTGATATTCAGTTAACTTCGATATGTGCAAGACTTGAGGGTTTCAGGCGTGGCTTAGAAAGTGTGGGATTAACTGTAAAACCAGAATGGATTGTGAGTGATGATTATTCTCCTAATAAAGGTTTTGAATTACTTAAAGGTGTTCATGAAAGGTTAGGCCGAATGCCAAAAGCTATTTTTACACCATCAGGTAATTTATTGGAAGAGGTCTTAGGTTATTTGGTTACAGCTAGAATTGATCCTGAGCAGGTGTATTTGTGTTCTTATGATTACAATAACTATCTTGGCTATTCGTATTATCCGATAGATGCTATTGTACAAGATATCGAAAATATGGCGCTAACTTGTGTAGATGTGGTTGATGATTTGCTAAATTTTAAAGAATTAAAACATCTAGAATTTTTTATTGAGCCACAAATTATACGCCATCGTTAATTTAAACGTTATGATTAGCGATTCGCATTTTTCATTATGCGTGCTTTGTCAACTTGCCATTGGCGTTCTTTAATATCAGTACGTTTGTCGTATTCTTTTTTACCTTTTGCAACGCCAATTTTTACTTTTGCCCATGCATTTTTCCAATACAATGAAAGTGCAACAACAGTGTAACCTTGACGATTTATTTGTCCAAAAAGCGAGTTTAATTCTCGTTCATTTAGCAGTAATTTTCGAGTGCGTATAGGGTCACACACTACATGGGTAGAAGCAACACTCAATGGAGTTATAGTTGCACCAAATAGCCATGCTTCGCCATTTTTAAGTAGCACATAACTGTCACTGATATTCGCTTTGCCAGCTCGCAGTGATTTAACTTCCCAACCTTGTAGGGATAAACCTGCTTCAATTTCCTCTTCAATAAAGTACTCATGACGCGCACGTTTATTTAATGCAATGGTAGCCGAACCAGGCTTATGTGATTTTTTCTTAGTCATAATGTGCGTTATTATAGAGTTACATGATACTATATGCCACTAATTTTAACTTTTAATTTTTTAATATTATGGCACATGTTTTTCATGAAGTGATCGAGCCTTATTCAATCCAACAAATGTTTGCGTTGGTAAATGATATAGCTAGATACCCTGAGTTTGTTCCTGATTGTATCGCAACTGGGATTATTAGCAAACAAGATAATCTTTTAACTGCATTTATTGAGGTTGAAAAATTAGGATTTAAAAAATCTTTTACCACCATAAATCAGATTAATGAGCCTAATTCAATTGATATGGCATTGATAGATGGTCCATTTAAGCATTTAAAGGGGCGATGGGAATTTACTGAAATTGATGAGCAAAAAAGTAAAATCAGCTTAAATTTAAACTTTGAGTTTAATAATAAATTAATGAGTGCTGTTTTTACGCCAATATTTAAGGAGGTGATGACCAACATGGTTAATGCATTTTCTCAAAGAGCAAGGCAGATATATTAATATGATAAATATTCAAGTTGTCTATGCGCTACCTAATCAACCTACGATTATCGATTGTGCAGTTGATGAGCAAACTAATGTCTTGCAAGCCATTACAAAATCCAATATCTTATCAATATGTAAAATTCGATTAGATGAACATCTTGTTGGAATTTATGGAAAACGTTGTGAACTGAATGAACAAGTAAAAGACGGCGATCGTATAGAAATATATCGAGCTTTAATCAATGACCCAAAAGAAATTAGAAGAAAAAAAGCGGCATTGAAAAAGTAACAAATAAAGTGAAGGGAACTTAACTGAATGCATAATATGCTGATTGAGAAAATTGAAACTTTATGCAAAAAACGTGGCATTAAGCTGACAACTCAGCGTAAAACCGTTTTAGATATCATGCTTAAAGCGAATAAAGCTATGAGCGCATATGATCTTTTAGATCTCTTAAAAGTTAGTGAGCCACAAGCAAAACCGCCAACGATTTATCGAGCTCTTGAGTTTCTACTTGAGCAAGGCTTTATTCATAAAGTTGAGTCAACCAATTGCTATATCATTTGCCCTCATTTTCAGGATCCTCAGCATATATCAATCTTATTTATTTGTGATAATTGTCAGCAAATTATCGAAAAACATTCTGAGAATATCGAGTCGCAACTTAAACAACTTGCTAGCCAAAGTCAATTCTTAATAAAGCATAGTGTGCTTGAAATTCATGGAATTTGTCACTCATGTCAACCTTAATCTTTTTTTTATGGTTAATTAATATTGCTTGTGACACGGTAGGGCAGATTGCATTCAAATATGCTGCTATTACTTCTAATGATGAGAAGGGTTTAAATTATTGGCAGAAATTATTTGGTAACATGTGGTTATGGTTAGGTTTTGGAGCTTACTTCATCGGTTTTGTATTTTGGTTGGCTTTTTTGAGTGAAGTTTCTTTGTCTAAAAGCATACTATTAGGCTCTTTTAATATTATTACAGTAATGATTGCTGGGCGTGTTTTATTTAAAGAACATTTAACGCCATTTCGTTTAATTGGTATTTTTTTTATAACTCTTGGCGTAGTACTAGTAGGATTAACTTAATGAAAAAGTTCTATATTATTGGTTTTATTTTACTACTTTTTTTTGATACTTTTGGGCAAACCAGCTTTAAACTTACTGCTATTTCAGCGTTGCCATTTGAACCAGATATTGCTTGGTTGTTAAGAGTTTTTAGTCATGGTTGGGCATATTTAGTTATGATTGGGTATGCAGGTGCATTTATAACATGGATGGTATTATTGCAAAAAGCACCAGTTGGTCCAGCTTTTGCTGCTTCTCACCTACAAGTGGTAACAGTAATGATAGTGTCGGTCATTGCTTTTAACGAACAAATTACCATTTCACGATTATTAGGTGCTTTGTCTATTATAGTTGGGATTATCTTTCTTGCGTTGGCTGAACAAAGAATACACAATAACTCTTCGAGTTAAATTATTTTAATGATTTTATAAAATCATTAAATAGCTATTTACGAAGTAATTATTAATTCTAAAATAGAAAACGTGGTTTTTATTTCACCTGTCCTCTATCTCGCTCCATCACAATTAGATAGGCTTCACGTTGCCAGAATAAAAATAAGCGACGGATATCTTTTTGCATTGTAATTACGCGCCAGCCTTCTTGGGCAATATTATTTAAAAAAGCGGAAAATTTGTCAGCATTTGAATTAGCTGTACCGAAAACTAATGAAGACAAAGCCCCTTCTTGATAAATGACAACTTTATATTCTTTCATTGTTTTTATAGAGTCTAATTAAAATTAAATAAGGAAATAACTTAGATCTGTTTGTCTAGGTTCTTAAGCATTTCGATAATCGGTCTGTTAGCATCTGGAAATTCATCTGCATTTAGATCTTCCTGATCTATCCAACGGCTTGGTTGTCCTTCTTTTGCAAAAGGAACACCATCCCACTCTTCTACTAGGTAAGCATGAATAGTGATATCACGATCATCATAACTATGTTCAAAAGTTTTTAAAAATTGTGATTGATGAATATGAATATCAACTTCTTCTGCTATTTCACGCTCTAAAGTTTGATAAGGTGTTTCGCCGGCTTCGATTTTTCCCCCAGGAAATTCCCAAAAACCAGCAAGATGAGAGTCTTCACCGCGTTGGGTGATAAAGATTTGGCAATCTTGCGAACGAATGATACCTACAGCAATTTCAGTATGTTTTCTCATGATCCAATTTGTATGTGATTAAAGTTTGGGAAAGCAACTGCTTTCCCATTTGTTTTTTTACCTTAATTGGTTATTTAAACATCAATGATTATTTATCATACTAAATTTTTGATTTAATTAACAGCACCATGACAATGTTTATATTTTTTGCCTGATCCACAAGGACAAGGATCGTTACGGCCAACTTTTGCCTGAGCACGTACAACAGCTTGTTGTGAGTTTGCTGATTGTTCATCATTGCCCATGCCACCGATTGATTCATGATTAGCTTGCTGCTTAGCCATTAATTTTTCGACTTCAGCTTGGCGTTGGCGTTCAGCTTCTTCAACTTCCTCTTGTGAACGAATTTGTACTCGGCTTAATATACCAATTACGTCATATTTCAATGTATCTAACATGCTTGCAAACATGTTGAAAGATTCTCGTTTATATTCTTGTTTAGGATCTTTCTGTGCATAGCCTCGTAAGTGAATACCTTGGCGTAAGTAGTCCATTGCTGCTAAATGTTCTTTCCACAATGTATCAAGTGTTTGCAACATAACACTTTTTTCAAACTGTCTGAAGGCTTCAGAACCCGCAATATTTTCTTTTTCAAGATATTTATTTTGTGCAAGTTGTATAATACGTTCACGTAAAGTTTCTTCATGAAGATTTTGTTCTTCATCAAGCCATTTTGCAATTGGTAAATCTAAATCAAAGTCACTTTTTAATGCTGCTTCAAGTCCAGGAATATCCCACATTTCTTCAATAGATTGTGGTGGAATATATTGATCAATAACAGTGGTAAATACATCTCCATGTATAGAATCAATAGTTTCTTTTATATCTACGTTATCTAATAAATCATTACGTTGGCTATATATAGCTTTACGTTGATCATTTGCAACATCATCATATTCAAGTAATTGTTTACGAATATCGAAATTGCGGCTTTCAACTTTTTTCTGAGCATTAGCAATAGCTTTAGTGATCCATGGATGTTCGATTGCTTCACCTTCTTTCATACCCAATTTACGCATCATGTTACCAACACGCTCTGATGCAAAAATACGCATAAGTGGATCTTCTAATGATAAGTAAAAACGTGAAACACCTGGATCACCTTGACGGCCAGCACGTCCACGTAATTGGTTATCAATACGACGAGATTCATGACGTTCAGTACCTAAAATATAAAGCCCACCAAGTTGAATGACTTCTTCATGTTTAATTTGCCATGCTTGTTTAGCTTTCTGGATATCAACATCAGTTGGATTTTCTAATTTCGCAACTTCACTTTGCCAATTACCACCAAGCATAATATCGGTACCACGACCTGCCATATTTGTTGCAATAGTTACAGCGCCTTTACTACCTGCATCAGCAATAATTTCAGCTTCTTGAGCATGGAATTTAGCATTAAGTACATTATGTTTAATCCCTGCTTTTTTAAATGCATGAGAGACAAGTTCGGATTTCTCAATTGAAGCAGTACCTACTAAGACTGGCTGTCCTCGTTTGACACAATCTTGCACATCAGCAACGATTGCATTAATTTTCTCTTTTTCTGTCATATAGACAAGATCAGGTAAATCTTTCCTAACCATTGGACGGTTGGTTGGAATAACAATGGTATCTAAGCCATAGATTTGGTTAAATTCAAAGGCTTCAGTATCAGCTGTACCGGTCATACCAGCTAATTTTTCGTATAAGCGGAAATAATTCTGGAAGGTAATAGAAGCTAACGTTTGATTTTCATTTTGAATTTTTACATGTTCTTTAGCTTCTACTGCTTGATGTAAACCATCCGACCAACGGCGACCATCCATTGTACGGCCTGTATGTTCATCAACTATAATGATTTCATTATCCCTAACAATATAATCTACGTCACGATGGAATAAATGATGAGCTCGAAGAGCTGCATTGACATGGTGCATCAACACAATATTACTTGGTGCATAAAGTGATTCATCACCTTTCATAATTCCTTGTTTTATTAATAGTTCTTCAACTTTAATTAAACCTCGTTCAGTAAGATTTACTTGGCGTGATTTTTCATCAATTGAGAAATCTCCATCTCCTTGAAATTGCTCTGAATCTTCTTTTTCTTGTTTAATAAGATGAGGGATGATTTTATCAATACTGATATATTTATCTGAACTATCTTCAGCCTGACCTGAGATAATTAATGGAGTTCTTGCTTCATCTATTAAAATTGAGTCAACCTCATCGACTAAAGCATAGTGTAACGGTCGTTGAACACGTGATTCTTTGTTAAACACCATATTATCGCGTAGATAATCAAATCCATATTCATTATTCGTACCATAAGTGATATCAGCATTATAAGCATCACGTTTTATTTCTGGAGGCATGTTAGGTAAATTGATACCAACTGTTAAGCCCAAAAATTCAAATAGAGGGCGGTTATTTTCTGCATCACGCTGAGCTAAATAATCATTAACAGTTACAACATGTACACCTTTACCGGTTAATGCATTTAAATAGGCAGGTAATGTAGCTGTTAATGTTTTACCTTCACCAGTACGCATCTCTGCAATACAGCGCTCATTAAGTACCATGCCCCCAATGAGTTGGACATCAAAATGACGCATACCAAATACACGTTTACTTGCTTCACGAACTACTGCAAAAGCTTCTTCTAATATGTCATCTAACTTAGTACCATTTGCAATCTTCTGCTTAAATTCATTGGTTTTTGCTTTAAGTTCATCATCGGTTAGCGCTTCCATAGATGGTTCAAGAGCATTAATATTTTCAACACGTTTACGCATAGATCTTAAAACGCGTTCATTACGGCTACCGAATACTTTTGTTAATAATTTTAATAACATAACTGTTCTCTTATTCTTTTTTTATAATGGGACTAATAAGGAATAAACCTCATTTAATAAATTAATTTAATTATATAAAAACACGTTAAGCAGTAGCTTGAGGACCCGCTCTTATTCCATTATATGGTGATAATCGAATAACGGTATTTGGAGTAACTTCATCATAATTGAGTGAGATAATTTGTTTATTGTAATGCTCTTCTTTTAACAAAGATGAAGTTTGAGATTTTTTTCTTATTGGTGCTTGGTGATCTTGTACTATTGCTGTTATAGCAATAATACCAACCTGTGTGGAAGATGATTGAACTGGTAATGCATTTTCTTCATATAAACCGAACCCAGCAGCGATTACACCTAATAATAAGTGCGATAGGGCTGTTTTAATGATGAGGCGTTTGTGAAGTTTTTTACAATAGCTAATCACATTCATAGTGGCAACATTCTAGCATTTTTTCCCAAAATTAAAACAATTATTACATCAATGTCATTGAGTCATTTTAATGGCTGAAGAGAAATCGATAAACGTCTTTGATTCAGAAGATAGTCAATTGAATGTTAAATTAATAAAATAATGAATATTCACTAAAATATTATCCACTTGCCGTATTATAACCAACAAGTGGATAAGCGCTGTACTTATTTCATACTATTCTAAACTAGCATGACGATGAGCCATATTATTATTACTCTCTTTTTCTTGTTTACTCATTGCCAGAATAACGGTATCAAAGATAATTAATAGCATTTGCTCAAAAAGACTACCAAGCGGTTGTTGACTGACTTGCGATTGGGAAAATTTAGTCCCTGATTGTAACACTATATCCGGCGTTTGAATTTTGGCTAGGGTTGAATCGGTTGATGCACTGATAATAAACAGATCAATATCTTGTTTAATTGCTGATTCAGCCATCATGTTAACACTGTCAGTTTCGCCTGATGCTGAAGCAACAATCAAAAGGTCACCTTTTTGCACTGAAGGTGTGGTTGTTTCACCCACTACAAACGAATTTAGTCCTAGCTGCATTAGTCTCATCGCAAAGGCTTTTAACATAAGCCCGGAGCGTCCGGTCCCGTAAACAAATATACGTTTATGCTGTTTTATATTTTCGATTAAATCGGTGATGTTTTGCTCAGTTAATGTTTTTACTGAATGGCTCAATTCATTAATAATTAATTCTGATAGCATGGTATTTACTCCTTTTAAGCAATAGTTCTGCCGCCGTCTAATAAGATGGTTTGCCCTTGAATGTATGAATTATCTTTATCTGCTAAGAACAACGTCAAGTTAGCAACATCTTCAACGGTACCTAGGCGTCTAACCGGTATTTTTTCTAATACCGTATCTAAACTCTCTTGAGTGGGGTAATTGACACGCATCATTTTGCCTGAGTCGATTAATCGTGGCGCAATCGAATTAACATTAACGCCTTTGGGACCTAGCTCTTTTGCTAACCCACGCATTAACCCTTCTCCGCCTGCTTTTGAGGCTGGATAAGATACACCGCCGCCTGTACCACTTAACGCTGATCCTGAACTGATATAAACAATCGATCCCTTATTGGTTAAGAAGTCGTTGTAAAATGATTTAACGGTATTAAAAAGACCGCTTAAGTTGATATTAAGGGTTTTATGCCACTCCTCATAAGAGATATCATTGACTTTGTTAGCAAAAGCAACACCAGCATTTAATACCAAAATATCAATACGCCCAAAATGATTAAATGTCTCTTCTCTTACTTTTTGCATATCATTTGCGTTAGACACATCGGCTTGAATAAAGATAGACTGCTGTTGATAATCACGGGTTATCTGTTGAGCTGTTTCAAGCCCTAGCTCATGATTGAAATCGACAATAACGGTTTTAGCCCCAGCGTTAGCAAATTTTTCTGCAATAGCTTTACCTATTCCATGTGCCGCACCGGTTACTAGGGCAACTTTTCCGGTAAATTTACTCATTTTTAGATCCTCTCTTTGTTATTCTGCCAATGCAGTTTTTAATTTGGTGATGTTGTCGGTGATATTGCCATTGAATAGATATCCTCCAGATACAAAAACATTTGCACCTGCTGCATGGCAATACTTAATTGTTTTGTCATCAATGCTACCGTCTACCTCAATATCGATATTACGATTGTCGATCATCGCTTTAACTCGTTTGATTTTTTCAACCACCGACATTAAAAAATGTTGCCCACCTTCACCCGGATTAACGGTCATCAGTAAAATCATGTCAATATCATCTAATAGGTATCTAATATTTTCTTCACTGGTGCCGGGATTAAGAACGATTCCGGATTTTATACCGGCTTTACGGATTTTCTTAAGACAACTGACATGACGGTTAGTTGCTTCTTGATGAATTGTTATAATGTCTGCCCCTGCAGCGATAATACTGTCTAGATGCACTTCTGGATTTTGTACCATAAGGTGGACGTCGAGTGGTAGATGAGTCATCTTTTTCAACGCTTTAATATGATCAGCACCAAAAGCAATGCGTTCAACAAAATGCCCGTCCATGACATCTACATGTAAAAGATCAACCTGATTTGTTTCTAATTCGGCTATTTGCTGTTTTAACATGCCTAAATCAGCAGCAAAAACAGAAGGCGAAAGTTTTAATTTGTTACTCATATTTCATTTCCTTATTTATAAAAATAGTTTAGGAAAAAAGTTCTAATAATCGATGTACTAATGAAACCAATATGCTGCCCGGATTCCAGCCAAAATGACCGCCATCGGTTACTGTTGCATTCGGATTAGAGGTAAAAATATCGAGACCTGCAAACTTCATCATTGCAGTTGCTTCCGGCGCAAAATAGTTAGCGCTAAAGCAGACAAAATACATGCAAATGATTGATAATATTGTGCTACGAAATACGTTCCCCTTACTGGCTAAAACGATCATTGGTGTTAAATAACAGACTTGAGCAAGTAAGCCTAAAGGAAAGAAGGTCATATTAGGTATCATAAAGGCAAAGGCGATAACAAATGGAATTGTGATTGCAGTTACGGTTATACAAGCAGGATCACCTAGCCCTAAAGCAATGTCCATACCTATATAAAATTTTCCGTCACTACCACTGACATGTTTTCTGATAAATGTGCTTGCAGCATTGCCTATTGGTGTGACTCCCTCCATCATTAAACCTACCATTCTAGGAATGAGTATCATGACCGCAGCAAAACCCATACAAATAGTGAGAATAGTAGGGATATTTTGTTGGGTTAATATGCCTAAAAAAGCCCCAACAAAGATACCAATAAAGGTTGGATCCCCAAAGATCCCTAACTTACTTTCGATTTTATCCATATTTATCTCAAGGTTTTTAATAAAAGGGATAAAATCAATCACTTTATTTAACACAACAGCAATTGGATAAATTAAAGCGACAAAAGCTAAGGTGGTACAGGTAGTGCCTTCTAATCCAAAATAGTTTTCCCATTTTGGTGCTACCCATTTTGCACAAAATAAGGTAATCACTGATAAGCCAATTGTGACTAAAACACCAATAACTATATTGTTAAAAAGCGCAATGGCTAAAGCGCCGGGAATCATAAAATGAATAAAGTTCCACACGTCAACATTAATGACATTCACCACTTTTATTTTAATTAACACAATGTTTAAAAGGATAATTAGTGGGATACATAGCACCACAGCAGGAATAGACCAAGCCGCCCCACCAATTGCTGCAAATCCAACATCAATTGTGGTAAAGCCTGAACCAAGCTTTTCATAATAGGCTATAACAGGATTTATGGTTGCCATTAGTAGGTTTAATACCAGCACTAACCCCTGAAAACCAATTCCAACCAATAAACCTGATTTAATTGCCGCACCAATCCTCATGCGGAAAAAAAGCCCTAATAACATTATCACTATGGGGAGTAATACGACTGCGCCTAGTTTTGATACCGTTTCAAAAAAATTTTGTAATAATTCAATCATAATTATGCTCCTTATGCTTTAGATATAATCTCTTGGCATAGTTGCACCAGCTTGATTGTTACTAAATCAACATTAACGCCGGAAATAAGACCAAAAACACTCATATGCGGAATTGTTAGCGTTTTTTTATAGTTAGCAGTTGTAAGGGCTAAATCAAAATCTTGCTGTTTCCCTTCTAATTCTCCTAAAGTACATTTACTAATTTTTGCGGGTATTGAGGCACTTTCTAAAATCTTTTTTACTGCATCTACTGCAACTGTTGATGTTGCAACGCCACTACCACAGGCAACGATGATATTTATTTGTTTGGACATAATTTGTTCCTTCATTTTTTATTCATTACCCTTTAGGGGATAAATGAAGAATAAAAAAGCTGTAATAATTGTTTAAGTCATTCATTTTGTTATTTGTTGACTAATTAATAGTTCTACTTGCTGACAACTTAAGTTTTGACAGTTTTCAGTAAACTCCTTGTTTTGAAATAACGTAAATAACCGCTGCAATATGGTTAAATGCTGATTGCTAGTCGATAAAGCGAGGTTAAAGATTAATTGGCAAGTGACGTTTAAATCAGAATCTTCCATTTGCTGAAATTCAACCCCTTTCCTTGAGCGTACTAAACTGATTGCATCACTTTTTACTAATTGATAATTTGCATGGGGTATGGCAATGCCTATACCATTGCTCATAAGTAATCCGGTGGGATACGATTTCTCCCGATTTATACATGCTGCAATATATTCAATTTGAATATAATCTTTTTCTAATAAGTAAGAGCCTGATGCGTTAATAGCATCTTGATAGGTAACGATGCCTTCATCGAGATCATGAACTAAAATATGCATAACCTACCTCTTATTTTGTCAGTTCTTGTTTTACGGCTTCAAAGATTGCATCTTCACCGATTCCCGTTAATAAACCGGCACCAACAATCACTTTAGTTGTAATATCCGGATTATCGATTTTGGTGGAAGACACCACTAAATCGTAACTGTTGAATGTATCGGTAGAACATGCCATAAGTGATGATTTATCGACTTGTGCATCAATCTTTTGTTCTTTAAGATAGTCTTGTAAAATTGACACCATGATTGATGATGAAGCAATCCCGTTTCCACAAACAACTAATACTTTTTTCATTTTGATACCTCGCTATTGATAGTTGAATTTTTCTCTTTTTTCTTTAATAGGTAACCTACAGAGAGCAGGATTAAACCAATTAATACATAACCCAGAACGCCTATATGGCTGGTTGCGGCAAATAGCCCTGTGAATGGATTTGCTGACGGATTTAATGAGGTGTACATAACTGATGCATCCGGATTGCTACCAAATTCCTGAAATACTTCATTAGTTGCAGGCGTCATCCATGATGCAATATATAAACCACCACCAAACAGGAAGATAGATGTCACCCAAGTTCGGATAATATTGCCTTTAAATACAGGCACCATACAGGCAATAAAGAACACGAATTGTGATAAATCGCCTAACGGCATCACTTTATTTCCCGGTAAAATAACGGCTAAAATCACAATAACCGGAATGAGTAATAAAGCAGGAGCGATAACGGCGGGATTTCCAACAATCAATGCGGTATCCATACCGACGGTAATATCACGGTTTGGAAATCGTTTAACTAATTTCTTGCGAGCGACGTTGGATAAAGGGACTAAACCTTCCATCATTATTGATGTCATTCTTGGTAGTAGAAGCATGACTGCTGCCAAATACATGCCAAGTTGAAGGCTGGATATGATTGTATGATATGGACTTTGCCAAGAATAACCACAAAAACCAAGCAAAACGCCAATAATAAAACCAACAATAGTTGGATCACCTAATACGCCAAAGCGTTTTTGGATAGTTTCAGCCGTGATACTGATATTTCTAAAACCAGGTATTCGGTCATAAATCCAATTGAATGGATAAGCAAATATCAGATAAGTATTTGCGACAGGGTGTGAAATGGAAACACCTTCCGGTAAATTATAGAATTTTTCATTATTTTTAGCGCCAAGGTCTGCGGCAATTAATGCCCAAACATGAAATAGTGCGGCTGTTAGTACGCCATATAAAAAACTGCCTGAATAGACGCCAACAATTGCCCCCATTGATGCATTTTGATGTAGATTAAATACATCGACATTGACACAATCGGTGATTTTTAAAATCAACAATAAAACATTGACTGCAACACATAATGGAATAATTATTGGTCCCATACTCGATCCAAATCCCATTACCGCTGTTGCCGCACCGCCAACATCGATTGCGCTCAGTGAAGAGCCGGTACTTTCAGCAAGTCCGGTGACAGCGGGCGCCATTTTATCCAACATAAACTTTATTGTCATACTTAAAGCAATAAAGCCAATACCCACTTTCATGGCTGAGGATATACATTCTGAAATAGGCCGCCCAAGTGCGGCCATTAGTATAAGAAAGATGATAGGGATAAAAATAAAATTACCTAAATCGTTGATAAATTGTGTGATTAATTCCATGTGTTACTCCTTTGATGCTTATTCATCGGCTCTAAAACCCATATTCCAAGCGATATGGGCTGGTTTAACTAATAAGGCATTGTCATTGCGTTCAGCTTGCAATAGGTTTTTTTTCGAATTTTCACGAGCAGTGGCAAAATCAAAAGGTTCATCAAACCAAGCATCGAGTATCATTTTTGTATATTCCAACCCATTAACACGACATCCCAGTCCAATTATTTGTGCATTATTACTAAGCCTTGCACGTTTAGCAGAATAAGGGTTAGTGACAGCAGTTGCCCGTATTCCCCAATGTTTGTTTGCCTGACAAGTAAATCCAATTCCTGTACCACAAATGTATACACCTAGACGGCAAACATCTTTTTGAATAAGTATCGACATCTCATCTGCCAATTTGGCAAATGTGTTAATCCCATCTTCTTTGACTTTGACAGGGTCATATACCACTTCGGCATTTTTTTCCTCAATGAGATAATTTTTAAGCGCTTGTTTATATTCAAATCCAAGATCGTCGCTAGCAATTGCAATTTTGGTTTTCATTGGTTTTCCTTGTGTTAATTAATTGATAACCAATTTTATAATTGGTTTTTGTTGGTAAGTCAATGTGATCGAGATCACATAATTAATAAGACATTGTTTTTAAATAAAATAAAAACCAATATAAACCAATATTGCATTTGTTGTTTTATGGCTTTTATTTACTTTTTTTAGTAAATGATGCGATATTAATGAGGCATAAATGCAACATTATTGTAGAATGTCGATAATAATTGAGTATGATTAGTGTTAATATTGCGACCGGAATTTGACACTTAGAGATAGCTAACTATGCAATTAATGAATGAGAGAAGAGAATTAATTTTAGAAGATTTGATTACAGCCGGCACCGTATATGTTAGTGAATTAGCACGCAAATATGATGTAAGTTATGAGACTATTCGAAAAGATCTATCGCAATTAGAAGAAAAAGGCTTTTTAGTGAAATGCCATGGCGGAGCAACACTAAAGCAAGGTGCGATTGAACATCCATTTCAGATTCGAGAAAAAGAAAATGCCAGTTTAAAAAAGAGTATTGCACAAAAAGCTTTGAGCTTGCTCCCGGATAATTGTTCGATGATTATTGGCACAGGAAGTACAACATTAGAGCTAGCTAAGCTTTTATGTTTTCGTTCTGGTTATAAGATTTTTACCGATTCTTTGCCTGTTGCTAATACCTTGATTGCCTCAGATAACCAAGTGTTTTTATTTGGCGGTGAACTGCGTAATAAAAGCTCATCGGTATTTGGTGGGTGGGCGCTTTCGATGATCAGTGAAATTCAAGTTGATGTCTGTTTTTTAGGTACTGACGGTTTTGCTAATTTAGCTGGTCCTTCAAGTCCATCTTCATCTGATGCCTGTATTGATAAAGCAATTATTGCCCATGCAGATAAACGCTATATTTTGGGTGACTATACTAAATTTAGCCGAAAAAGCCTGTTTAAAATTTGTAATTGGGATGAGATAACCGCTTTAATTACTAACGATGCAGCTGATGTTATTAAAGTAGCCGAATTACAAAAACAGACTAATGTGATTTTATGTTAATCAGATAGTTAATTTTTTCTGGATTAAAAATTTCTAAAGTCATTCATAATTATAAAAAGGAGATTGCATGAGTAAAAATTGCAATCTCCATTGTATTAAATATAGTATTTTCCTCATTTTTTATTAATAATTTTTTTCATCCAATAAAAAATGAATGTTTATTCTTTAACCATTAATTGCCCCATCATACCCAGCGTTTCATGCTCTACAATATGACAGTGATACATACGTAGTCCCGGCATATTTTGCTGAATTTTAATAACAAGCGTTTCGTGCGGGCGTAAGTTAGTGGTATCTTTCAAAGCAACAAACTCGGGTGTAGTTTTAGTGCCATTTAATTCACGAGATTGCACAATAAATTGCGCTCCATGTATATGGAAATTGTGATCCATATGTGAGTTATTAACAATTGTCCACTCTTCAACATCGTGAAGTTTACTTTCCAAGTCGATTCGTGACATATCATGCCGTTTGCCATTAATTAAAAATAGCATACCACCTCGAGGCTCACTTTTATCCATTACTTCAGTATATTCAAGTGATTTTTTGGCGACGGCTTCGCCTAAAGTGGGTACTTGTTTTAGATGCGTTGGTAGAACTGTACTGGCCGTTTGAGTTAACTGGAGCTGTGAAAGAATGATGTTTGGTTCCGGCGGTACATTTCCCATTTTGCCACGATCGTAGCCGATGTTTTGCAGATAAAGACTGGCGGTTTTTTTCGGAACGATAACCACTTCAGCCCGTTCTGCCGGAGTAAGTAATAACGGTTTATTGAGTTGATGCGGCTCGGCAATGAAACCGCCGTCGGTAGCAACTAAAAAGACATCACAATCCGGTATTGATAGGTTTAAATATCGGCCAGAACACGCATTCCAGATTCTGACTCGTGTTGCACCTTCTACTTTTATATTGGGTTGGTAAGCGCCATTGATCAACACAAATTGTCCTTCCCGACCATTCATCCAGTCGGTCATGGAATTTTCGGCGATTTCGCCGTTTTCAGTTAATTTTAAGTCAGAAAAGAACCAATGTTGCTCCGGTAGCGAAGCAAGTGGATCATTTTTACTGCGCACAATAAAGGTACCGGCTAAACCACGAAAGACTTGCTCTGCAACGGTATTATGTCCATGTGGGTGATACCAATAGGTTCCGGCAGTGCCTTCCGGTATGGTAAATTCATAAACTCTGCTGCCACCTGCCGGAATAGCATCTTGCGGGTTGCCGTCTTGATCTGAAGGAATCAGCAAACCATGCCAATGAACGGTTGTTGGCTGTGAGAGATCATTTTTAACGGTTATTTTAACATGATCGCCTTCAAATACTTCGATTTTCGGACCAGGAATCATGCCATTATATGCCCAAAATTCGGTGGTAATTTCCGGTGTTAAGGCTATTTTAACCGGTTTTAAATGTAGCGTTGCTTCAAATACGCCAGCTTGGGTGCTGGTATTTTTTAAATTAGTTAACTCGGGTAAGTTTTTACCGTGTGGTAGCGCTGTAGTCGATAACAGTTTTTGTGGCATGTTGTTATTCATGTTCATATTCATATTCATATTCATATGATCGTGCATGTTGTCCCCCTTATCACAATTATCAGATTTAACATCACAAACCATGTCAGACATTGGTGAATTATCCAATTTGGCTATGGCTTTAGTTGCAATTAAACCACCGACAGCAGCGGTAATATTCATTATAAAATTTCGGCGTTTCATAGTATTCCTATAATTATTTATTACGTTAAACAATAACCTGCATACAACCGTCAAGACTATAAAAAGTGAGATTGTGTTATTGATTTCCAGTACTTATTACTAATATTTAACTGCGTAAATTAGATAAATTTTGGTGGCTTTAACTCAGGAATAAATTCTTTATATTCAGGAATAAATTTAGTAAGTAGATATTGTTCACTATGAATCGGATAATCAAAATTAACAATATAATTAGTTATAATTGTACTGCAAGTGGCACAATGATTAACCGATTTACCAATAAAAGATTTTGTTGATTTAGAAGTCGGCAAATCTGTATTTGCATAATTAAGATTTGCGTTCACCTGAGATGATATTAAATTTGGTGAATGATGATCTGAACAAGGTTTAGATATAATTAGAGAAAAATGCCCAATAGAAGAAAAAAGCAAAAATATTGCCAATATAATTAAAATATAAAATTGCTTCTTGTTAATGATTTGCGACATTATTCATCACACAATTAATCTCCTCGAATCCATTTTACTAAAAATAGCAGCAAATTTATACAGTTTTAACTCTTGATATAAAAATTTGATTTTAATACCAATGAATTAAAGCTGTTCAAACGTTTAATGATAAATATCACTTACTCATTTATTTGTTATAATCATAAAATAAATAAGCCAAATATAAATGGTTCTGGTATCATATTTGCATAAAAATAATATTCTGATTAAAAACGATATGAAAATTCTTTACGGAGTTCAAGGAACAGGAAATGGCCACATCAGTCGTAGTAGAACTTTAGCGAAAGCTTTAAAAAAGGCTGGTGCTGATGTTGATTACATTTTCAGTGGTCGTGATCCTAAAGATTATTTTGATATGCAGGCCTTTGGCAATTATCGAACATTTAGCGGTCTATCTTTTGCAACACTTAATGGAAAAATTAATTATCGAAAAACTATCCAAAAAATTCGCGCCTTTAGGTTAATTAAAGATGTTCGTGATCTCGATTTATCAAAATATGATTGCATTATTAGTGATTTTGAGCCAGTAAGTGCATGGGCTGCACATTATCAAAATCGAGAATGTTTAGGGATTAGTAACCAATCTGTCTGCCATTACCTTAAGCCAAAAGAATACGGCATGATAGCCAATGTTATTATGAAATATTATGCACCTGTTACAAAACCAATTGGCTTACATTGGTTTCACTTTGGTCATAAACTAATTCCACCAATGATTGATTCATTTGAAACTGTACCAACTGAAGATGGTAAAATTGTTGTGTATTTACCTTTTGAAGATTTAAATGAAATTGCAGAATTAGTTACTCAATTTCCACAATATCAATTTTGTTGTTTCCATCCCGATGTAAAACAAGTTACAGAGCGTAAGAATTTATTATTACAACCGTTAAGCCGAGATAATTTTACGCAAGCTTTGCTTAGTTGTTCTGGGATTATTTCAAATACTGGATTTGCATTAATATCTGAAGCGTTATCTTTAGGGAAGAAGATTCTAACTAAGCCAGTAGCAGGTCAATTTGAACAAGTTTATAATGCTCAATGTTTGCAATCTTTGGATATGGCAACTGTGATGGAAAATCTAAATAGCATGAAGCTTAAATATTGGGTTAGCTTGCCTTCTCCGAAACCAGTTGTTTATCCAGATGTGGCGACCGAGTTAGCTAATTGGATTGTTTCAGGTCAAAAAGAATCATTACTATCTTTAAGTCAAAGACTTTGGCAGCAGACTATATTCCCTGACAATGTGAATGAGCGTATAAAATCCTTAGGGTATGTGTAAAGGAACTAATATGATATTAAGTATTATTGTTGCCATGGCGGATAATCAAGTTATTGGGTTAAATAATCAAATGCCGTGGCATATGCCAGCAGATTTAGCATGGTTTAAAAAAAATACATTAAATAAGCCAGTTATTATGGGGCGAAAAACGTTTGAGTCTATTGGTAGACCATTGCCTAATCGCCATAACATTGTCATTAGTCGTCAAGCTGATAACAAAGCTTCAATAAACTCTGATGTTAGCTGGGTTCAATCGGTTGATGAAGCAATATCGTTGATCGATAAACAGTCGGTTGAAGAGGCATTTTTTATAGGTGGGGGTAATATATATAGTCAGGTATTACCTTTAGTGAATCGTCTTTACTTAACTCATATTGATGCTCAATTACAAGGTGATACTTATTTTCCAGATTATTCTCAAATAGCATGGCGACAAATTCACTCAGAACAACATAAAGCTGATGAAAAAAATCAATATGATTATCAATTTGAGATTCTAGAAAAAACGAATCAATTAAAATAAATGAGTTGCCACCTAGAATTAGTGGCAACTTAATCAATAGCTACCCTTGAAACCGTTTTGCCTCAATTACATCTGGAAGTTGTTTAATTTTGTTTAATACTCTTTCAAGTGAATCTTGATCAAAAATTTGCATATCCATATCAATAGTCGCAATTTGTTGTTTCATTTCAATTCGGCTTGAGACACCTAAAACATTTACTTTCTCGTTAGCCAATATAGTGGTGATATCTCGCAATAAACCACTCCTGTCGTTAGCTATGATTCTAACAACCATTGTATAACTTGAATTGTGATTGCCACTCCATATAGCGCTAGTAATGCGCTCTGGAGCATGATTTTTTAACTCTTGCAATTGTTCACAGTCAGCTCGATGAATAGAAATACCTCGTCCTTGTGTTACAAAGCCAACAATCGGATCGCCAGGAATAGGTCGACAGCAATTAGCAATGGTGTAAAGTAAGTTGTCGACACCTTCAATAATAATTTCACCACCTTTTATAGCGGTCGATTTTCCTGTATTTTTAGCCTGAGATGTTGATTTTTGGGTAATTTGTTTTAGAACAGCTTCATCTTCTTCTTCTGCTGTCGGTTTATTAAATTGGGCGTTAATGAAGTTAACTAGTTGATTAATCCTAACATCACCACTACCTATCCCAGCGAGTACCTCATCAAAAGAGTGGGCATTGTATTTACTAATAAGAATTTTTTCGACACTTTTTAAGCTAATATTTAATGGCTCTAGCTCGTTTTCTAAAATTTGTTGTCCGGCAGCAATATTTTTATCTCTATCTTGCTTTTTGAACCAAGCTTGTATTTTTGCTCGAGCGCGACTGCTATTAACAAACCCCGTATTAGGATTTAACCAGTCACGACTTGGATTTGGTTGTTTCTGAGTAATAATTTCAACTTGATCGCCAGTTTTCAAAATATAAGTGAACGGAACTATACGACCACCCACTTTGGCGCCAATACAACGATGTCCAACATCACTATGAATATGATATGCAAAATCTAAAGGGGTTGAACCAGTTGGTAAATCGACTACATCACCTTTAGGCGTAAATACATAAACCCTGTCATCAAAAATTTGGCTACGGACGGTTTCTTGAATTTCGCCACTTTCGGACATTTCTTGTTGCCATGTTAATAGTTTACGCAACCAAGAAATTCGTTGATCGTAAGCCGTCATTTTATCCGTGCTGCCTTCTTTATATTTCCAGTGTGCGGCTACACCTAATTCAGCATCATTGTGCATTTGTTCAGTACGGATTTGAATTTCAATAGTTTTATCTTGTGGGCCATAAACAACCGTATGGATCGATTGATAACCATTGGGTTTGGGGTTAGCCACATAGTCATCAAATTCTTTAGCTATATGTTTATAATGGCTATGCACAATCCCTAATGCATTGTAGCAATCTTCAATTCGGTCACAAATTATACGCACAGCTCGAATATCATATAATTCTTCAAATTGTAGATGTTTGCGTTCCATTTTTCGCCATATACTATAGATATGTTTTGGACGACCGTAAACTTCAGCACGAATATGATCTTTATTCATCATATCCTGTAAATTCTTAACAAATTGATTAATGTATGATTCACGATCCAATCGTTTTTCATGTAACTTATGAGCAATGAAACGATATTGATCTGGATGTAAATAACGGAAACAAAAATCTTCAAGTTCCCATTTTAATTGCCCAATTCCTAATCGATTGGCTAGAGGAGCATAGATATTAAAGCACTCTTTAGCTGCGAGGACTTGATCTTCTTTTGGGGCATTCATTAGATTACGTAAATAAGTAATACGCTCTGCTAATTTTATTACCACACTACGGAAATCATTTACCATAGCCAATAACATACGACGAATACTGTCAATTTGCTCAGTAGTTGCATGTCCATTACGGATGGCTCGTAGTTGCCTGATATCCTTCATTTTGATAACACTGGAAAGGATGTGAATAATGTCGCGATCGAAATTTTCAGGCAGATCTTCACGGCGGATAATTTTAGTATCAAGGAATGGCAGTAAAAGGGCTGTACATAAACTGTTAATGTCCATGTTCAAGGTTGATAAAATCTCAACCATCTCAATTGCATTTTGGAAGCAGTAGGTTTGTTCAGGCGCACCAGCACTGTGTTCAAAACAAAAATCCCAGATATCCTTAAACTTTTGATAGGATTCAAAATTGGTTAATAAAAGTTCATGTTTAGCCCATTGTTCAACATCAAACTGTGTTAGAGTATAATGCTCGTCATTTTGTTGATGGGCGCCTCTAATTGATACCATAATTATTACCCTGATCTGGTTAACATCAACATTGATTCAATATGCTTAGTTTGTGGAAACATATCCAAAATAGCAATCTTTGCAATATTGTATCCTTCCTCAATAAAAAGTTTACAGTCCCTAGCTAATGTAGCAGGATTACATGAAATATAAACTATTTTTGATGGTGATAATTTAACAATTTCTGCTGTAGCATTATAAGCGCCTGCTCTTGCAGGATCTAATAATACTTTGTCAAATACTGTTTGATTCCATATCGAAAATTGTTGTTTATCTTCTAAATTACAGGTAAAAAATTGGGTTTTAGCCTGAATTTTATCTTGATTTAAGTTGGCATTAAGTTTAGCTTTTTCGACTAATTCCTCTACGCCTTCAACACCGGTAATAGATTGGCAATATTTTGCTATAGGTAATGAAAAGTTGCCCATGCCGCAAAATAGGTCAAGTATTTTGTCATTTGATGATATATCTAACCATTCAAGTGCTTTATTTACCATCTTTTGATTAATCTGGTTATTTACCTGAATAAAATCGAGTGGGCTAAAGGTTAGTTTTAATTGATCGATAAGGTAGTAATGTTCTTTATTGCCAAAAACATGAACCAGATTATAACCATGTAAATAGAGTGATATGTTATGAATTTCAGCAAACTGTTTTAATAAATGACTATCTTGCTCAGTCAATAGCTCAGTATGCCTTAACACTATAATTATTCCACTATCAACTGCAATTAATTCAATATGACCAAGTGCTTTTTTCTGTTTGATTTGTCTTAAGCAAGATTGTAATGGAATGAGTAAATCATCTAGCTGTTCAACTAATACTGGGCAGTGGTCAATATTTATAATTTTGTTCGATTCGGATTGTCTGAAACCAATAAGTAATTCACCTTTGAAGAAATTAATTGATAACCGAGCACGTCTACGATAATGATAGGGTTGATCAGCAATGATATTAGGTGTGTTATCTTCCAACAAAGCCCCAGTTTCTTTTTGTATTAGCTTAATTAGTGCTTCATATTTTGCTTGTTGTTGTAGATCTGGCGAAATATGTTGTAATTCACAGCCACCGCATTGGGTAAAATACTTACATTGTGGTTTAACCCGATATTGACTGTAATTATGGTACTTTATTACTTTGGCTTTAGCGTAATTTTTTTTATCTTCGGTTAATTGAATATCGACGGTCTCGTCCGGCAAGGCTGATTTAATAAAGATTGTTTTACCTTTATGATTTGCTACCCCTTGTCCAAAGGCATCTAATTTTGTAACTGTAACTGTCAGTTTTTGAGAGGCTAGTTTTTTTTTCGGAGGAGTATAAAAATTGACCATATTAATAAATCGATATTATGTTAACCGTTTCAATAACTCTTTTTTAACATGCAAGGGTACTAAATTGGATATATCACCACCATGGTAAGCAACGTCTTTAACGATGGTAGATGAAATAAATCCCATTGCAATTGAAGGCATTAAAAAGATGGTGTCTAAATCTGGTTTTAATGCTCGATTCATTTCTGCGAGTTGTCTTTCATATTCAAAATCATGAGTTGTTCTCACACCTCTAACAATAACTGTTGCTCCGTGTTTCTGGGCAAAGTCAGCCATAAGATTATCAAAGCCAATCACTTCAACATTCAGTAAATGTTCCACTGGTGTTGAGGCTAAGTTAACTCTTTCTTCTAAAGTAAATAGCGTTTTTTTATTAGGGCTTTCCGCTATTGCGACAATCAAACGAGGAAAAAGTTGGGATGCACGGGTAATCAGATCAATGTGACCATTAGTAATTGGATCGAATGTTCCCGGAAAAATAGCCGTGAGATTTTTACTTTTCATTTATCTTATCCATTAGCGAATAGGAGAATATGATACCTAATTTTGACTTGGATTGTTAGTTTAACCGTACAAAATCTTCGTTTTTTATGTTCAAAAACCCCGTTCCTCAACTTTTTTTATTATCATAAATCTATTTGAGGTATGGTTAAACTTGTTGAATTTTTATTATTGATGAAGTTATTTATTTTTCATCAATAATAAAAAGAGAAATTTATCAGCTTATAAAAAACTGATAGGTAATTTGGTGATGGTAAGTTTGTCCCGGTTCTAAGAAGCAGCTTGGTTGTGGCCATGTTAGATGATGAGGGCTATCGGGTAAAAACTGAGCTTCTAATGCTATTCCTGCAAAATTAGCATATTTACCATTGTGACGATTTGGTGTGTTGGCTAAAAAGTTACCAGTATAGACTTGTAGGGCAGGATAAGACGTTGTTACGTCCATTGTCACTTTTTTGTCTGATGATACAAGTTGAGCTGCAACTGGTTTTGATTTATCTAATAAGTAAGCGTGGTCATAACCGCCTGTGATTTTTCGTGCTGGGCTAGTTAGCAAATTATCGGATAGAACTCGTAACTGTCTTAAATCCATATCATCTTGAGTAACATCAAGCAAATCATTGCATGGAATACCATTGGCATCGACAGGTAAGTAATAGTTAGCATTTACTTTTAAACTGTGTGCAAGTATATCATTAGTTTCACCATCTAAATTAAAATAGGCATGGTTAGTTAAGTTAACTGGCGTACATTTAGTTGTGCTCGCATTATATTCGACGATGACTTGATTATCGTCAGTTAATGTATAACTAGCGGTAACTTTAAGTTCGCCAGGAAAGCCTTGGTCACCATCTGGAGAAATTAATCCAAATGTAACTTGTTGTTCCGATTGTGATTCAATTTTCCATATTTTTTTATCAAAGCCTGATTTGCCACCATGTAACTGATTAACGCCTTGATTGGCAATAAGCTGATAATGTTTTCCTGCTATATCTATTTCAGCATTCGCAATGCGATTGGCATATCGTCCAACAGTAGCACCTAAATATGCATCTTGTTGTTCGTATTGTTCGAATGATTGGCAACCAAGTATTAGTTCTCGGTTTTTTCCTTCAACTTGCATGGTACAAGAAAGCCAAGTTGCGCCCCAATTGGACAATTTAATTTTCATGCCTTGGCTATTTTTAAGGGTAATAATTTGTTTTACAGACATAATTTATGAGCCCCTTCACTTGGCTGACAGATATAAAAATCTTCCTTAATATTAAATTTCTTATGATAGTTTTGGCTAACCACATCTTTTACCTCATCAACTTTGTTCTTAGGAACTAAGGCAACAACACAACCACCAAAACCACCACCAGTCATCCGTACACCACCTTCATTTCCAATAACGTCTTGTATAATTTTAACCAGGTAGTCTATTGCAGGTACTGTGATTTCAAAATCATCGCGCATCGAATTGTGGCTTTCAGCCATTAATTTTGAGAGTAATGGATACTCTTCATTAGCAAGCGCATAAGCGGCTTTAAGTGTACGTTCATTTTCGGTAATGACATGATGAGCACGTTTAAATACTAGCGGATCGAGTGAGGATTTGATCTGTAGTAAATCAACCAATGATGCATCACGAAGGGCATTTACACCTAGCGCTTTGGCTGCGGCTTCGCATTGCTTACGACGAGTATTATATTCGCTATCAACTAATCCACGTTTAATGTTGGAATTAATGATTACAACTGCTAGATCTTTGGGGATAGAAATAGGTAATGCTTCTAATGATCGGCAATCAATTAATAAAGCATGTTGTGCTTGGCCAAGCGCGGATATTAATTGATCCATTATGCCACAGTTGCAACCAACATATTTGTTTTCTGCTTCTTGACCGATTAAGGCTATTTTTTTGCCATCAAAAGGTAAATCGTAAAGCACCTGAAACATTTTACCAATTGCAACTTCAAGTGAAGCGGATGAACTTAATCCTGCACCTTGTGGCACGTTACCACTGATAGCTAAATCAACACCTCTAATATTTTCTGAATATTTTACGATATATTGAATTACACCTCGGACATAATTCGCCCATTGGTAATTTGGATGTTTTTCAATTGAAGGATTAAGTAAAAATTGATCCTGTTCATTATTATAATCAACCGCTATTACCCTAACTAAGTTGTCAGAACGTTTGTGACAGCTAATTACAGTTTCATAATTGATGGCACAAGGTAATACAAAACCATCATTGTAATCTGTGTGCTCGCCTATCAGGTTTACTCTGCCCGGTGCTTGTACAATTGTATCGGGTTTATAACCAAATTGATCCTCAAATGCTTGCGCGGTTTTATTGATTAATGCTTTCATTTATTTATCCTTCTTATCTTTATAATGCATATCACTAACGTTGCGCAGTCTTTCGGCTGCTTGCTCTGGCGTTAAATCTCTTTGCACTTCAGCTAACATTTCATAACCTACCATGAATTTTTTTACGGTAGCTGAACGTAATAGCGGAGGATAAAAATGGGCGTGTACTTGCCAATAATCAGTATTTCCTTCCACAAACGGTGCACCATGCCATCCCATAGAGTAGGGGAAAGAGCAATTGAATAAATTATCATAATGACAGGTCAGTTTTTTTAATGCTAAGGCCAAATCTTTTTGCTCAGATTGGTTAAGCATTGTTAATCTAGCAATATGTTTCTTTGGCAATAGTAGGGTTTCAAATGGCCAAATAGCCCAAAAAGGAACGACGGCTAACCAATGTTCTGTTTCTACCACAATACGTTCTTTATTGGTCAACTCTTTTTCTACATAGTCTACTAATAAATTTCGTCCATTTTTTTGAAAATAGTTGCGCATATTGAGATCTTCTCGCGCTATTTCATTAGGGATAAAACTATTAGCCCAAACTTGTCCGTGCGGATGAGGGTTTGAACAGCCCATTGCTGCCCCTTTGTTTTCAAAAACTTGTACCCAAGGGTACTTTTTTCCTAGCTCTTGTTGTTGGGTGATCCAAGTTTTTATCACTGTTTCAATTGCAGGTAAATCAAGTTCAGGTAGAGTTTTACTGTGATCTGGTGAAAAACAGATAACTCGGCTTGTTCCTCTGGCACTTTGGATTTGAAATAGAGGATCGTTACTATCGGGTGAATTAGGCGTATCTTCCATTAATGCAGCAAAATCATTCGTGAAAACGTACGTTCCAGTGTAGTTAGGATTTATATCGCCAGTGACACGTTTATTGCCCGGACATAAATAACAATTAGGATCATAATGGGGTTTCTGTTCTTCATTTAAGGTTTCTTGTTGACCTTGCCAAGGGCGTTTTGCTCTGTGGGGCGAAACTAACACCCATTGTGCGGTCAATGGGTTATATCGGCGATGAGGATGATCAACTGGGTTAAAAATATCCATATTTGCCTCTTTAATTATAGTTTTACTGCGATTTTGGTGTAAACATTACTTTAATCAGGATAACCTTGCGGATTCTTTGATTGCCAATTCCATGAATCTTTTACCATATCATCAAGGGTTAACTTTGTTTTCCAACCTAATTGTTGTTCAGCTTTTTTAGCGTCAGCCCAAAATGCAGGTAGATCACCGGCTCGCCTTGGTGCGAAATGCCAATTAAGTGATTTTCCTGATGCCTTTTCAAAGGCTTTAATCACTTGCAGTACACTGAAGCCTACACCAGAACCTAAATTATAGATATGAACTCCAGCTTTATTTCTATCAGTTTTAAGTGCTGCAATATGACCATCTGCTAAATCCACAACGTGAATAAAGTCACGCACACATGTGCCATCAACTGTTGGGTAATCATTACCAAATACAGATAGTGATTCTCGTTTACCTATCGCAACTTGGGTAATGAAAGGCATCAGATTATTGGGCACGCCAAGCGGATCTTCTCCCATTAAACCGCTAGGATGAGCACCTACAGGATTGAAATATCGCAGTAAAGTTAAGGACCAATCAGGTTCAGCAATAGCTAAATCCATCATACATTGTTCAACCATAAGCTTACTTTTTCCATACGGACTAGTTGGTAAACCTTGTGGTAATGTTTCGACGTAAGGAACTGGCGCTAGCTCACCATATACGGTAGCTGAAGAACTAAAGACTAATTGTTTAACGCCAGCATCACGCATTGCTTTCATTAAAACAATACTGCCATAAACATTATTTTCATAGTATTCAAGTGGTTTATATACTGATTCACCAACGGCTTTCAATCCTGCAAAATGAATAACAGCTTTAATATCGTGTTCTTTAAAAATTCTTGCAAGCAAATTTCCATCACAAACATCACCATGATAGAAATCGACTGATTTTCCTGTGATGGTTTTTATTCTTTCTAATACTGAGGCTTTACTATTAAATAAATTATCAATAATAATAGGAGTATAGCCAGCAAGAATTAATTGAACACAAGTGTGACTGCCTATATACCCACAACCACCTGTTACTAATATTTTCATTTTGATACCTTAATTTTTTGAATTGTTATTATTTAACTATTCTTCAATTTCAACGTTGCTTTTCTTTTTGAAAAGATCCAAAGGTCCACGTCCTGATAAGGTGAAAGCAGAAATAAGTGTAAAACTTAATGCAATTAAGCCAAGCACTAAATATGCTCCTTCAAATCCAATTTTAACATACATTAAGCCAGCAAAGGTGGACATAAACATTATAGATAATTGTTTTGCAAAACAAAAAGCAATTAAGTAAACCGTTGCTGATAATCGAATTGGGAAATGTTTTGTAATATATTTAAATGCACCAACTAACAATAAAGGTGCTTCGAACATATGTAAGGTTTTTAAAATAATAACTTCAACTGCGCTACTAGCAAATGCTGAACCTGTAATACGAATTGACATAATTGCACCAGCAACGAGTAAAGTATTTTTACTTCCGATTTTCATGACAATAATTGGAGCAAAAAACATTACAGTCGCATTTAAAAATTCACCCAGTGTTGTGACGTAGCCAAATGCTTCACGACCAACTTGTTCACTTGAGAAAAATGAGGTGAAGAAGTTAGCAAATTGCTGATCAAATACATCATAAGTACAAGCCACACCAATAATGTAGAGCATAAAATACCAAGTTTTAGGCATTTTAAGTAAATTAACCGCAAGTTTTAAATTAAATGGTTCAGGTTTATTTAGTCCCATTTGGTCGACAACATCTGTGGTTGCTGTTTTAGCTGGATCGGCTATTTTGACTAAAATAAGTAACACTAAGGCAAAGCCAGAACATAACCAAAAAACAGCATTAATATCCTTAGAAATCATGATTCCAACAAATGAAGCACAAATCGCCCAGCCGAAGCAACCAAACATACGGCAACGACCAAATTCAAATCCACTGCGTCTACTGATTTTTTCAACCAATGCTTCAATTGCAGGAGCACCACCACTAAAGACCATACCAAGATATAAGCCGCCTGCAGTAGCCCCTAGAGTAACATTTAGTTTAAGTAAAGGACCTAATATAAATATAAAGAATGGTCCAAATAAAACTAAAAGAAAGGTGATAATCCAAAGAAGGTGTTTTCTTAAACCTAACTTATCGGATATCAACCCAAATAACGGCTGAAAGAATAGTGCAAATAATGAGATAAATGAGAAAACATATCCAGTATCCGCTTGATCTAAACCTATCATTTTTAACCAAACTGGGAAAAATGGAAAGTAAGCTCCCATAATGAAAAAATAAAGAAAAAAGTAGAGGCTAAATACCCAATAATTTTTGTTATGCATTGCAGATTTAATTTTCTGATTCATAGTGAATTTCCTTTGCTAAGCTTTAAATGATTACCTAATCATTCAGAAATCGTTTATGTAAGAAATAAACTAAAAGCTATAAATTGCTCAGGATAATAACATTAAAAAAATGCAAAAAAAGTGATCTAGTTAACATTTTGTGAAATCGATTACATTTTTATTGAATTATTTTGGATTAGTTAAATAACATTCAAATAAGTTATATCAAAATTCAATATGTGCCTAATTGAAATAGTAATTAATAGTATTTTAATTAAGTTTTAAGTAACAAATTTTATACAATGAATAGATACTTATGAAAATTATTATCTATTTTGTGGTATCGATTACATTTTGAGGCGAAATTAAAATAACAATTTTAAATGTGTCTGATATTTATAGATTGCCTAATGATTTGAAACTTAAAGTCATATCGGCAATCTAATCTGAATTTTATTGAAACTCTTTTAGCCTATTTTCAAAATGTTGCCATGGGTAGAATCCATCACTGTTTTGTTCTGCATTAAGCAACTTAAGTTGATAATGTTGTGGTGGATTATTAATATCAACAGCTTCACCAGTAAATAGCTGATCAAAACTTTGGTAGACATATTCAGCTTTGAAGAAGTATTCACCTGATGGTAGATGGCGGTAACGTTGAAATATAACCATTCCGCCAATTGGTGTATTTTCAAATTGATTAGGCAGTTGATATTCAGCAAAATCCAAAGCACCGAGCAGTGCAGCAATAGTACTATCATGACCAACCAATAAATTGACTTTATGAGATTGACTGTGTATTAAATCATCTATCTTATTGATTAATAATTTACTAATACTTCGTGCAATCGTTTTAGAGTGAAAAACTAAGTTAATATAGTGGTTACGAATTTGTATTATTTGTTGCCATTGTTCTTGGCTGGTTATTCTTCCCCAAGCAATTTGTTCTTTAGGAAATGCAGAGTAATACTGTAATAAAAAAGCATCAACGGCACAGATTCCAATTGCTAATGGTCCATGTAATTCGGGTTCTTCATTTTTCACAAAATGAAGCTCATAAGGAATATCAGCAAAATCACATTTAAGTTCAGAATATAATTGCGAATTTTTATAATCTAATATATCCGACACGATTTGATAAGCCGGCGCTAAATTTTTGAAAATTGATGCTGCTTTGTCTGCATCATTAATATCTTTTAAGACTTTTTGTTTAATTTCTGGGGAGTCATCTTGTACACTTGGATCAAAAATAGGATCCATTTTTTCGATGGTATATTTGTGATGAACAGGTATGTCATAACCAGCATAAGCACCGCCAACTAAGAATTGAGCCGTAGCTACTGTTCTTTGAAGGCTATTTGCATAAACATATATATCAGGATTCTCTGGTGAGAGCTTAATATTTCGTTGCTCTAGCCATTGTGATAGATAATGTCCAAAAAACGTTTCTAAAACGGCCCCTCGTGTTGTTAGATAACCATAAGCATGATCCCAAATTGGCCATTTAAAAGGGCTTGATTTTTCTAAGAACGCTATCGTGTTTTCTAATGGAGTACGTATGCCATGGCGACTTAGTATAACGACTTTGTCTAACTGATATTGAGTGTTGTTCATTTAGTTATCCATCCTTGTTCATGCAAATAAGTTAAAATGAAATCTCTTTGCCCTTTGATAATTGTTTCAGCAATTTTATCACTCCAACCACTTGCTTTTTGATTTGTCTGTCGATGACTATAGTATTCACTCATTTGAGTATCGTATTTTGCTAATAGTTGATCATCTATTGGTTGATAGTAATTTTCAAAAAACACTAATTCTTTCGGTAATCTTGGTTTTATTTCTGGATTTTGATCAGGATGACCGATACAAAGCCCAAATAAAGGAAGGACATATTTAGGTAATGCTAGTAATTCGGTAACTTTCGAAATATTATTGCGTAATCCACCAATGAAAACTGTCCCTAAACCTAATGACTGTGCTGCAATAACGGCGTTTTGCGCCATAAGTGCCGTATCGATACAGCCAACTAAAAGCTGCTCAGCTTTTTCAAGTGGAATAGTTGAATCAATTTGAAAGTGGCGATTAAAATCTGCACAGAATACCCAAAATTCAGGAGCTTGATTAATATAACTTTGCTCTCCTGAATAATGTGCTAGCTTTGAACGATTATCGCTGTCTGTAATTCGGATAATTGTGGTGCATTGTAGAAAATTAGAACTCGGAGCCGATTGTGCCGCTTGAAAAATTGATTCCAACTGTTCATTAGTCAGTGGTGTTGATTTGTAAGACCGAATTGAGCGGCGCTGACAAATTAAATCGATTGTTTCATTTTGCATATTGGCTCCTAGGCACCATTATTTTTTTATAAATTGCAAATCCCAAACACCATGCCCTAGATTTTGCCCACGTTTTTCAAACTTGGTAATAGGTCTGTCATCAGGTCTCGGGATATAGTCATTTGTTGTAGATAAATTTTTAAACCCATCAGCTTGACTTAATACTTCAAGCATATGCTCAGCATAATGTTGCCAGTCAGTAGCTAAATGTAATACACCATTAACTTTTAATTTTTCATGAATTAATTTAACAAATTCAGGTTGAATAATTCTGCGTTTATTGTGCCTTGCTTTATGCCAAGGGTCAGGGAAGAAAATTTGAACTTTATCTAATGATTCATTAGTTATCATATTTTCTAATACTTCAACTGCATCATGACACATTACTTTTAAATTGGTTAATTTATTTTCTTCGATTGCCATTAAGCAAGCGCCTACGCCTGGTCGATGGACTTCAATCCCTATAAAATTTTTGTCTGGCGAGAATTTTGCCATCTCAATCAATGATGCACCCATACCGAAACCGATTTCTAGAACCAGCGGTTTGTCATTTTCGAAAGTGATTTGTGAGTGTGCATTATATTCAATGCCATATATAGGCCATAAATGAGTTAAAGCTTGTTGCTGCCCTTTAGTTAAGCGGCCTTGTCTCAATACAAAACTACGTATTGTTCGTTTAGATTCTGTCTCTTGATTATTCGTTTTTAATTGTTCACTCATTGTGTGTCTGCTGTTAGTATTAAATGATTTATCAAGGTAATTATTCACCTTTGTGGTACAGTATTTTAACCGATTTTTAATCTACTTCAAAAAACATCATTTTAACTTATATTTCTATATATTATTGTGATAGATATAAAATATTTGTAATAATTTTTTATAATGTAGTTGAGGATGATCTGTAAATGATTATATAATTATCACTCCGATTTAACCGATTACGTTTTATGTAATCATGATTACATGCTTGAGGATTTCTCGTGCCTGATATGAAGCTTTTTGCTGGTAACGCCACACCCGAACTAGCAAAACGTATAGCTAATCGTCTTTATACTTCTCTTGGTGATATTATTGTTAGCCGTTTTAGTGATGGTGAAGTCAATGTCCAAATTAATGAAAATGTCCGTGGTGAAGATGTTTTTATTATCCAATCAACTTGTGCGCCTACAAATGACAATTTAATGGAATTACTAGTAATGATTGATGCGATGCGTCGAGCATCTGCCGGTCGTATTACTGCTGTTATTCCTTATTTTGGTTATGCAAGACAAGATCGTCGAGTGCGTTCAGCCCGTGTGCCTATTACAGCTAAAGTTGTTGCAGACTTTTTATCAACTGTTGGTGTAGATAGGGTTTTAACGGTTGATCTTCATGCTGAACAAATTCAAGGCTTTTTTGATGTACCTGTTGATAACGTATTTGGTAGCCCTGTAATTTTAGAAGATATGTTACAACGTGATTTTGAACGCCCAATCGTGGTATCACCAGATATTGGTGGTGTTGTTCGTGCACGTGCAATTGCAAAACTTTTAAATGATACTGACATGGCCATTATTGATAAACGTCGTCAACGTGCAAATGAAGCAGAAGTGATGAATATTATTGGTGATGTAGCCGACAGAGATTGTATTTTAGTTGATGATATGATTGATACTGCCGGAACACTTTGTAAAGCGGCTGATGCATTGAAAGCTCGTGGTGCAAAACGTGTTTTCGCTTATGCAACTCACCCTATTTTCTCAGGAAAAGCGGTAAGTAACATTAAAGATTCTGCCATTGATGAAATTGTAGTTTGTGACACAATTCCATTAACAGCAGAAGTGAAAGCATTGAAAAATGTACGCCAACTTACATTATCAGGTATGCTTGCTGAAGCAATTCGACGTATTAGTAACGAAGAATCAATTTCAGCAATGTTCCATCAATAATCTTTTTTTCTGAATTAGATAAATGCCCCTTCTAGGGGCTTTTTTGCTAATAATTGACGACAGACTATTATGACAACTATTAAACTTATTGTAGGTTTAGCTAATCCAGGTAACGAATATGCTGCAACTCGCCATAATGCAGGAGCTTGGTATGTAGATCTTCTTGCTGAACGTTATAACCAACCGCTAAAAATTGATCCTAAATTTTTTGGATATAGCTCACGGATTAATATTCATGGTCATGATGTCCGTTTGTTAGTACCAACTACCTTTATGAATTTAAGTGGTAAAGCTGTTCAAGCAATGGCTTCTTTTTATCAAATTCAGCCCGATGAGATATTAGTTGCTCATGATGAGTTAGATCTTAATCCAGGTATTGCTAAATTGAAATTTGGTGGTAGTCATGGCGGTCATAATGGATTGAAAGATATTGCAAATAAACTTGGCAATAATTTGAATTTTTATCGGTTAAGAATTGGTATTGGACACCCTGGTGATAAGAATAAAGTAGTTGGTTATGTATTAAATAAACCATCTAAACCAGAACAAGATTTAATTGATAAAGCAATCGATGAATCAGTATATTGCACAGATATCTTACTGAAAGATGGAGTAGAAAGTGCAATGAATCGTTTGCATTCATTCAAAGCTTAAATTTGCTAAGATTAATATTTTCTGTATTCAACTAAATTAAAAAAAATCCACCTGATTAACAGGTGGATGACAAATCACGTATTCATTCCAGACTAAGAAAATAAGTGAGTAACGTTACCACCTTTTTCAGCAATTTTCTTCATAACTTCTTTAATCAACCATGTATTCATTGCTGCTGTATCGTCTGTACTACCGGTATAATTAAGTTCAGTTGCTAATTTTTTACGTGCATCTAAACTGTTATCAATACCTAATAATTTCAATAAATCAACAATTGATGTCTTCCAGTTAAGTTTTTCAGGAAATTTTTTAGCTAAATTATCTAAAATTGACATCACATCGATTTCAGAAATTGGTTTTTTATTTTCTGATGTATTTTGTTGATTTTGTTCAGTATTACTATTTGTGTTGTTACTTGATGTGTTGCCTTTAACGGTGTCAGTGATTTTATCAACTTGCTCTTTCACTGCATCTTTTGCATGACCTACAGCGGCTTGTGCGCTTGGAAATATTTTAGAAAAAATATTATTTAAGATACCCATTTTACACCCCTTATGTTTAAACTGCTTATTAAAAAACTGCTTAACGATATAGATGTAGAAAATATCCTTTTCAGTATACCTGTTTGGAAGTAACACTGTCAAAAAGATATTTGCTGCTTTTATCTTTCAAAATTAGGCTACCAATTTTGGTCTCTACATCTATTTTTTTTTGCGATCTTTATTCGAACTTTTGTAGGTTAATCTATTGAATAAGTTGTATAAATTTATTTTAAAGCAAATGATACAATGATATTTTTAGGATTATTTGTTATACCAATTATATATAAAATGTGATCAATGTCTCAAATTTAAACAAATTTGGCATACGATATAACAAATAAGTTGTAATATTTGGTTTACCAATATGTGGTGTGACATAAATTTTTTATGTTAGAAGTTTAAATTACAACTAGAGGTATATTATGAGTTCCATCTTTAAATCAGGGGGATATGTCCGTTGGGTGATGATCATTTTATTTGCAACGGGTGTTATCCTTAATTATATTGATCGTAATGCACTAGGTATTATGGCTCAAGAGATTATACGTGATTTAAATATAACACCTAAAGAATACTCGTATATTACTGGTGCTTTTCAATTAGCTTATACCATTTTTCAGCCTGTTGTAGGCTGGTTTATTGATGTAATCGGTTTACGAGTCGGCTTTGCGATAATGGTCATCATTTGGTCTATAATGTGCATACTTCATGCGGGTGCAGGCACATGGTTTCAATTAGCTATTTTACGTTTTTTTATGGGCGGTGCTGAATCTGTTGTTGCTCCAGCAAATGCTAAAGTCGTCAGTTTATGGTTTCCTAAAAAAGAACGCTCTATTGCTAATGGTTGGAGTATGGTTGGGTTTTCATTGGGTGCCATGATTGCACCTCCTCTTATTTATGCGATACATCAATTTGGTGGTTGGCAGCTAGCGTTCTTAATTCCAGGTTCTGTAGGGTTAATTTGGGCAGGAATATGGCTTTACTTTTTCAGTGAACCGTCGAAAAGCCGGTCTATTAGTGAGGCAGAAAGAAAATATATTTTATCCGATCAAGATGACACAGAGAGTCAACAAAACAAAAACATCTGGCAAGCGATTAAAAAAGTGATTTTGCAAAAAAAATTCTATGGTATTGCTATTCCAGCTTTTCTAGCTGAACCAGCTTGGGCTGCAGTGAATTTTTGGGTTCCTTACTATTTATTAACTGAACGCGGTATGCAATTAAAAGAGATGGCAATGTTTGTTTGGATTCCTTTCCTTGCTGCCGATTTTGGTGGTTTATCCTCCGGTTATTTTTCCCGTATGCTCAATAAGCGTTTTAATTTATCTCGTTTGAATTCGGCTTGTATAACTTATCTTGGTGCTGCTTTTTTCATGTTATCCATGGCGTTTGCAAGTTTAACACAAAGTCCTTATGCGGCAATTGCTTTAATTGCTATAGGTGCATGGGGGCATCAGATGTTATCTGCCATGCTAACTATTCAAGTGATTGAAAACTTTGATGGCAAAGAAGTATCAACAGTAAATGGTTTGCGTGGTAGCTCGGCTTGGATTGCTAGTTTCTTATTTACGATTATTGTTGGTCAGTTTGTTGCAACAATTGGCTTTAAACCTTTTTTTATTACTATGGGCTTTTTAGATATTATTGGGGCAATTATTATGTGTTCACTGTTGTATCAGCGTAAGCAAAAGGATTAATACCAAAATTATTATATTAGTTATGCAATAAAGAAGTACATCCTAACATAAATGCAAAAGGGCGGTTGACGCTCTTTTTTATTTTTGGATATCAATAATAGTAAAAAAGCCCATTATCTGGGCTTTATTTTGATTGTGTTAACAACGGAGTTTTATTCAAAAAATGCACGTTTAATTGCGTATTCTACGCCGCGAATTTCGGCTAATCCTCTTAAACGACCAATGGCAGAATAACCCGGATTCGTTTTCTTTTTCAGATCATCTAACATTTGGTGACCATGATCAGGACGAACTGGTATTAAACGTTTGATTCCCGCTTTTTTACGTCGTTCTTCTTCAGCAATAAGCACTTTAATTACGCCATACATATCAACATCACCTGCTAAGTGATCACCTTCGTGGAAAGATAATGGATTATCTTCACGAACTGTTGCGCGCAAATGAATAAAGTGAACTCTATCAGCAAATTTTTCAGCCATTGTAACTAAATCATTATCGCTACGAACGCCATAAGAACCAGTACAGAAGCAGAATCCATTATGAATGCTATCAACTGTTTCTTTTATCCACTGCATATCTTCAATAGTTGAAACAATGCGTGGTAAACCTAAAATAGGTCTAGGAGGATCATCAGGATGAACTGTCAGAACAACGCCAACTTCTTCGGCGACTGGAACGATAGCTTTCAAGAAATAAGCATAATTCTCACGTAATTTAGCTTTATCAATACCGTCATATGTTGCAAGATGTGCTCGAAATTGATCTAGTGAGTAACCTTCTTCGGCACCTGGTAACCCAGCGATAATATTTCCAACAAGTTTATCTTTATCGGCTTGCGTCATATTTTCAAAATATTTTTTTGCTGAAATCTGATCTTCTTGTGAATAATCTTTTTCGGCATTAGGTCGTTTTAAAATATGAATATCAAATGCAGCAAAAGCAATTTGATCGAAACGTAGAGCTCTTGAACCGTCTGATAATTCATAACCTAGATCGGTGCGAGTCCAGTCTAATACTGGCATAAAATTGTAACAAACAGTATCAATACCACAAGCGGCTAAATTACGAATTGATTGTTGATAATTGGCAATATGTTGTTCAACGTTGCCAGAATGGGTTTTAATTTCTTCGTGAACAGGAATACTTTCAACAACTGACCAAGTTAGACCTTTGTCTTCAATCATTTTTTTTCGTTTTTTAATTTCGTCGATTGTCCAGATTTCACCATTGGGAATATGATGTAAAGCTGTAACAATTCCTGTTGCCCCTGATTGTCTAATATCGTCCAATGATACAGGGTCGTTAGGTCCAAACCAACGCATTGTTTGTTCCATTTAAATTCTCCTCAAAGATACTTCATTTACAAAATTATTCTAAAATGAAGATCCATAAACAATGCATATTTGTTTCTATTGGTTAACGATAGTGACCGGTATAGAGTCAAATAAATAACCATCAAAATTTGGATCTTCACTGTCAGAAACAGTCATTAATGTTTGTTTAACATTTTCTAAGTGCTGCCACATAGCATGGCGTGCAGCCATTGCATCTTTTAACTGTAATGCCTGTAGAATTTTTTCATGATCATATAACCATTTTTTTCGATAACTATGATCGGTTATTCTACTTTGTAGTTGGTCCCACATTTTACTTGATGAACGTTTTGTCCATAGATCTTCTAATAACCTCTCAAGTATTGAGTTCTTTGTGGCTCGAGCTATTGCAATATGAAACATTTCATCAGCACTATAGTCATCAAGTACATCTTGTTCTAAAATTTGACGTTCTTGTTCTAATATAGCTCTTAACTCTACAATATCTGCTTTTACAATTTGTGAGGCAGCAAAAGCGGCAATATTACTTTCAATTAATTGTCTCGCTTGTAATAATTCAAAAGGGCCAAAATCCTCTTCTTCTATTTCCCTGTCTTTTTCAGACAAGAACTCGCTTGGTAAACCAATTACATAAACACCAGAGCCTTTTTTTACTTCAACTAATTTTTCAAGCTCTAACATAATTAATGCTTCTCGAACTACCGTTCTGCTAACATCAAAGGTCTCAGCAATATCTCTTTCTGGTGGTAGACGGTCACCAATTTTAAAAGTTCCACTTTTTAATAACAATTTTAACTCATTACCAATTTCTTGATAGAGTCGATTGCCTCTTGGCATAATCTTTAATCCTCAGAATACTATTAAGTTTATTGAAGATAATTATACGCTAATTATTAAACTCCTCTAAGTTAATAATAAAAGAAATCCATTACATCTTTAAATTGGTTTACCAATATTGTCGGCCATTATAAAGATTTTAGCAAACATCCCTATAAAATAAACCAAAAAATGTGACGCGAATCACAAAAATTGAAAAATAAAGATGAAAATTTTGTCAACAAATGAAAATATGTCTAACCAATAAATATTGCAGTTAGTTAATTACGGTGTATAAAATGTTGAATTTATTAGAAATACCACAATCAATCAAAAATAAACCTTTATACAATAGGGAGAAAATGACCGCTCGTATTGTACATATAGGTTTTGGTGCATTTCACAGAGCACATCAGGCACTATTTACTGATCGTTTATTGAATAAAGGTAATAGTGATTGGGCTATCTGCGAGGTAAATATTGTTGGTGGTGAAGAGTTAATCAATGATATTAGAAAACAAGATCATCTATATACAGTGCTTGAAAAAGGCGCGACATCTAAACAAGCCTATATTATTGGAAGTGTAAAAGAATCATTATTAGCACCAACAGACGGTATTGAAACAATTTTAGAAAAAATGGCTGATCCTATTGTCGAAATTGTTTCATTAACGGTAACTGAAAAAGGTTACTGTATGTTGCCTGGTGGGACTGGTTTGGATTTGAATAATGAATTAATCAAAGCAGATTTAGCTTCTCCAAGTAAACCTATGTCAGCGCCAGGTGTTATTGTTGAAGCTTTATATAGAAGAATGCAAAGAGGATTGAAATCGTTTACGGCTTTATCATGTGACAACATGCCAGAAAATGGTTTAGTTTTGAGGAAAGCTATTTTAGATTTAGCAAATGCTCGCGATCTTGAGCTGGCTAAATGGATTGAAAATAATACAACTTTCCCTTGTACGATGGTTGACCGTATTGTTCCTGCTGCAACATCTGAAACCTTAGAAGAAATTCAAGATGTATTAGGTGGCATGTATGATCCGTGTGGTATTGCTTGTGAGCCATTTATTCAATGGGTTATTGAAGATAATTTTGTCACTTCACGACCTAATTGGAACGAAGCTGGTGCTGAATTTGTTGATAATGTTGTGCCATATGAAGAAATGAAACTTCGAATGCTAAATGGTAGTCATTCATTCTTAGCTTATTTAGGTTATTTAGCTGGTTATGAGCATATCAATGATTGTATGAATGATGCAAATTATAAAAAAGCGACTTTATCGTTAATGATGCAACAGCAAGCACCAACCTTAAATGTTCCACCGCACGTTAATTTACAACAATATGCTGAAAAACTTATTGAAAGATTTAGTAACCCATCACTAAAACATAGAACATGGCAAATCGCTATGGATGGTACACAAAAACTACCGCAACGCATACTTGATTCTATCCGTTGGCATATTAAACATAATTCTGATTTTTCATTACTAGCTTTAGGGGTAGCTGGTTGGATGCGATATGTTGGTGGTATTGATGACCATAAACAAGTAATCGATATTCGTGATCCAATGGTTGATGAGTTGAAAAAACTTGTTGCTGAGAGTGATGAAGGGGTAGAAAGAGTTAACTCGTTATTAAGTTTAGAAGCTGTTTTTGGATCAGATTTACCAGCCAATTCATTATTCAGAGAAAAAATAACAGAACATTATCTTTCTTTAATGAAAAAAGGTGCCAAACAGACTATTAAGGATTTAGCTTTATAAATTGGAAAGAAAAACAATGAAAAAATTCTTAGATGATAACTTTTTGTTACAAACTGATGCGGCACAAAAGCTTTATTTTGATTACGCTGAAGATCAACCTATATACGATTATCATTGCCATTTACCACCAAAAGATATCGCTGAAAATAAAAATTTCCGTAATTTAGCTGAAATTTGGTTAGCTGGTGATCATTACAAATGGCGAGTGTTACGGACAGCTGGAATTGATGAAAAATATATCACAGGTGATGCATCTGACTATGAAAAATATCTTACTTGGGCAAAAGTTGTTCCTTTAACGCTTGGAAACCCGATTTACCATTGGACTCATCTAGAGTTAAAAAGACCATTTGGTATAAAAAATATTCTTCTTAACGAAAAAACAGCTGATAAAATTTGGTCTGAGGCTAATGATAAATTAGCGACTGCTGAATTCTCAACCAGAGGTATTTTGACACAAATGAATGTCAAAGCAGTAGGAACAACTGATGACCCTATTGATTCACTTGAATATCACAAACAAATCGCTTTAGATGCTTCATTTAAAACTAAAGTAAGACCAAGTTGGCGACCAGACAGAGTTTTTAAAATAGAACTAACAGGCTTTGTTGATTATATTGTTGAATTAGGAAAAGTAACTGATATTGAAATTAATAGTTTTGAAAAATTACTTTGTGCGTTAACCAAACGATTAGATCATTTTGAACAACATGGTTGTGAAGCTGCAGATCATGGCATCGAAATTCTCCGTTATGCTGATATTCCTTCGGAAAAACAGCTTGATCAAATAATAGCAAAACGTCTTGCTAATCAGTCCCTTTCTGAACTGGAAATTGCACAATTTAGTACGGCAGTACTTGTTTGGTTAGGTAAGCAATATCATAAACGTAATTGGGTTATGCAATTACATTTAGGAGCTTTGCGTAATAATAATCAACGAATGTTTAAAATGCTTGGTCCTGATGCTGGGTTTGACTCGATTGGCGATAGACCCATCGCTGAACCACTTTCTTCATTATTAGGTATTTTGGACTTAACTGATGAGCTGCCTAAAACTATTTTGTATTGTCTAAACCCTCGTGATAATGAGGTCTTAGCGACTATGGCTGGTAACTTTCAAGGTTCAAATATTGCAGGAAAAATTCAATTTGGTTCGGGCTGGTGGTTTAACGATCAAAAAGATGGTATGCAGCGTCAATTGATACAGCTTTCACAAATGGGATTATTAAGTCAATTTGTAGGAATGCTAACTGATTCTCGTAGTTTTTTATCCTTTACAAGGCATGAATACTTTAGGCGAATTTTGTGCAATATGATCGGTAGTTGGATGGAAAATGGTGAAATCCCTGCTGATTTTGATTTGGTTGGGAATATGGTTAGGGATATCTGTTTTGATAATGCTTATCGTTTTTTTCAAACTAAAATCTATAAATAATATGCCAGTGTAACTATATATACTCAAAGCTTTACTTGTTTGACTAACTGTGTTGTTGAATGTTTTAAATAAATTGATACCAATTAAGAGGTTGTCTAATGAAAACGTTAAAAAAATGGATATTTAAAAAAGAGCAAAATAACTGTATTGAACTTTTAGTGGATGAAAAATACTGTTTTTGCTTATACGTACTAGAAGAAAGAATGTTCCGAGTCCTAATTAAGCGACCGGAAAGTTTATCATTGGACAGAACTTGGAGTATCGCGCCAAATGGCGATGTTCCATTAGAAGGACGAGATAGATTAAGCACCGAGGGTTTTTCGCTACCAACATATCAATTGTCACATTCAGATAATCAAATTACAGTAAGCACACAACAATTACGTGTGACAATTAAGCAACCACTGTCGTTAATGTGGGAGTATAAGAACAAAAATCAACAATGGGAACTTCTGGTTGAAGATAGAAGTACCAGTGCATATCTAATAAACCCGCATGGTGATGGTATTGCACATTACCAACGAAGGTATCAAGATGAACAATACTATGGTTTGGGTGATAAAGCCGGGGATCTTAATCGTGCTGGTCGTCGTTTTGAAATGCGTAATCTTGATGCCATGGGGTATAATGCTAAAGATACCGATCCGCTTTATAAGCATATTCCGTTTACCATTACGCATCGTAATCAAGTCAGTTTTGGACTATTTTATGATAATTTAAGTAGTTGTTGGATCGATTTAGGAACAGAACACGATAATTATCACTTGCCATATCGTCGTTATCAGGCTGAAGCGGGTGACATCGATTTTTATATCTTTTTGGGTCCAAAAATTATCGATGTGACTAAGTCTTTCATTAAACTGACGGGTAAAACCTTTTTTGGTCCTAAATGGAGTTTAGGGTATAGTGGTTCAACAATGTTTTATACCGATGCCCCGAATGCTCAAGAACAAATGCAAAATTTCATTGATTTGTGTAAAGAACATGGCATTGCTTGTGATTCATTTCAACTCTCTTCGGGATATACATCAATTAATGGTAAACGCTATGTGTTCAATTGGAATTATGATAAATTCCCTAATCCGAAAGTGTTCACCCAATCTTACCATGCTGCGGGTTTGAGAATTGCAGCCAATATTAAGCCTTGTTTGTTACAGGATCATCCCAAATATAAAGAAGTGGCTGATAAAGGACTATTTATTAAAGATTCGGAAATTGATGCTCCAGAACGCTCAATGTTTTGGGATGATGAAGGCTCTCACTTAGATTTTACCAATCCACAAGCCTATAATTGGTGGAAACAAAATGTTACTGAGCAGCTTTTGCAGATGGGAATTGACGCGACATGGAATGATAATAATGAATTTGAAGTGTGGGATGGTGAAGCTCGTTGTCATGGCTTTGGTCAGGAAATTGCGATCAAACATATTCGTCCAGTTATGCCTTTACTTATGTCTAGAGCTTCAATGGAAGCACAACAAGGCTATAGCCCAACTATTCGTCCTTATTTAATTTCTCGTTCAGGTTGTGCGGGTATTCAACGCTATGTGCAAACATGGTCGGGAGATAATCGTACCAGTTGGCAAACGCTTAAATACAATATACGAATGGGATTAGGTATGAGTTTGTCCGGTCTTTATAATGTCGGGCATGATGTAGGTGGTTTTTCGGGTGATAAACCAGATGCAGAATTATTTGTACGTTGGGTTCAAAATGGCATTATGAATCCGCGTTTTACCATTCATTCTTGGAATGATGATCATACCGTCAATGAACCGTGGATGTATCCTGAAGTCACACCAATTATTCGCGATACAATTTGCCTTCGATATCAATTATTGCCTTATTTTTACAATTTACTGTGGCAAGCTCACCAACATGATGAACCAATGTTGAGACCAACATTTTTAGATCATGAACATGATTTACAGACATTTATTGAAACTGATGATTTTATGATAGGTAAGGATTTATTAGTGGCAAGTATTGTTGAACCTGGTCAACGTCAGCGAGTCGTTTATTTACCAGACAATCAGGTTGGTTGGTATTGTTATCATTCTCATCAGTGGTTTAGTGGTAAACAGTCAATAATTTTACCCGCACCATTAGAATCATTTCCATTATTAGTTAAAGCTGGCTCGATTATTCCTGTTTCAAAACGCCTAGGTTATGTGAATCATAAACTCGATGATTATCGACAGTTTAAAGTTTTCCCAGCAAAAGGTGTTCATACATCTCAAGGTTGTTTCTTTGAAGATGATGGTGAAAGTTATGCTTATCAAAATGGTGTTGGGTTATGGATCAATTGGCAGTTAGTTTCGACTAATGATCGAATTGATCTTCGTTTGAAAGCCAATGGAAGTTATATTCCAGCTTGGCAAGAGCTGGTCATTACCTTACCAAAAGGAGAATTGCGTACACTTTATATTAACGATGAGCTAGTAAATAAGGTTAATTTAAGTGCAATAAGCTAATGCACTTACTTACACTATGCTTTCAAAACTTTTTAAAGTGTATAAGTAATTAGTATTTAAATGTGAATTAAAAGATAAATTTTAATTTATTGGTGCTTTTATTAGGATTAATAACATTTGATTTACTTTATTGTATCAACTATTTAATGTAACTGATCCAAGAGTATTATGATTCAGGAATGAGAAAAATTCCGAACACAAATTTTAATCTTAATTAAAGCCACCTTATTTTGAAATTTATTTTCTATTATGCCTTAATGAAGATTTAAAAAACTGTAAATTTATTTTTATAGCAGGACATTTTTTATGAAATAAGGTAAATTATTTACAGTTGTATTTTATATACAAAGTTAACGTGACTTTAAGAATGTAAGGATAAACATAATAGATGCGTTATAACCAGCCACAAATATTACCGTCGATTTTGTCACAACAATCTTGGTTATCTGAGATAAAAGAAAGAACATTTGCATTGGCTAAATTAGCGGATGTAATTAATGAGTTATTGCCTTCTCCATTACAACAGCAATATAGAGTCGCAAATTATCGTCAAGGTATTCTTATTCTTGAGGTTAGTTCAGCTAACTGGTTAACAAGAATAAAATACGAACAAAGTAATTTGATTTCAGGTATACGTCAAAAAATCTTACCTTCGTTATCCTCTATTCAATATAAGATTAATCCCACTATTGCGACAAATAACTCACAATTAGTTAATTTTTCAAATAAGAATGCTAAAATTAATAATGTGATTACGATTCAAACAGCAATATATTTAAATGCTTTGGCTGAGCAAGCACCTGAAAAACTAAAAAAACAATTGATAAAACTTGCTAACCATGCAAAATAAGCTAAACAATATTTAGAAATAATAAATGAGAAGATACAGGAGTGAAATATGGATAAAAGTATGATGACCTATATTATCATCGGCCTAATAATTGGTTTTATTGTGGGTATAATTTTCATCAATTTTGTTTCTCAAAAAGGACGTAAATATGCCAAAGTTAAACGCGAATTGGAACAAGCCCAAGAAGAATTAGCATCTCAAAAACAGATGATGGTTAAACATTTTTCTCATAGTGCTGAAATATTGGATAATATGGCCAAAGATTTTCGTCGCTTATATCAACATATTGCTGAAACTTCTGGGCAATTTGTAACTTCTGATGATATGCCTATGATTGATTTAGAAGCTGTCAATAATGATATCAGTGTCAAAAATGAATTAACACTTGAAAAGCAGCCTAAAGACTATTCAGATAATCCTTCAGGATTATTCAAAAATGATGAAGTGAAATCTTAATTAATTTTCAACATTTCTTAGTTTTATTAGGCTATTTATGTTTTAAATATCAAATTTCTTAAATAAGAGAGTTTTATGATGAGTCATTCTTTACGAAAACCAAAAAAATTATTAAGTATAATTGCATTAAGTTTAGGTTTAAGTTTAGCTACATTATCTAATGCCAATGCGGCATTCCCATTTTTACCAACGGATAATAACCAACAACAACCATCGTTGGCACCAATGTTGGAAACCGTTTTACCTTCGGTAGTAAGTATTAAAGTTGAAGGCACTGCTCAAATGCAAAATAATATGCCGGAAGAATTTAGACGATTTTTCGGCTATCCGGATAGTCAATCTAGGCCTTTCTCGGGATTAGGTTCTGGTGTCATTATTGATGCTGAAAAAGGTTATATTGTTACCAATAATCATGTAATTGATAGCGCCGATAAAATTACGGTAGTAATAAATGATGGTCATGAATATCAAGCAAAACTAATTGGTAAAGATCCACAAAGTGATATTGCTTTATTAAAAGTGGATAATGCAAAAAAATTAACCTCAATTAAACTTGCTGACTCAGATAAAACGCGAGTTGGTGATTACGTTGTTGCGATTGGTAATCCATTCGGTATCGGTCAAACTGTTACTTCAGGTATCATTTCTGCGTTAGCTCGTAGTGGGTTAAGTATGGATGGCTTTGAAAATTTCATTCAAACTGACGCGTCAATTAACCAAGGTAATTCCGGTGGTGCTTTAGTTAACTTAAATGGTGAACTAGTTGGGATAAACACTGCTATTATTGCGCCAAGTGGGGGTAATGTAGGAATTGGTTTCGCTATACCTAGTAATATGGTTAGAAGTTTGACTTCTCAACTTATTGAGTATGGTGAAGTTAAACGAGGTGTTTTAGGTATAAAAGGTAATGAATTAACATCAGATATTGCTAAAGCTTTTGACCTTGAAGTACAAAAAGGTGCTTTTGTTAGTGAAGTTATAGATGATTCTGCTGCAAAAGAGGCAGGAATTAAATCTGGTGATGTCATCATTTCTATGGACGGTAAACCGGTTGATAGTTTTGCAGAGTTACGCGCAAAAATCGCGACAACTGGAGCTGGTCGTACAGTTAAATTAGGTTTGATTCGAGATGGCAAAGAGATTTCTGTTGAGGTTAAATTGAAAAACGGTGATGCATCCAGTACCGAAGCAAAATCTTTACATCCGGCACTTGAAGGTGCAACACTTGTTAATGGTGATATAAAAGGACAAAAAGGTGTATTAATTGAGAGTATTGTTAAAAACTCTCCTGCTTCACGTTTAAGTTTACAAGAAGGTGATCTTATCACAGGGGTCAATAAGTCTAGAGTTAATAGTATTTCTGAACTACGTAAAGTGATTGATAGCAATCCTTCTGCAATCGCTTTAAATATTGTCCGAGGAGATAGCCGTCTATATCTTATCTTACGCTAAGTAATTATATAGCTAAAAATCGTCGATGCTTTGCATCGACGAAAACTTCATTTTAACCATCAGTTAGATATGATAGAATCCTATCAACTATTCTCATCTTTATAATAATAATTATGCTTAAAAAGTTTCTTTGGCCAATATTAATTGGTGGTGTGTTAGCGATAGTATTACTCATTATTTTCCCTTCTTTAAGAAATGGAACACAATCAGATTTTTCCAGATCTATTTTTAATGAAGAACCTATGAGTTATTCTGACGCGGTTAAGATTGCTGCTCCAGCAGTAGTAAATATCTACAGTCGATCGATTAATTCTGTTCCAAAACAATCACAAGATGGCCCAATTACACCGCTAGGTTCTGGTGTAATTATGAGTGAGTATGGCTATATCATTACCAATTATCATGTTGTTGATGGAGCTGAACAAATTATTGTTGCCTTGCAAGATGGTCGAATTTTTGAAGCATTACCTGTAGGTTCCGATAAGTTGGTTGATATTGCTGTGCTTAAAATAGAGGCAACTAATATCCCGGTCATACCTATTAATTCTAAACGAGACCCCAAAATTGGTGATGTTGTTTTAGCTATTGGTAATCCATATAACATCGGTCAAACGATTACCCAAGGTATTATTAGTGCGACAGGGCGTGACGGATTAAGCCCATATCGTCGACAAAACTTTATTCAAACTGATGCATCAATTAATCATGGTAATTCAGGTGGAGCTTTAGTAAATACTAAAGGTGAGTTGGTAGGCATTAATACATTAACATTTGCTAAAAATCTAGGTAATGATGTTCCTGAAGGAATTGGTTTTGCCATCCCAACAGCATTAGCCGTTAAAATAATGGATAAATTAATTCAAGATGGGAAAGTAATTCGAGGTTATATTGGCATTGATGGGTTAGAATTCGCCCCAACGCAAAATCCTAGTGATTTACCGAAGGTATTAGGTATATTAGTTACCAATGCTGAAGGACCTTCATTACAGGCCGGCGTTGAAGCAAATGATATATTAATTATGGTTGATAATAAACCAGTAAAATCCATAGTAGAAACTATGGATCAAATTGCAGAGTTGAAACCAGGAACAATCGTCCCCATATTAGTTTTGCGAAATGGAGAAAAGATTGAACTTCAAGTAACTATCGGGCAATTACCGGTTTAGATTGGTCGATTATTACTTGATTATCTTTCATATAGGACGTATAATTCGCACCCTTATCATGTTATTTAACACTCGTATGGTGTATAGATTTTGCGATTAAGCCGTTTATATAGCGATACGAACAAACTTTAGAGGTTTATTATGAAAGAAGGTATCCATCCAGAATACACTGCAATTACAGCAACTTGTTCTTGTGGTAACACAATTAAAACTCATTCAACTATTGGTCATGATATTCATCTTGACGTATGTGGTGAATGTCACCCGTTTTATACTGGTAAACAACGTGATGTTGCAACTGGCGGACGTGTTGATAAATTCAAACAACGTTTTGCAATGGTTGGTGGTAAAAAATAGTTTTACTAAACTAACGTTGTCAAAAAGGCGCTTTAAGCGCCTTTTTTGTATCTACTATTTTATTTTTAATTCAATCATTCGTCGATTAAATCCGGATCGATGCCTAAATCTCTCATCATTTTTTGTGCTTGTTGTGGAATTCCATCATCACGATCTTTCTGAAGATCTTCATCACAAGGGAGTGGTTGACCAGTATAAGCGTGTAAAAAGGCTTCACATAATAATTCACTATTCGTTGCATGACGTAAGTTATTGACTTGTCGCCTTGTTCGCTCATCAGTTAATATTTTAAGTACTTTCAACGGAATTGAGACTGTAATTTTTTTTACTTGTTCACTTTTTTTACCATGTTCAGCATAAGGGCTGATATAATCGCCGTTCCATTCCATCATATTTTTCACCAAATCACATCACAAATAATGTGGGTAATTTTAGCGTTTTTTTTATTTAGCTGCAATCTATACACCAAGATAGTTAGACGTCTAGACATGTTGACGTCTTTTTTTATTGTGCTATTCTTATACAATTATTAGATATATAAAATGCTTGGTAGGAAGGTTGTTATGGCTAGTGATTCTAAAAATCTAAGACAAGGTGCTAATTTTAGCCAAGGCACGATAGCTGTTCGTGGTGGAATTAATACAGATGATCAATTTGGTAGCGTAGTTCCTGTTATTACGCCTTCAACATGTTATCGTTATGAAGAGTTTGCAACACCGAGGAAGTTTGATTATGGTCGCAAATCCAATCCAAGTAGACGATTAGTCGAAGAAACCGTTGCTAAATTAGAAGGTGGGGCGGATGCTATTTTAACTAATTGCGGTATGTCAGCAATACATCTAATTAGCGTTGCCTTACTTAGTCCAAATGATGTTGTTGTTGCGCCTCATGACTGTTATGGCGGTAGTTATCGATTATTTAATAGTTTGAGTCAAAAAGGCTATTTTAAAACAAAATTTGTTGACCAATCAGATTCTGTTGCTTTGAAAGAAGCACTTAGCTTAAAACCTAAATTAGTCTTAATTGAATCACCAAGTAACCCTTTGTTACGAGTTGTCGATATAGAAGCGATCACTCGACAAGCTCATGCGGTTGGTGCTTTGGTTTTAGTCGATAACACCTTTATGACGCCAATTTTACAAAAACCATTAGAGCTTGGTGCTGATATTGTTAGCCATTCTTGTACTAAGTTTTTAAATGGCCATTCAGATTTACTCGCTGGAATATTGGTGTTTAAAGATCAACAATTGGCAACGGATGTACTATGGTGGGCCAATAATATCGGAACATCTACCTCGTCATTTGATAGTTATTTGTTATTACGTGGTTTAAGAACGCTAGCAGCAAGAGTTAAATTACAGCAAGAAAATGCGCAAAAAGTGGTAGAATTTTTAGCAAATCACCCTAAAATTGCAAAAGTTTTTCATCCATCATTACCTTCAAATCTTGGACATGATATTGCGAAAAGACAACAAAAAGGTTTTGGTTCACTGCTAAGTTTTGAATTAGTAGGTGATGCTAATGTTATGCCGAAATTTTTAAATGCACTCAATATATTTACATTAGCCCAATCACTTGGTGGCGTGGAAAGTTTAATCTGTCATCCTGCAACTATGACTCATTCAGGAATTAGTGCTGAAGCACGTAAAACCGCAGGTATATCCGATCAATTATTACGTATTTCGGTTGGTCTTGAAGATATCAGTGATCTTCTTAATGATTTAGAACAAGCACTAGCTCAAATCTAAATTTTATCTGCTGATCAATAGGATTGAGAAATAATTGATTTTATCAATCCTATTTTCCTTTACTTTCATAATAATGCACTATTTTACTTTTTGATTAACTAAAGTGGTTAAATTAGTGTTTATATTTGCCTCAAAAACCCCGTTCCTCAACTCAAAAATTCAATATCACTCCATATCTATAAATCATCTAATTTAGAATAAAACTGAATTATTATCAGGCTAATACAATGATGTAGTTCATATTTGAAGTTATGACAAGATTAGGCAAACAATGATTTCCAGTATAGCTGTTTGTTTCAACAACTATCATGATGGGCTTTTTTAAAGCCCATCCCTGTTTTTAATCTTTAATACCATTGTCTTTGATGACTTGCTGATACCAATAAAAACTATCTTTTTTAATTCGATTAAGTGTTTTTAAGTCATGATCATCTCGATCAACATAAATAAAGCCATAACGTTTTTTGAAACCTTGATGAGAACTTAGTAAATCAATTACTGACCATGGACAATATCCAAATAGTTCAACCCCATCTTCAATTGCATCATGACAAGCTAATATGTGCGATTTGATATAATCAATTCGATAATCATCATGTACTTTATTGTCAGCAGTTAATGTATCTGGAGTACCTAATCCATTTTCAGTAATAATTAATGGTAAACGATATTGGCGATAATATTCATTTAATACTAGTCTCAACCCCATCGGGTCAATTTGTGCACCATAAGTAGAAGCGGTTAAATTTGGGTTTTTCTCGATCTTGAAATAGCCATATAGATCGAAATCAATATCTTTTTCTTTAGTGCCAAATGGATGAGCATCATCTTCCGATAAATAGCTTGCGACTAATGTTCGATAGTAATTTACGGCAATAAAATCAGGTTTAGCTTTTTTTAATATTCCGGCATCTTCTGGTTGTGTAATAGGGTAGATACCACAACGTTGCAAATAATGTTTGTAGTATCCCGGATAATCACCAAAACAGTACATATCTAGGGCATAATTAGTTTTAAAATTATCATTCATTTTAGCTGCCCAAACATCCATTGGTTTATTACTTGCAGGATAGGTCATGGTGGATGATACCGCTGGTCCTACTTTGCTTCCAGTAATTAGTTCATGACAATCATTTGTTGCCATCGCATGAGCAACAAACATGTGATAATCCATTTGAGCTCTCACTTTTTCTGTGTCGGCTGGTGCGACTTTGTACATGTTCATTCGTTCATTAACACGAATCATCAAATTTTGTTCATTATTGATTTGCCAGTTTTTTACCCGATCACCAAATGCTTTATAGCAGACCTGAGCATAGCGCCTAAACGCATCGACACAACAGCGGTCTTGCCAACCATTATATTTATCAACTAAGGCAAATGGTAAATCAAAGTGATAAAGGGTAATAAATGGAATGATATCATTTTTGATTAATTCGTTAATTACTCGATTATAAAAATCAATCCCAGCTTGATTTATTTCACCGTCCCCATCAGGAATAATACGTGCCCATGATATTGAAAAACGATAAGTCTTTAATCCCAATTCTTTAAACAAAGCAATATCACTCTCTACATGATGATAGAAATCACTGGCAACTTTGCTATCGGCTTGCACTGCAGAGCGTTGAAATGAGTTATAATCAGCAACGGTCATCCCTTTTCCATCAGCATCCCATCCACCTTCAATTTGAAAGGCAGAAGATGATGCTCCCCACCAAAAATCCTTAGCAAAAGCTTTCATATATTAACCTCTAAACTTGAATAAATAATAAATTGTCTTTTTTACTGACGTGATCTTCTTGACAATATTCTATATTTTTATATTGATCCGAATTAGCGACAATAACCGAAGTCGTTAAATCGAATTCTTTTATTTTATCAATATCAAATGAAACTATTTTGGTTCCTTTTGTAATGTGTTGACCTGCTTGTACATAGGATTGAAAATATTTACCTTGTAATTTAACGGTATCAATTCCAATGTGAATCAACAGTTCAATACCATTATCTAATGTTAGACCAATAGCATGTAAAGTAGGGTAGAGTACTGATACTGTACAATCTGCTGGAGCAACTATTTCTCCTACCTTAGGATAAACCGCTATCCCTTTGCCCATCGCTCCTGAAGCAAATACTTCATCTTTGACTTGATTTAAAGGGATTACCTCGCCTTCAACAGGTGATAGAATAGTTGTATCAGTGGTTAATGGAGTTCGAATTGTCTTTGATTCTTCTTCGTTTGGTATGTCATTGAATCCAACAATCATCGTCATAATGCATGAACCAAAAAATGCAAAGCCTATACCAATTAAATAGCATAAGAACGCTTTTGTACCTGCTTCCGCATAAACAGGTATTGTTAATACCCCTTGGTTGGCAAAGGCTGTACCATAAGATCCTCCCCAACCCATTAATCCTCCAGCAAGTGCACCACACACAACCGCACAAATCATTGGTTTTTTCAATCTTAAGTTAGCACCATAAATCGCTGGTTCAGTAATGCCGAACAAGGCTGTGATTGTTGCCGATGCGGCAACGGTTTTTAAATTTTTATTTTTGGTTTTGAAAAATACACCTAATGCGGCTCCAGCTTGTGAAAAGTTCGCCGCTCCAGCGAAAGCAAGTAAGTTCTGGCGTCCAGTTTGAGCTACGTCATTAATGCCGATTGGTACAATAGCACGATGTGCGCCAAAGATGACTAAAATACACCATACACCACCAATAAATGCTCCTAATAATATAGGGCTAACGCCCATAATGTAGTAATAGATCCAGTTTATAAATTCGCCAATATAGATGCCAATAGGACCGAAAATAAGTAAAGTAGCTGGTATCATGATAAGTAATGAAAAAGTTGGCACCATGATAATTTTTAATACTTCAGGGATAATATATTCCAAAAATCTTTGTACATAACTTAAAATAAATACCGCTAATATAATTGGGATAACGCTAGACGTGTAACTTGCTTTGGTTAATTCAATGGTAAATAGAGTGACTTCAGTTTTACTAGCCATTAAATTGACAATTGATGGATAACATAATGTTGCACCAATTATCATCGATATAAATTCATGAGCTTTAAATACTTTAGCAGCGGTATAGCCAAGTATTATTGGCATGAAGTAGAAAACTGCATCTGATGCAGCATGTAAAATCGTGTAGGTGTTATAAGTTTTGATATCAGTTTGATAGTAATAATTACCTATCATAACCGCTATAGCTAAAATTCCCTTTAACATACCTGATGCTGCAATAGCTGGGATGATTGGTGTAAAAATAGCTGCAAAAGCATTAAGTATTTTTACCCCTAATGAAACTTTAGGTTCCGTTTGATTACTTTGTTCTAACTCGCCAATTAGAGGGAGGAGTTGCTCATAAATTTTGGTGACTTTATTGCCTAATACTACTTGGTATTGTCCACTACTTTCAACAACGGAAATCACACCTTCTGTCTGTAATAATTTTTCGCGATTAGCTTTTTTACTGTCATTTAATTGAAACCGTAAGCGAGTAAAGCAGTGTGTTAAGTTGATAATATTCTCTTTACCGCCTACTAATTCAAGTATTTGCTGTGCAATTTTTTGATAGTCCATTATTTTCTCCATTACTTAAAGAATGGTTATTCATTGATAAAAAAGCTTAATACACTAAAAAAAATCATTATTATATAAATCATAAAGTTAAGATGTTTGTATTATGAATTTAGTAAGATCAATTTTTATCACTTTTTAATTCACTTCAAGCTAGCATAGTTTAAAAACTTAGACAAGTTTGTCATAATTATTGCTAAATAATTTATTTAGATATATTTTTAGAACAAAAAATTATCAGTATTAAAATTGTGGATAAATGAAGTCAGCCAAGAAGAAGTCTTATTTATTGTTGTGTATTGTGTTTTTTTTCTGGTATGCGCAATATATCTATATTCCTTATCAAACCCCTTATCTTGCGGCGATAAATATATCGACTACTATGATCGGAATGGTGGTCAGTGCTTATGGATTTTCGCAATTATTCTTAAGATTGCCGGTTGGTTTATTAGCCAATGTAAAAGAGAAACATAAAATTTTTATTGTATTAGGCACCTTTTTTGCTGGAATTGCATCGGTGATTCGTATTATTGAACCGAATGGAACTGGTTTTCTCGTTGGTAATATAATTTCAGGTTTCGCCAGTGCAATGTGGATCTCTTTTATGGTGCTTTTTTTAGGTTTTTATCCTAAATCTAAAAAAGGGTATGCAACTAGTTTAATTATAATGGTTAATAATCTAGGTGTGTTTTTAGCCTTTTTAACAAGTACATTATTGTATGATTATATTCATATGGTAGGAATTTGTGTACTTAGTTGCTTTAGTGGGTTATTGGCTTTTATTTTAGCAATAAAGCTAAAATATCCGGAAAAGATCCATCATGATTTTAACTATCATCTTTTGTTTAGCGCATTATGTAATCGAAAATTATTGTTTTTCTCATTTCTTGCTTTAATTCAGCAAGGCATTCAAATGTCTACCACAATGTCTTTTACTAATCAGATATTGAGTGATTTAGGGGGGAATGCCTTTTTAATTGGCATTTCTTCAATTGTCTATATGTTATCTTCAGTTCTATTTGCTAAATTGGGGGCGACTAAGTGGATTAATCTGATGAGAATTTCAAGCTGGGTAATTTTATCTTTTCTATTACTAGCACTTTATTGTATTTTAGTACCTCAGGTCTCTTCTGTTTATATTATTCTTCTATTGCAAATTATCCCTGGTATAGGGACTGGTATACTATTTTCGTTTTTAAATTTTGAAGCGATGATAGATGTGCCATCGTATGCTCGTTCTGCTGCCATGGGATTATTTCAAGCTATTTATGCACTAGGTATGACTCTATTTCCAATTATTGTTGGAATAATTAGTTTGAAATGGTCGATGATAATCGCCTATTTTGCCTTAGCCGGTATAGCAATAATAGGCGCAATTTTATCAATGATTTACTGGTTAAAATTTAGAAAGCAGACCACTTAAAATTTTATATAGTGACACACTATCTTATTAGTTAAATGGTTTACTATTGAAATTTAGCCTAATAATCATTAGGTGATGCTTGTGCAAGTACTTCGCGATTACCATTATGACTTGGCGCACTTATAATGCCTTCAACTTCCATTTGTTCTACTATTCGTGCAGCGCGATTGTAACCAATTCTAAATTTGCGTTGGACGCTTGATATTGATGCTCGACGGGTTTCAACCACAAATGCTACTACTTGATCGAAAAGTGGATCGAGTTCTTCGTCGGTCATATCAAAGCTATTACCTTCATTATCATCAGTTGAAACTGTTACATTCTCGATATATTTAGGTGTGCCACGCGCTTTCCAATCTTGTACAACTGCATGAACCTCTTCATCACGTACAAATGCGCCATGAACACGAATAGGAATTGAGCTATTGGGTGCTAAATAGAGCATGTCACCCATACCTAGAAGTGATTCAGCCCCCATTTGATCTAAGATTGTACGTGAATCAATCTTGCTTGAAACAGTAAATGCTATTCGAGTTGGTATGTTGGCTTTGATTAAACCAGTAATCACATCAACTGATGGGCGTTGGGTTGCAAGCACTAAGTGGATGCCAGCCGCTCGAGCTTTTTGCGCAAGCCGTGCAATGAGCTCTTCGACTTTTTTTCCAACGGCCATAATTAAGTCGGCGAATTCATCCACCATAACCACAATATATGGAAGTTTTTCAAGCGTTGGCATTTCAAGATCCATACTATCAGTGGGTTTCCAAAGAGGATCTGGAATTGGTCGTCCCATTTCTTCGGCAAGTTTGATTTTTTCGTTAAAACCAGCAATGTTACGAACGCCCAATGCTGACATCAATCGATAGCGACGCTCCATTTCATTAACACACCAGTTAAGTGCATTAGCCGCATCTTTCATATCAGTTACTACTTGGGTCAATAGATGAGGAATCCCTTCATAGATAGATAGTTCTAACATTTTAGGATCAATCATTATAAACCTAACATCTTCAGGTTGTGATTTGTATAAAATGCTTAATATCATGGCATTAACACCTACTGATTTACCTGAACCGGTCGTTCCTGCAACCAATAAATGTGGCATTTTAGCTAAATCTGCAACCACTGATTGTCCTGCGATATCTTTTCCTAATACAATTGTTAAAGGAGATTGTGCATTTTTAAATTGTGGACTATCTAATACTTCTCTGAAATAAACAGTTTGTCGATTTTTATTTGGTAATTCAATTCCGACATACGGTTTACCTGGAATAACCTCGACCACCCGTACTGAAGGCATTGATAATGAGCGAGCTAAATCTCGGTCAAGTGTCGAAATTCTTGCTGCCTTAATGCCTGGTGCAAGTTCAATTTCGAAGCGAGTAATAACGGGGCCAGGTAAATAATCGACAACTCTAGCTTTTACTCGATAATCAGAGAGGCTTTTTTCGATTTGCTCTGACATTGCATTTAATGCCGCGTGATCAACTTCAATTCGAGTTGTTGGTGGTGGCGTTAATAAATTTAACGAAGGTAACGGCGTTGTTGGTTTTGGTAAAGGCTTATCATTGCGTTTTAGCAAAGGATGAATAAGGCTTTCTTCCTCATCCTCATCCATAACTTCTTTTATTTCATTATTAGTTTGTTGTTCATTTGATTCGTTTACTACCTCATTTTGATATATGTCATCAATGAGAGGATTTTCTTCTTTAAGAAGTGATATATCAACATCTTCGGGTATCTCAAATTCGGCTGGAATATCATTAGTATTATGATATTCAGGTGTAATACTTGGTGATGTTTCCGCTAAAGGTTCGATTACAATTGGATCAACTGAATCTTGAGATGCAATATGATTTAGATTAATTTTTGGCTCATTATGCTCCATAGTGAATAAAGGTTTACTTGGTGCATCGGCAATAGCGTATTTATCTTCTTCAAAAGGTTCTAAGACCTCACGACTATTAATTTCTCCATCAGATTCTGTTGAACTCATATCACTCGTGGTGCTTTCATTCATATTTTTCAAAATAGTTTCCATTCGCGCTAAAATCGCGTCAGGATCCATTTCTTTTTTAGATATATCGTTAGTCGGTTGGTTGGTTTCGTTAGGAGATGTATTTGCCTCAATAGATTGCAATAATTGAGCAGCAGTTTTTATAAATACTTCATCATCTTTTAATGAAATAGCTTTAGTTGTACTAATATCTGATTCTGTCGCCAATTTGGTTGAGTCAATATTATCGCTAGTATCAACATCAATAGGTAGATCAAACTGTGGCTGTTTTTCTGTTGTTAATTTGTCTTCTTGATTCGAATCAGCTGGTTGTGAAACTTTATCCGGAGTAAATAACCATTTTATTGGTGACAAGATGAACATAACTAAAGCACCAATTTTTTCAAACAGATAAAGCCAAGAGAAACCAGTTAAAAGCGTAATACATGCTAGTGTTGTTGCAAGCAAAGCTAGAGAGGTAGCTAAGCTACTCATAACAGGTAGAAGGCTTTCAATTACTATCGAACCTAAATAACCACCTGCTTGGAATTGTTCTGGATCGCGAATATTAAGAGCAAAAAAACCACAACAACTAAGTACAAAAGCTAAAATGCCGATAATTCGGAATGAAACACTAAAATAGTTAATAGGATCACTGGCATGACGGTAAAAGTAACCCATTAATTGTAAACAAAAAAAGATAATAATAACCGGTAAACTATAGGCGATTAATCCAAAAAACTGAAATAAGATATCAGAAATATATGCACCAATATAACCGCCTAAATTGCTAATAGGATAGTGCCAAGCTGTACGTGACCAGCCAGGATCTGATGGGTTATAAGTAAACAGTGATAAAAATAAGTAAACAGATAAGCCTATTAATGATAATAGAATTAATTGTGCAACAATCTGTCTTCTTGTAATTTTAGATTTTTTCAAACACGTACCTAAAAACTATCTTAATTAAAAATTTTGAGTATTTTATCATAAATTGAACCTACTCATAGCGTGAAAGGTGTATAAAAACTAATTTATTAGCAACTATTAATTCGATAGCGTTAAGGTTTGATTAAATCTTTTTGCATTCAACACGTAATGTTGAGCATTTTTAATATTTGCTTGAATTTCTTCATCTGTGAGTTTACGAATAATTTTAGCTGGAGATCCCATAATCAAACAACCTTCCTCATAAGGCAGACTATGTGTAACTAGTGAGTTAGCACCTACTAGGCAGTTTTTGGCAATTCTAGCATTGTTTAAAATAGTACTTCCCATACCAATTAAACTATTATCCTCAATATTACAACTATGCAAAATAACATTATGGCCAACGGTGACATTCTCACCAACAATACAGGGAATGTCAGTTTCTGTATGAATAGTACTGTTATCTTGAACATTACTATTTTTACCAATATGAATCGTTGCGATATCACCTCGCAAAACTGCGTTAAACCATATAGATACGCCTTCTTCTAAAATAACATCACCAATGATGTCTGCTGATTTAGCAATAAAACACTTAGAATTAATTTGTGGTTTTAGATTTTCTAATTGATAAATCATGGTTAATTCCTTTTTATATTTTTGACACTCAAAAACAATCCGGCCGCAAAAAAGTTACAGATAACCATTGAGCCAACCATTAGCCATTCTGTTAAATTATTCGTAACAGTTGCTGTATTATGAGTTGAAACGAGTGTTGAAAGTAAGACTCCGATAGCACCAGCGACGGCAAAGCGGATTGTGCCTGCAAGCGAGGAGGCTGTGCCTGCTATATGAGAATAATAATCGAGTATTACAGCCATGCAATTACCACCTATGGTTGAAATACAACCGATATAACCAGCAATACATGCCACTAAAAAGACAAAACCTAAGTCAAATATACTCACTGTAGCCATACCTATAGCTGTAATAAATTGGAGGAGTAAGCCTAACTGTATCATCTTAATAGAACCAACCCGTTTTACAATACGGCTATTGAGTGTATTCATTGAAACCATGACCATAACATTAATAGCAAAGTAATAGCCGAAATTGGTTGATGCAACACCATGTAAGTTCATATAGACAAATGGTCCTAAACTTAGAAATGAAAATAATCCGGCTCCGGAAAATGCACCAATCATCATGTAAGTAAACACTTGTCTATGTCTAAATAGGGCAATGAAGTTGCTTAAAATTCGAATTATACTGAATTTATCACGTTTGGATTTGGCTAATGTCTCAGGGATATTGATTGTTACTAATGCAAAACAAATAATCGCCATTAAGCAGAGCGCATAGAAGTTAGCTTGCCAATCGAACCAATAAAGAATAAAACCACCAATAATCGGTGCGAGTAATGGGGCAACATTCGATATCAATGTTACAAAAGACATCATTTTAGAAAAATCATCACGATCGCGATAGATATCTTTCATTAGTGCATTAATAACAATAGTGGTTGCTGATGCTGCTATTCCATGAAAAAATCGGGCTGTGATTAACTGATTTATATTAGCAGCAAGACCACAACATAATGCTGCAATTATGAAAATAATTAGTCCAGCAGTTAAAACTTTTCTTCGTCCGTAACTATCGGTGAGTGGACCAAACAAAAGCTGACCTAATGAAAATCCTAATAAATAGAAACTGATTGTCAACTGCACAGTTGAATCGGCGACATTAAATTTGTTCGCAATAGTTGGCATACTTGGTAAATACATATCAATAGATAATGGCATTAACATTGAAATGAAACCAAGAATAAAGATAAGTGCTTGTTTAGAAACTTTAATTTCTACTTGTGGTTCTTGTGTTTGCACGTTGTCATTCCTTTGGATACAAAGTTACTAAGTTTTAACAATAAAACCTAGTAAAAGAAAACATTAGTTAAGAATCAAACGGCTAATTAAACGAATTGATCTCATCTTGAGTAAGAGGGCGGTATTCGCCCTCAGGTATATCAAGAATAATATTGCCAATCTGTTTACGATGCAACTGGGTGACATGGTTATTTACAGCTGCAAACATTCGTTTCACTTGGTGATATCGGCCTTCACTTATTGTAAGTTCTGCATGGTAATCATCAAGGATAACTAATTTAGCTGGTTGAGTAAGTGTTTTTTCACTTTTTAGCTGAATACCTTGTTTAAATATCTCAATAAGATCATTATTAAGAGGTTGCTCAACGGTTACTTGATAAACTTTTTCACAATGATGTTTAGGAGAAGTAATGCGATGTGACCACTTACCATCATCGGTTAATAAAACTAGCCCAGTGGTGTCTAAATCCAGTCGACCTGCTGAATGCAGCTTTTCAGACATAGGTTCATCAATAAAATAGAGGATAGTTGGATGATCAGGATCATCAGTAGAACAAACATAACCTTGTGGTTTATTGAGCATGAAATAACGATTTTCGGTAATAGGTATAATTTCGAAACCATCATATTCTACAATTTGATCATCTGAGATATGGTAAGCACCAGATTTTACAACAGTTCCATTAACAGTTACCTTTTGGGCTTTCAGTTCTTTATTGATTATTGTTCGGCTTACCCCTAGATGGTGAGCTAGAAATTTATCCAGTCGCATATTCAAATACTATTCCTATAAACATGGTGTGTAAATATCAAAACGATGATTTTTAGTTTTAATTTCTGCCGTTGGTTTTTGATTGGCTAAAAATGGTGCATAATCAGGTCGTTTAACCACAACGCGTTTTTTAGCTAATCGTCTTGCGGGTTCAAGTAGGCTTTCTGCATCGAGATCGTTACCAACTAATTGTTGAAAAATGCGCATCTCTTTTTTCACTAATGCACTTTTTTGTCGATGCGGAAACATCGGATCAAGATAAACAACGTCAGGTTTTTCTTGATGTGAATTGAGCCCAAGTAAACTTGAATTATAAATTAAATGTAACAGTTTTTGTAATTGCTGACCAATGATTGGATCTTGATAAGCACGATTAAGCCCATCTTCTAACAAGGCAGCAACAACAGGATGTCGCTCAAACATAGTAACATGGCAACCAATAGAAGCTAATACGAATGCATCTCTTCCTAATCCAGCTGTTGCATCAATAATAGTGGGTAAATAATTACCTTTAACGCCAACAGCTTTAGCTATCGCTTCACCACGACCACCACCAAATTGACGACGATGTGCCATCGCTCCAGACACAAAATTAACTGCGATTGCGCCTAATTTAGGTTCATCAGTTTTTTGTAACTCAAGTTGATTGTTTTGATTAACGAGAGTAAATGGAAGATCAGGATGCTCGAATAGCCACTGCTCAGCTAACTTTTTGAGCTGAGCAGTGTTAACTTTAGTGGATACCATAGTGACGAAGTAATGCCTCAAGTTGCGGTTCACGACCACGGAAATTTTTGAATAATGTCATTGGTTCATCACTGCCACCTTGAGATAATATATTATCTAGGAAAGCATTACCTGTATTTGCATTGAAGATACCTTCTTCTTCAAAGCGAGAAAACGCATCAGCAGATAAAACTTCAGCCCATAGGTAACTGTAATAACCCGCGGCATAACCTCCTGCAAAAATATGACTAAATGCGTGAGGGAATCGTCCCCAATCTACGGTTGGTACTACTGCAACTTGTTCTCTGACTTGTTTTAAAGTTTCTAAAATATCAGGTGTTTTTTCGCTATGTAATTTAAAATCAAATAAACCGAATTCTAACTGACGCAGAATAAATAATGCAGCTTGGAAGTTTTTGCTATCAAGCATTTTTTCTAGCATTTCTTGTGGTAATGGTTCGCCAGTTTGATAATGACCTGAAATAAATTCTAAAGCTTCAGGCTGCCAGCACCAATTTTCTAAGAATTGACTCGGTAATTCAACGGCATCCCATGGAACACCATTAATACCAGCCACTGATGACACATCAATTTCAGTTAACATATGATGTAGTCCATGACCAAATTCATGGAATAATGTGGTTACCTCATTATGAGTAAATAATGCTGGTTTATCACCGATTGGTCGATTGAAATTACATGTTAAATAGGCAACAGGTTTTTGGATATGGCCATCAGCAAAACGCATTTTACCAATACAATCATCCATCCAAGCACCACCGCGTTTATGTTCACGAGCATATAAATCAAGATAAAAGCTACCTTTTAATTCACCATTGGCATTATATAAATCGTAAAATTTTACCTCAGGTGCCCAAACTTCAACATCATGACGCTGTTTTGCAGTAATGCCAAAAATACGACGAACGACTTCAAATAATCCACTAATAACTCGATCCTCTGGAAAATATGGACGAAGTTCTTCATCATTGATGGTATAAAGATGTTGTTTTTGTTTTTCGCTGTAATAAGCGATATCCCATGGTTTGATATCACTTGCACCAAAATACTCATAAGCATATCTTTTAAGTTCGGTTAATTCTTTTTCACCTTGTGGTTTAGCTTTGGTTGCTAAATCGGTTAAAAATGCGGTAACTTGCGTTACAGTTTCAGCCATTTTAGTTGCTAATGACTTATCGGCATATGTGTCAAAACCAAGTAACTGAGCAAGTTCAGCTCGAAGCGATATAATTTGTTTAATGATTTCTGTATTATCCCACTTACCGGCATTAGGTCCTTGGTCAGACGCTCGAGTATTGTATGCTTGATAGAGTTCAAATCGTAAATCTCGATTATCGCAATAAGTCATTACCGGTAAATAACTTGGAATATCGAGCGTTAATAACCAACCATCTTGCTCTTTTGCCTTAGCTTGTTCTTTAGCTGCGGCTAAGGCACTTTCAGGCATTCCGGATAAATCTTCAATATTCGTGATTAATTTTGACCAGCCCATAGTGGCATCTAATACATTATTACTATATTGAGATGATAATTCTGAAAGTTTGGCAACAATTTCACCATAACGTTTTTGCTTATCATCTGCCAATCCAATACCCGATAATTCAAAATCCCGCAATGCATTGTTGATTACTTTTTTTTGTGCTTTGCTTAAATTTTCGAAGTGTTTGCTATCTTTAAGTTGTTTATAGGCATTATATAGTGGTTTATGTTGTCCTACCCAAGTACTGTATTGAGATAGCAAAGGTAAGCAAGCTTCATATGCTTCACGTAGTTCTGGGCTGTTTTTCACTGAATTAAGATGACTAACCGGTGACCATGCTCGGCTAAATTTTTCATCCATTTCATCAATGGGTTGAATTAGATTATCCCAAGTGTATTCACTATTTTGTTCAAGCACAGATTCAATCGTTTTACGACAATTGTTTAATGTCTCTTTAATCGCTGGTAAAACATGCTCAGGTTTGATTTGTGAAAATAGGGGTAATGATGAATTACTTAATAGTGGGTTAGTCATTCTGGAATACCTTATGCAATGATTATGTTTATTTATAAAACATGTGGCTAAAAAAACTTTATTCAAGTTTTTATGTTCATGGAGGGTAATTATAAACCCATTAATTTTCGCTCACGTTGCCATTCAGTCGGTGTATAGGTTTTGATTGATAATGCATGGATTCGATTATCATTAATAAATTCCGCTAATGGTGCATAAATAGCTTGTTGTTTTTTTACACGGCTTAATTCAGCAAACATTTCACCAACGGCAATAACTTGAAAATGGCTGCCGTCGTTTGTCATTACATGCACATCGTCGAGGTTAAGTGAATTTTTTAATTTAGCTATAATTTCTTGTTTATCCATTATTTAAACTCAGTATTAACTATTTTATAAAAAAAGTTGAGGAACGGGGTTTTTGAGCTCTCAAATTGCATCATTTTTAATGATTAATCACTGTTTGCAAATCATAAAGCTCAATTAGTGTTTGTAATTGTGGGCTGATCCCAGTCAATTTTACATTATATTGATTACAAAAATAGACAAGCGTCGCGAGTCCAGAAGAGTCAACCCGTGTTACTTTAGATACATCAATATGGCTTACATTGCTTAATAGTGTATCTTGAGCAATCCATAAATCATTTAAAGAGTGAAAATCAAGTTCACCGATTAAATTAAGTGCATTTTGTTGTTTTTCTGCTTGGATTCGCGACATAATGAACTAACCTTTTTGTTTAGCGTTTGGATCAATTTTGCGATTGGATAGATCATTTAATTGTTTGGTTAATGCATCTATTCCATTTTGGCGAAGAATAGCTGCCCATTCGTTTTGTTTAGTAGTAACCATGCTTACTCCTTCAGCTGTTAAGTCATAAGCTTTCCATTCACCTGTTACTGTATTTTTTCGCCATTGGAAATCGATACGAATAGGTTGTTGATTTTTATCTGGCTGATTTAAAAGCACGCGAATTGAAATAAGTGATTTGTTAGTTAAATCTTTTGGTGCTTCAACTTGGTAAGTTTGACCGTTGTACATAGAAAGTGCTTGAGCAAAAGCTTGAACTAAATAGTTTTCAAAAGCTTTGAAATAAGCTGTTCGTTGTGCGTCAGTTGCTGATTTATAAGCATCACCTAAAATTAATGCGCCTGCATATTTAACTTGGACATAAGGCAATAAATCCGCTCTTACAATATCTTTAAGTTTATTTGGATTTGACTTAATTGATGCTGATTGAGCTTTCATCGTACTAAATATTTTGTCAGCAGCAACTTGCATATCGTTATAAGGATCGTTTGCAAATGCTGAAGAACTTATTACTAATGCAAGTACTAAAAAAAGGGCTTGTTTAAATTTGGTTAACATAGTTACTCCTTACTATCATTGGTATCTTGTTTTTTATCTGATGATCCGCCAGTGCTATATAAAAATTGTCCAATCAAGTCTTCGATCACCATGGCTGGTTTTGTATTGTTAATGACATAACCATCTATAAGATAAGCTGGTTTATTATTACTATTACTCGTTGTTGTAGTGGTATCAGAATCTAATGAATCAAGTTCATGTTCAATGCTTTGATCTAATCCAAAATTGATATCAATAAATTGTTCACCTAATAGGCCAGAAGTTTTGATTGAAAGTGAGCTAGAACTTGGAATTCTATTGTATTGAGCATCTAAATCCATAGTGACATAAGGTTTATACGTTGCACCTTTTTCTGATTTAAGACTAATATTACTTACACGACCAATCACTACACCGCCAATTTTAATTGGTGATCTTACTTTTAATCCACCAATGTTATCAAATACAGCATAAACACGGTAGGAGTTATGACGAGCGAAAGACGTTGGATCGGTAACCCTAAAACATAAAAATAGCACTGAGCAGATAACCAGCACCATAAATAACCCTACTGTAATTTCAACTTTACGACTCATGTTTAATGACCTCAATTACTAAACATTAATGCGGTTAAAATAAAATCTAACCCCAAAATAACTAATGATGAATAGACAACGGTGTTCGTTGTTGCCCGACTGATTCCTTCTGATGTTGGCACACAATCATAGCCATTAAATAGAGCAATCCAAGTACTAGCGATTGCAAATGCAAAGCTTTTAACAAAACAATTGCCTAAATCGTGCCACCAATCGACATTACTTTGAATGGATGACCAAAAAAATCCTGCATCAATACCTTTCCAATCAACACCTACTAATACACCACCTAAAATGCCAACAGCGACAAAAATTGCTGTTAAAAACGGCATACAGAAAAATCCAGCCCAAAATCGTGGTGCAATAATTCGTCTTAATGGGTCGATTGCCATCATTTCCATACTTGATAATTGCTCGGTGGCCTTCATTAGACCAATTTCAGCAGTTAACGCTGAGCCGGCACGACCTGCAAATAGTAATCCTGCTACTACAGGCCCAAGTTCTCTCAACAGCGCAAGTGCGACTAGCATCCCTAAACTGGCTTCAGCACCAAAGGTGGTTAAAATGAAGTAACCTTGTAGTGCTAGTACCATTCCTATGAAAAGACCGGATACGATAATAATTGATAGCGATTGTACACCGACAAAGTAAAATTGTTTAACAAGTAATGGGAATTGTTTGCCAAATTGAGGTTTACCGATAAGTGCACCAAATAGCATTACGCCTGAGCGACCTAGCATCGCGATAATATTGATTATTGATCGCCCAAGTTTTGCAATTAAGTTTAACATTAGTTTGCACCTCTACTTAGGTCTAATTTGTAATCATCCGCAGGATAATGAAATGGTACTGGGCCATCGGCTAATCCTTCAAGGAATTGTTTTACTCGTAAATCATCATTATTGCGTAATTCTTCAGATGTACCGCCAGCAATAATATGTTGTTCAGCAACAATATAGGCATAATCGGCAATACTTAATACTTCACTAACATCATGGCTAACAACAATACAGGTTAATCCAAGTGATTGGTTAATTTCAGATATAAGTTTGACAATTACGCCCATGGATATAGGATCTTGCCCAGCAAAAGGTTCATCAAACATGATTAGATCAGGATCGAGTGCTATTGCTCTGGCTAATGCTGCCCGCCGTGCCATTCCACCAGATAGTTCTGAAGGCATCATGTTAGCTGCACCACGAAGTCCTACTGATTGTAATTTCATTAATACCAAATTATGTAAAATAGGTTTTGGTAAATTAAAATGTTCTCTTAATGGATAAGCAACATTATCAAATACTGATAAATCAGTAAATAGAGCCCCAGATTGGAATAACATACTCATTCTTTTACGGACTTCATATAACCTTGAACGAGTCATACTAGGTATATCTTCACCATCAAATAGAATTTGACCTGATTGTGGCTTAAGTTGCCCGCCAATCAGTCTTAATAGTGTAGTTTTACCTATTCCCGATGGCCCCATAATTGCGGTAACTTTGCCTTTGGGAACCGTCAAGTTCATATTTTTATAAATTGGACGAGTCCCACGATAAAAAGACATATCGTGTATTTCGACCAGATTTTGTTGTAATGTGTTGGTCACAATGAGTTCCTACACTACCATAATTAAATGTCGGTTATTTTACTTGATTATTACAAATAAACAAATGTATTAACCAAGTAGCTGATTTAGTGATGGTAATCATAAAATATGCTGAATTTATTTGTTCGTCATTTTATGCTAAAACTTTTTTAATATTTTAACTATATGAGAATATTGAATTATATTTATAGATTTTTTGTAGTAAATAGTGGCGTTTTGAAATAAACGCCAGTATAAAGTGTTGCAATAGGGTTTTATTATTTGGGATCATTCGTGTCTTGCCTTGCGTGCCAAATAATTGCCAATGCTTTGTACAATTTGTATTGCAATAACTAAGATCATAACACAGATATAAATGACGGTATCATCAAAACGTTGATAACCTTGCGAATAGGCGACATCTCCAATACCACCTGCGCCAATAGCCCCTGCCATTGCTGTTGCCCCAATCAAACCAATTGTGGCGGTTGTGAAAGTTAAAATCAATGAACTAAATGCTTCTGGTAGCATAAAGTGCCAAATAATTTGTACTGGCGTTGCGCCCATCGATTCAGCTGCTTCAATAATACCACTTTTTACCTCTAATAATGAGTTTTCAACAAGCCGAGCAATATAAGGCGCAACATAAAAAGTTAAGGGCACAATTGCAGCTGTCGTACCGATTGATGTGCGAACTATAAAGTAAGTAAATGAATGAAGTGAAAAGAGTAAAATAATAAAAGGTAATGAGCGAACAAAATTAATAATTGGGTTAATAATCTGATAAACCCGTTTATTTTCGAGTAAACCAGATGGTCGGGTGGTGACTAAGCAGATCGCTAATGGAACGCCGATTAATGCGCCTAATATTAATGAAAAAACAACCATATATAATGTGTCTAATGATGCTTGTGCATATTGCTCAACGGTTACTCTGGTTAGAAAATTAGTATTTATATAATTGATAAAATCGTTGACTATTTCCATTAGTTGTTCTCCAAATGTTTGATTTCTGTAACGTTAACACCATTTTCGCGAAGAAATTGCACCGATTGTTCGATATTATTATCACTTCCTTTTAATTGAACAAACATACTGCCTAATACCGTTTTTTCGATTTCAGACATATGGGCAAATAAAATATTCACTACTACTTTCTGCTGTAAGATCAATGCATTCATAACTGGCTCTGAGGCCGAACGACCTAAAAATTCAAGCTTAAACAACTTAATATTATGTTTATCACCCTCAATTTTTAACAGATTTTCAACAACACCTTCAGGGATTTGGTCATTAATAACTGAACTAACAAATTTTTGTGTGGTTTTATGCGTTGGATGACCAAAAACATCAAGTACATTGCCATGTTCGATAATTTTACCTTTTTCCATAACTGCTACTTTGTGACATATTTGCTGTATTACATGCATTTCATGGGTAATTAGAACGACAGTTATTTTATATTTATCATTAATTTTTTTTATTAATTCCAAAATAGCTTGAGTAGTTTGTGGATCGAGTGCCGATGTGGCTTCATCACAAAGCAAAATATCGGGATCGTTCGCCAAGGCCCGAGCAATTCCAATACGTTGCTTTTGCCCACCTGATAGCTCTTTAGGATAGCTATTAGCTTTATCGCTTAATCCAACAAATTCGAGCAGTTCATGAACTTTCTTTTTAATCGTTTGTTTATCTTTTTTGATGAGAACTAGAGGGATCGCAACATTTTCATATACGGTTTTGGATTCAAGTAAATTGAAATGTTGAAAAATCATGCCTATTTTACGGCGAACTTGGCGTAATTGAGAGTTTGATAACTGATTCAATGGTTGGTTTTGAATAACAACATTGCCTTGAGTTGGTTTTTCAAGAAAGTTTATCAGACGAACTAGCGTACTTTTTCCTGCACCACTATAACCAATAATGCCGTAGATATCGCCTTTTTGGATAGTTAAGTTGATGTTTTGTAATGCTTGGGTGGTAACTCCATTTCGTTCGTATTGTTTCGATACATTTTCAAATTTTATCATTATGTGATACCTATCAATGTTGTGCTACTTCAATTAATCCTTGCTTAGCGAGATTGGCTAAATAGTTGGCTGCTGGCATAATCATGTCAGTATTAACTAAAAATTTTGGATGATGTAAAGCATAAGGGCTTTGTGAACCAAGATTGATAAATGCGCCAGGTACATGATGCAAATAGTGGGCAAAATCTTCACCACCAAGTTGCGGTTGAAAATCAACAACGTCATAACCTTGTTGTTTGGCAATCTTTTGACAAAAATCGACCCACTTAGCAACATTTATGATTGATGGCGGGCCATCAAACCATCTCAACTCTGCTTTGGCTCCCATGCTAAGTGCAATATTTTCAACAATGCTTTTTAATTGTTGTTTGACTTTTAACCTTATATCAGGAGTTAGCGTTCTTACAGTGCCTTCCATCTCAACAATTTCAGGAATGACATTCCATGTGTTCCCTCCTAAGAATTTTGTAATGCTGACAACCACAGCATCAAGCCCACTTATTGTACGACTTGATATTGTTTGGATAGCACTAATAATTTGTGAACCAATAACAATTGGATCAATACCTGACTCAGGCCTTGCCGCATGGGCTCCAACACCTTTTATTGTGATTTCAATTCGGTCAACGTTTGCTGAAAAGGGGCCAGCTCGTGAAGCCATTTGGTTAATGGTTAAATTAGGATTATTGTGCATTCCTAAAATAACATCAACGCCATTAAGCGCACCAATTTCTATGAAATGTAATGCACCACTAAAATTTTCTTCAGCCGGTTGAAAAAGTAATCGAACCGTTCCTTTCAAATGCTCTTCATTGGCTTTCAATAAGTAAGCTGCTCCCATTAAAACAGAAGTATGCAGATCATGACCGCAAGCATGCATTACTCCTTTTTGGGTTGAACGGTATTGGCAATCTGATTGTTCAAAAATGGGTAGGGCGTCAATATCGGCTCTTAAGGCTAAGACTGGTGAGCCTGAACCAATTTCAGCAATAACACCAGTTTTTGCGCCTAGCTCTAATATGCGAATATTCGCTTTTTCTAAGTAATACCTTAATTTTTTGGTTGTTTCAAACTCCTGATTTGAAAGCTCTGGATTTTGATGTAAGTCGAGAAAAAGCTGCTCGATAATAGGTGCAATAGCTTTTGTCATGGTAAGTCCAATTGATAAAAATATTGATATTTTTACAGTAGCACAGCTGATATTTTGGCTCTAATAATCGTTTTTTATAACTTATTCCAAAAAGTTATAAGATAGAATTACATGGAATAAATGAATTATTTTTTATGTGTTAGAGTAGTTTTAAAATTTACACTTCACTGAGGATAGTTCAAATGAAAATGAGGTTCATCAAGCAAAAATTAGTTAATAATGTTGTGGTGTTAGCTTTATTTAGTTCTCTTTTTTTTATTACAGCATGTGATAACTCATCATCGAAAACCGATAATCAAACTAAAAAAGAGATCAGTATGGGCGTTTCACCAGGACCGTACAATGATCTGTTTAATGATGCGGTTAAACCAATACTAGAATCAGAAGGCTATAAAGTTAAGTTAGTTAATTTTCCACATTTATTAGAATCAGATGTGGCATTAAGTGAAGGCAGTATTGATTTAACGGTAGCTCAACATACTGCATATATGGATGTGTTTAATAGTCAACGCAAAGCTCATTTAAAACCAGTGGTGCATGTACCTTCGGTTCCCGCTGCAATATTTTCGAATAAGTATACGTCGATAAAAAATGTTTTTCCGGGTGCTAAAATTGGAATTCCTCAAGATGCATCAAATGCAGCACGTTCTTACAACTTGTTGGAAAAAGCTGGATGGATTAAGTTAAAACCAAATAGTAATCCAATTATTGTCGGCAAAAATGATATTGCCGAAAATATTGCGGGTGTTGATATTGTTGAAATGGATTCAGCCAATATTCCAAGAGTTTTAAATGAGTTAGATTTCGCCGTTATTCCAGGCAGTATCGTTTATTCCGCTAATATTGACTCGAAAAAAGCACTTTTGTCTGAAACAATTATTCCTGATTTAGAAATTATGGTTGTAGTTAATGAAGGTAATGAAAATAGTCAATGGGCAAAAGATATAAAGCGTATTTACCAATCACAACAATTTAAAGATTACATGCAAACACATAATCAAAATGGTTATTGGGTTATGCCACAAGAATAGTGATCATTTAGCCCGTTTAAATGCGGGCTTTTTAATATTTAGGCATACTGGTATCAACAGTTCTAGCCCAAGCGTCAATGCCACCAGTTAGATTGTAGAGAAAATCACAATCAAATCCATTTTCAACCAAGTAACTTGCAACGTTAAGACTCCTTACACCATGATGGCAATAAATAATAATATCAATTTCATCTGGGATTTTATCTAAATAAAGTGGTATGAGATTCATAGGAATATGTATTGCTCCCGCTATTGCACATATTTCTACTTCATTAGGTTCGCGTACATCAAGTAAAAAAAGCGGTACGTTATTATCGATCTGTTGTTTTAGTTGTAAAGGTGTTATTTCTTTTATTATTGACATTATTCAAACTCATTCTATCTAAAAAAAGTTGAGGAACGGGGTTTTTGAACGCAATTTTATGTGTTTTTTATTAAAAATCCCATCTTGCTAACGAGTAACAAGATGGGATTTTATTATGCAGCTAAAGCCTTACTAATTTTTTCGTAAAGATCTTTAGATAAATTATTCAACTTCAATAAACTTTCTAAAGCGGCTCTCATTTTTTTCTGACGATCTTTATCATAATGTTTTAGACGGATAAGAGGATCAATGAGTCGTGATGCCACCTGTGGATTTTTTTGGTTTAACTCTGTTAATATTTCTACTAAGAAATGATAACCACTACCGTCTTCTGCATGGAAAGCGACAGGATTATTATTTACAAAAGCACCAATTAGGCTTCTAATCCGATTTGGATTATTCAGTGAAAATGAGCGGTGATTGAGTAGTTTTTTTACTGTTGATAATACATTTTGCTCAGGGCTTGTTGCATTCAAGGCTAACCATTTATCCATAACCAAACCATCTTGATGCCATCTATTATCAAAATCGACAAGTAAAGTATGACGGCAATCAAGCTGTGCTTTCACCGCTGTGGTAAGTGCAGCTAATGAATCTGTCATATTATTCGCTTGTTCATATTGTCTTTTGACTAAGACATCTACTTGCTGTTTATCGTTAGCATAAGCCAATAATGATAAACAACAATTTTTCAGCATACGTTTGCCGATATCTGAATGTTCAATATGATATTGAGCTGTTTGATTATGATGATAGACCGCTGTTAACTCATCATAAAGTTCATTAGCAAACACTCCTAATAAGAATTGGCGTGCTTGATAAATCGCAATCGGATCAATAATATCAAACAGATTTGCTAATTCATTTTCTGAAGGTAATGTCAATATTTGTGCGATAAGTGCAGGTTCAGCAAAGTCAGATAATAAAATACCTCTAAAAGCGTCTAATACTCGCTCTGAGAAAGTCATTGGTAGATTGTGTTGATAATGACTAACATTCAAGCGCACGTATTTTGCTAATAACATTTGCGCAGCATCGTAACGACTAAAAGCATTACTAGCATGTTGCATCAAGAATATAAGATCACCATCTTGGTAATCGTAATTGAGTTTTACCGGTGCTGAAAAATCACGCAATAAAGATATAATTGGTCTTTCATTAATATTATCAAATACAAATTGTTGTTTTGCTTGTGTTACATTTAATACATGATGTATAGATTTGTTTTGATATTGCAATCTAATCACTTCGCCATCATGTTGATAAAGTTCAATATCTAATGGAATATGTAGTGCTTGTTTTTGGCTTTGATCTTGCGTTGCTGGCGTATGTTGCTCAACAGTTAGGGTATATTGATGATTTTGAGGATCGTAACTGTCAGTTACTGTTAAAATTGGGGTGCCCGATTGGCTGTACCATAATTTGAATTGTGTTAAGTCAATGCCTGATGCATCTTGCATAGCAGCAACAAAATCATCACAGGTAGCAGCACTTCCATCATGTCGTTTGAAATAGAGTTTCATCCCTGCTTGAAAGTTTTTTTCACCTAATAATGTATGCATCATACGTATAACTTCTGCACCTTTTTCATATACGGTAACAGTATAGAAATTATTCATTTCAATTACTTGTTCAGGGCGAATAGGATGAGACATAGGACTGGCATCTTCAGCAAATTGTACGGTTCGTAGTAGTTTGACATCACTGATACGTTTTACCGATCTAAGTCCTTGGTCAGAAGTAAATTCTTGATCTCTAAAAACAGTTAGCCCTTCTTTTAAACTGAGTTGGAACCAGTCTCGACAAGTAACGCGATTACCTGTCCAGTTATGAAAATATTCGTGACCAATTACGGATTCAATTCCAATATAATCGTCATCTGTCGCGGTTTCAGGTTTAGCTAAGACATATTTAGAATTGAAAATATTTAGTCCTTTATTTTCCATTGCGCCCATATTGAAGAAATCAACAGCCACAATCATGAAAATATCTAAGTCATATTCTAAATCGAAACGATTTTCATCCCAGCGCATGGCATTTTTTAAACTGGTCATTGCCCATTGTGAACGCTCTAAATTACCTTTATCTACATAAATTTCTAAATCAATTTTTCGATTATAGCGGGTAATAAAGTGATCTTTTAATATATCAAAGTCACCAGCTACTAATGCGAATAAATAGGCTGGTTTAGGAAATGGATCTTGCCATTGAACCCAATGTCTACCGTCGGCTAGTTCGCCTTGTGAAATGCGGTTTCCATTAGATAATAGAAAAGGATATTGTTTTTTATTGGCAGTAATTCGAGTTGAAAAACGAGCTAATACATCTGGTCTATCAAGGTAGTAAGTGATATGACGAAAACCTTCCGCTTCACATTGTGTACAAAGTGCATCACCTGAAACATATAGTCCTTCAAGTGCGGTATTATCAATTGGTTTGATTTCGTTGACGATGGTTAAAGTAAATTCAGATGGGACATTTTTAATGATTAATCCGGTTTTTGTGATTTGATAATCACTCCAAGGTTGCTCATCAATATTTATTGAAACTAATTTAAGTTCTTCACCGTCTAAAATTAAATCGTCAGCTTGAGGATTTTTATTAATAACATGACTACGAGCGATAACTGTAGTTGTTTCTGCAGCTAAATCAAAATCGAGGTCAATATCAGTAATCGTGAAGTCGGGTGTTTTATAGTCATGACGAAATTTAGCAATTGGTTGGATATCAGTTGTACTCATTTTTCTTTGCCTTCTAAAGTGATGCGCTGATCATGTATTTGAATTCATCAAAATAGGTCTTAATTACTTTCACTTTCATTTATTAATCAGATAAAAGTAAATGAATTATCAATATTAATCATTTTGGAATAGATATGGATTAATTTATCAAAATATCTTTATTGGCTATTATAGCGTATTAAAAATAATCTTATTAGATAATTAATCTATATCTTAATTATTATTCTGCTATAATCTCCAGAATTTTCTTGAAAGAACTGATAATAGATAGACATGTTACCCGCAATAATTACATCAATATTAGATACTGATGCTTATAAATTGCATATGCAGCAAGCTGTTTTTCATCATTATCCTGATGTGACTGTGAATGCACAGTTCCGGTGTCGTAGTGATGATTTACTTGGTCAGTATGCTGATCAAATTGCTCATCAAGTTAAATTAATGGAGTCTCTAGCTCTTACTGAAGATGAGTTCGCTTATTTGTCGCATATTTCTTTTTTTAAACCAGATTATTTAAATTGGCTAAAAAATTGGCATTTTAATAGTCAATTGTTAACGATTAAAAATGAAGATGGTCAGCTAGTTATTCAAATTGAAGGTAAATGGGTCGATGTGATTTTGTGGGAAGTACCATTGCTTGCAGTAATTAGTGAGATTGTTCATAAAGATCGTTCTCCTAATATTGGTGTTGATCAAGCTCTGGTAAGACTTAAAGATAAATTAGCAATATTTGATACTAATGATATTGATATATCTGGTTTTAATTTGATGGATTTTGGCACACGAAGACGTTACTCTTTTGCTGTACAAGAAGCCGTTGTTAGTTATTTGCAAAACCATTTTACCAATTTTAATAGTACTAGTAATTATTTATTGGCATATCGTTTAGGATTGACACCAGTTGGTACTCAAGCACATGAATGGTTTCAAGCTCATCAGCGTTTAAGTACCAATTTACAAGACTGCCAGAAGACGGCACTACAAGTTTGGTTAGATGAGTATCCACATGATTTGGGTGTTGCATTAACTGATTGTATTACGATGGATGCATTTTTACGGGATTTTGATTATTATTTAGCCTCTCATTATCAAGGATTACGCCATGATTCAGGCGATCCGATAGAGTGGGGCGAAAAAGCGATTCGTCATTATCAGCAATTAGGAATTGATCCTAAAACAAAATTACTGGTTTTTTCTGATAGCCTAAACTTTGATAAAGCGCTTAAAATCTATCAATACTTCAATAACCGAGTAAAATTATCTTTTGGTATAGGCGGTTTTTTAGCTTGTGACATTCCGTCTACAGAGTTTAATACCAAGTCCTTGAATATTGTGTTAAAACTCACTGAATGTAATAATCAACCTGTGGCTAAATTATCAGATAGTCCTGGAAAAACGATTTCGAAAGATTTGGCCTTTATTGACGAATTGAAAAGAACGTTCAAAGTCAATCATTAATAATAAAAGTAGATTATTAATGCTAAAAATTTAATAAGTAATATATTATTAACCGGTATTATTAATCATAAAGAAAATTTTCTATGGTTAGTCATTTTAAATTTATATTGCTTTTAATAACATTAACTATATAGATAATAAAATAGAGATGGATAATTAAAATGAATTCAGTTGCTCCTATTGTTGACGTGTTACAAGGCAAAATTGCTGTTGGTAGCACTATTTCTGTTCAAGGCTGGGTACGAACGCGCCGTGATTCGAAAGCCGGTATTTCATTTCTGGCTGTTTATGATGGCTCATGCTTTGATCCTATTCAAGCTGTTATAGAAAAAGATCTACCAAATTATGAACAGGATATTTTACGTTTAACTGCTGGCTGTTCAGTAAAAGTAACAGGAAAAGTAGTTGAATCGCCTGGTCAAGGTCAAAAATATGAGTTGCAAGCAACGAATGTTGAAGTTTATGGTTTTGTTGATGATCCTGAAACTTATCCTATGGCCGCTAAACGTCACTCAATTGAATATCTTCGTGAGGTTGCCCATTTACGAGCTAGAACCAATATTGTTGGAGCAATCACTCGTGTGCGACATACATTAGCCCAAGCTATTCACCAATTTTTTGATGAACGTGGATTCTTCTGGTTATCAACACCAATTATTACCGCATCAGATACAGAAGGTGCGGGAGAAATGTTTCGAGTTTCAACTCTTGATATGTTAAATCTACCTAAAACAGATAATGGTAAAATTGACTTTGATAAAGATTTTTTTGGTAAAGAAGCCTTTTTGACTGTTTCGGGTCAACTCAATGCAGAAACTTATGCTTGTGCACTTTCTAAAGTTTATACTTTTGGTCCAACATTTAGGGCTGAAAATTCAAATACTACTCGCCATTTAGCCGAATTTTGGATGATGGAGCCGGAAGTTGCTTTTGCCGATCTTAACGATAATGCAAAACTCGCCGAAGATATGTTGAAATATGTTTTCAAGACGGTACTAGAGAAACGCGCTGATGATATGCAGTTTTTTGCTCAGCATATTGATAAAGAAGCAATCAATCGCTTAGAAAACTTTATTAATGCTGATTTTGCTCAAGTTGATTACACCGATGCCATTTCTATTTTACAAAACTGTGATGCAAAATTTGAAAATCCTGTCAGTTGGGGAATTGATTTAGCCTCTGAACATGAACGGTATTTGGCTGAACAACATTTTAAAGCGCCAGTTGTTGTTAAAAATTATCCTAAGGATATCAAAGCATTCTATATGCGTATGAATGATGATGGTAAAACTGTTGCAGCAATGGATGTATTAGCGCCAGGAATCGGCGAGATCATTGGTGGTTCGCAACGTGAAGAACGCTTAGATATGTTAGATAAACGTATGGATGAGTTAGGTCTTAAAAAAGAAGACTACTGGTGGTATCGTGATTTGCGTCGTTATGGAACTGTTCCACATTCAGGTTTTGGACTTGGTTTTGAACGATTGATTGTGTATGTCACTGGTGTACAAAATGTTCGTGATGTGATCCCATTTCCAAGAACACCGCGTAATGCAAATTTCTAAAATTTGCTCAAATTTTCAACTGACTTTTTGTCAGTTGATATAAAAATTAATATAAATAAAATACAAAAATCGTATAAAAATTAATCAAACGGATGCAATTTTAAGCTTAGACACGAAGTTTTAGGAAAAGTTCACTTGATTTTAATAAATTTTTATACATAATTTACAGTACTGTGAAAATTGAGATAAAAATAATAGTTATAAACATTAGTTAAAAACATTATTTTTGGATGAATAATCATTGTAACAAAATTGACACAACCCAAAAGACGTGTCTTTTAAGAAAAATAACCATGAGGGTAAGAAATGAAACGTAATCTATTAGCAATCGCTATCCCTGCTCTTTTAGTAGCAGCAGGTGCAAATGCTTCTATCGAAGTATGGAATAAAGATGGTAACAAAGTAGACTTTTACGGACGAGTAAAAGCTGCTAACAACATCACTGACCGTGGACAAGTAGGTGAAGGTGATGATACTTCAGCTCGTTTAGGTATGTCTGGTCAAACACAAATCACTGACGGCATCACTGGTTATGGTCGTTGGGAATATGAAGCTAAAGCAGGTAAAGATTCATCTAACGAAGTTCGTTATGCATTCGCTGGTTTAAACTTTGGTGATTTTGGTTCATTCGATTACGGTCGTAATGACGGTGTGTTAAAAGCAATCACTGCATATACTGACGTATTACCACAATTTGGTGGTGACGCAGCAAACAATGAATGGAACGTGCTTTCAGCTCGTACTAAAGCTGTTGCAACTTACCGTAACAACAATTTATTCGGTTTAACTGACGATATCAGTTTTGCATTACAATATGCTGATAATGGTGATAATTCTAATACAAAAGATCGTTTCAAATCAGAAGCCTTTGATGATGATGTATCAAGAGAAGCTTATGGTGCAAATGCTCAATGGCGTATTTTTGATACAGGTTTAACAGCTGGTGCAGGTTATGCTCAATCATCTTCAAGTGAACATCGTCATAGCACTTGGACAACTGGTATTAAATATGATAATTATAATCTATATTTAGCTGCTAACTATTTCCAAAGCAAAATTAAAGAAAATAAACCTGTAACTAATCATAATGGTAGAAGCTATAATGCTGATGAGAAAATCAAAGGTTTTGAATTAGTTGCTCAATATGGTATTGATTTAGAAGTTGGTCGCTTGACACCATCTTTAGCTTATGTACAACATAAACAAAGTTATGATCATGCACATTATGCAAATCATTCATCAAGTTCACCTTTAGTGAAATATGTATCTTTAGGTGCAACTTATGATCTAAATAAAAACTTCAGTGCAATTGTTGAATACAAATTTAACTTGCTAGATCGTAAAGATATTGGTGCAGCAGAAAATACCAAAGTTCAACGTGGTAAACATTCGGACAAACCAGGTACTAAAGACGTGTTAGGTGTTGGTTTAATTTACCAATTCTAATCTCTTAATATCCTTAAATATCTTAAAAAGGCACTTAGGTGCCTTTTTTTTCGCCTATTAAATGTCAAACCATACAAAAAAACATTTTATGCTTAAAAAAAATTAATTTTAAGTCATAAAATGTTCCTAATTCGCAGAATTACATGTGATAAACATTGTTAATCTACAGTGTTTCAATAAAAACCTAGTATTCAATAGTAGATATCCCAGTAATAATTTAGTTGCTATTTGAAAGCAACTATTTATTAAACCAAGAACAAATATTTTTGTATCTTTTTTCAATAATAAAATACCTAAGAGGGTAATTAAATGAAACGTAATCTATTAGCAATTGCTATTCCTGCACTATTAATTGCAGGAACAGCTGGCGCTTCTATTGAAGTGTGGAACAAAGATGGCAATAAAGTTGACTTTTATGGTCGAGTCTATGCTTTAAATTATCTAACTGATCGAAATAATCAAACTGGCGAAGGTGACAAAACGACAGCCCGTTTAGGTATGTCAGGTGAAACGCAAATTTCAGATAGTTTGAGTGGCTATGGTCGTTGGGAATATGAAGCAAAAACTGGATCAGATGCTGATAACGAAACTCGTTATGCATATGCTGGTTTAAATTTCGGTGATTTTGGTTCATTTGACTACGGTCGTAACGACGGCGTATTAAAAACTTTAACTTCTTATACTGATGTTTTACCTGAATTTGGTGGTGATGCTTCAAATAATGATATTTATGCATTAACGGCTAGAACAAAAGCTGTAGCGACTTACCGTAATTCAAACTTTTTTGGATTAGTTAACGGTTTACGTTTTGCTGTACAGTATGCAGATAACGGAGATAATAGTTCAACTCAATATCTAAATAAGCATGATCGTACTGACCATGATAGTGCAGAAGCATGGGGTTCTGTAATTGATTGGGATGTGCTTGATAGTGGTTTATCTATTGGTGCAGGTTATGCGCAAACTGGTGGACATAAAGATGCTAAAGCATGGTCAGCAGGTGCTAAATATAATAACTACAATCTTTATTTAGCTGCACTTTATATTCAAGGTAAACAAAAATATGGTTGGGAAAAAGCGTCAAGTACAAGTAATACTGATGATTTGAAAACCAAAGGTTTTGAATTAGTTGCACAATATGGTATTGACTTTGAAGTTGGCCGTTTAACACCTTCTGTTGCATATATTCAACATAAAGTACAAGATGCTTCAAGCTTCTCAAGAAGTGGTGATGCAGGCCTTAAAGGTAATGATTTAGTTAAATATGTTGATGTTGGCTTAACTTACGATTTCAATAAAAATTTATCAGCCATTGTGGATTATAAAATCAATTTATTAGATAAGAATGATATTGGCGCACGTCGTGCTTTATATGAAGACGGTACATTTAGTAAATCTCAAATTAAAGCAACAGCTAAGGATACTGTTGCATTAGGATTAATTTATCAATTCTAATTATTTTATCTTTTGATTTGATGAAAGGCACTTCGGTGCCTTTTTTCTTGTCTTTCTGGATCAAATACTGCTTGCACTTTAATAGAGAGTTTGCTAAAAAATACACAAAATAATAAGGAATTAGGATTATTTGATGCTTTATATTACTCGAAAGCTACCTGCAAAGAAAAGCATTGCATTGGTTGCACATGATCATTTGAAAGAAGCATTATTAAATTGGTGCAAAACAAATCGCGAAGAACTCTCTCATCATAATTTATGTGGGACAGGTACAACAGGTACATTAATTAAGAAAGAAACCGGATTAAATATTACGCCAATGCTTAGTGGTCCAATGGGGGGCGATCAGCAAATCGGCGCTTTAATCGCAGAAGGTAAAATTGATATTCTTATATTTTTCTGGGATCCTCTAAATGCCGTTCCTCATGATCCAGATGTAAAAGCACTATTACGCTTATCAACGGTTTGGAACATTCCTGTTGCAACTAATCAAGCAACAGCTAACGCATTAATACAGTCCTCAATATTTACTCAAGAAGTGGAGATAGAGATCCCTGATTATCAAGGCTATTTAAATGAAAGAGTAAAATAGATGCCAATTCCTTCACAAGTTCGCAAAACAGGTAGATACATATTATTATTTGATAATCTGTTTATTGTATTGGGATTTTATGTCGTATTTCCGCTCGTTTCTACGCACTTTGTTAGCCAAGTAGGTTGGAGTGCACTATTTGTTGGTTTTGCTTTAGGATTTCGTCAATTTGTTCAACAAGGATTTGGCTTAATTGGTGGTGCTATAGCTGATCGATTTGGTGCAAAACCTATGATCATAACAGGTATGTTTTTGCGGTCGATTGGCTTTATTTCAATGGCTTTAGCAACTGAACACTGGTTATTACTTGTATCTTGCTTATTGTCTGCATTGGGTGGACTGTTATTTGATCCACCTCGAATGGGATTAACCATAAAATTTACTAGACCTCACGAACGAGGCAAATTTATATCATTATTAATGATACAAGATAATGCCGGTGCAGTTATTGGTGCTCTTATTGGTGGTATCTTAATAGATTATGATTTCCAATTAGTTTGTTGGTGTGGTGCTTTTATCTTTTTCTTATGTGGTATTTTTAATCTGTTTTTTTTACCCTCTTATCATATTGCAATTGGTAAAGCTTCAATTATTAATGGTATGAAAATGGTTTTGAAAGATAAAAAGTTTACTCATTATGTGCTTACTTTAACTGGTTATTATGTGCTTGGGGTGCAAGTCATGTTGATGCTACCTCTAACTATTACCAATATTTCAGGAAGTTCAAGCTATGTGAAATGGATGTACGTGATTGAAGCAACTATCTCACTAACTCTGCTTTATCCTATTGCTCGGTTTAGTGAAAAATATTTTAGATTAGATCAACGCCTTAAATTTGGATTACTTTTGATGTCGTTTGCCTTTATAATAATCGGATTTACATCCCAATTATCTATTTTGCTATCCTTGATTGCGCTTTTTTACCTTGGTGCAATTATTGCTGAGCCGGCTAGAGAAACTTTAGCAACCGTGTTAACTAATCCAAAAGCCAAAGGTAGTTATATGGGATTTAGTCGATTAGGGCTTGCTTTAGGTGGGTTTGTTGGTTATACCGGTGCCGGTTGGCTTTATGAAATTGCAATCAAGATGGGTTTTCCGCATTTACCGTGGATTATTTTAACTTTAGTTGGTTTATTAACGTTAGGTTATTTACAATATTTATTTAAGGATGAACCACCTTTTAATTTAGTCAAGATGAAAAAAATTGATTAATTTCACCATATTTAAATAAAATTGCTTCACCAGTGTTTAATTTATGCCAAGTTTCATTTGAGGTTAACGGCATAGTTGAAATAATAGTGACAATATCATTTGGTGTAGTATGCTTTTGAAAATCGATTTCAACATCTTCATCAATTAATTTTGCTTTACCAAATGGCGCTTTTCGGGTGATCCAATGAAGATTAGTCGAGCAATAGGCAAATACATATTCACCATCTGAAAGTAACATATTAAAAATACCGAATTCGGTTAATTTAATCGCATGTTGTCGAATATAATTAAAAAGTTCAATGTAATTATCTGGTTTTTTGGGATATTTTTTATGTAATTCGTTAATTAAATAACAAAAAGCATATTCACTATCAGTTAACCCAACAGGCTCAAAAATTCCTATATCTAATGTTTGATAATCAGTCAATTGCCCATTGTGAGCAAAAGTCCAATTTTTTCCCCATAATTCGCGAGTAAAAGGATGGGTATTTTCTAGAGCTACTCCTCCTCGATTAGCTTGACGAATATGAGCAATTACTGCCGTTGATTTTATTGGGTATTGTTGAACTAATTTAGCTATAGGTGAAAAACTACAAGGTTCAGGATCTTTGAATGTACGACATCCTTTACCTTCATAAAATGTTATTCCCCAGCCATCTTTATGTGGACCTTTATCACCGCCACGTTTGATTAAACTGGTAAAACTAAAACAGATATCAGTCGGCACATTGGCACTCATACCCAATAATTCGCACATATTAAGCCATCTCTTTTTCAATGAGTAAAATCAAAATATGAATCACTTTTATATGGATTTCTTGCACTCTATCAGCATAACCAAAATGAGGTACACGAATGTCTACATCAGCCAAACCATTCATTTTTCCACCATCTTTACCTGTAAGAGTGATAATTTTCATACCTTTTTGTTTTGCTGCTTCAATCGCTTTAATGACATTAGTTGAGTTTCCTGAAGTTGAAATACCTAGTAGAACATCACCTTTTTGACCAACACCTTCTACATAGCGAGAAAAAATAGAATCGAAACCATAATCATTACCAACGCAAGATATATGACTTACATCTGAAATTGCAATGGCAGGATAGGATGGTCGATTATCGCGAAAACGGCCAGTTAACTCTTCAGCAAAATGCATAGCGTCACAATGAGAACCTCCATTACCACATGAAAGTACTTTACCACCTTGTTTAAATGTGTTTGCGATTAAAATGGCCGCCTGCTGGATTTGTTTAAGATTTTCATCATTTGAAATGAAATTGGCTAAAACTTCAATTGCTTGATTTAGCTCATCTCGAATAGTGTTAATGTACATCAATTTTCCCCTTTTTTGTAGAAATTTTTTCTTATTATTGTAATTCGTTAATAATAGCTTGCAAGTAATAAAAATTAAATTTCTTATAGTAAGAAGAAACTTTGATGCAATTATTAAAAATTTATAAATCTTTGTTGAAGGAATGATAATTTATAAATGTAAAAATTACACTTTATAAACAGTAAATTTACAAACAATAACTTTCAAATAATCATACTTACTTATGCTTGTTATAAACATGTTAATTCCCCATTTTTGCTAATAGGATAACCCTTTAATCTGTGCTATAATTGGCTTATAAATTTTTCACTAAAAGTGATTATAAAATTGCATCTAGAATCTATCGATAAGGAATAAATATGCAAATAGTTAAAGGTAAAGTTGCTGCACCAAAAGCTAAAGTAGCCATTATCGTGGCACGTTTTAACCAATTTATTAACGAAAGTTTAGTTAATGGAGCAGTAGATGCATTAACTCGTATTGGTCAAGTTGAAGATAAAAACATTTCAGTTATTTGGGTACCAGGCGCTTACGAAATTCCTTTAGCAGCAAAAGTTGCTGCACAATCAAAAAAATATGATGCCATTGTAGCATTAGGTACGGTAATTCGTGGCAGTACGGCTCATTTTGATTTCGTTGCTGGAGAATCAAGTTCAGGTTTATTGAATGCTAGTTTAGAGTATTCAATACCAGTTGGTTTTGGAATTTTAACCACTGAAAGTATTGAGCAGGCGATCGAACGAGCTGGAACTAAAGCGGGTAATAAAGGTGCTGAAGCCGCATTAACCGCACTTGAAATGTTAAATGTTATCAGAACAATTAAGGGGTAATTTAGTGGCGTTAGTTAATCCTCGTCGTCGAGCAAGAGAGTGTGCCGTTCAAGCCATTTACTCTTGGCAAATTTCTAAAAATGATCTTGCTGATGTTGAGAGCAGTTTTATAGCTGAACAAGATATGAAAGGTGTTGATAGTAAATATTTTAGAGAATTACTTCATGGTGTTGCCAAAAACACAGCAGAATTAGATGAAAAAATGGCACCTTACCTAACAGAAAGAACTGTTGATGAGTTAGGACAAATTGAATTAGCGGTACTACGAATTGCAAATTATGAATTAATGAAGAGACATGATGTCCCTTATAAAGTGGTTATCAATGAAGCAATTGATCTGGCGAAAACTTTTGGCGCAGAAGAAAGCCACAAATTTATAAATGGTGTATTGGATAAAGTTGCTCCAACTATTCGTACACGATAACTGTCTTAAATTGGGAATCTTATGAACGACACGATCGAAAAAAGCAGGCCTTCAATTTTTTATGCCAAAAATAGTCAATCAAGTGTGAAATCTGTAAAAAACAAAGGCAATGATCATCGAAGTAAGCGTAAAAATGATAGTCTTCACTCTAATTCAAAAGCAAAACATGATCGAATTGAAACATTTAAAGTAAAATCATTAAATAAAACTATAAAGTCATCTAAAGTAAACTTATATTTATCAGATGAACATGATTCTCCCTGGCAAAAAAAAGTTAAAGATAACGATCAAACTCCAACATTTGGTTACGATGAGTATCGACAAAAAAAAGAAGAGACTTTAGTTTATAGTGAAAATAGTTGTAGAGCTGTATTTAAGCATCGACGCTCTGCTATAGTGAAATTATTTATTACTCAAGAAATGACTTACCAGTTTAAAGATTTAATTAATTGGTTAGTCAAACAACGACTAGGTTATGACGTTGTATCAACAGAACAAATTACTAAAATAACTCAAAACCTACATCATGGTGGAGTCTGTTTAATTGTTAAAAAACGGATACCACTCTCTTTACTTGATTATTTACATGAACATGATGATAAAGTTCGTGATTGTATTCTTGCGATTGATGATGTTAATAACCCTCATAATTTAGGTGGATTAATTCGTAGCGCTGCTTTTTTTGGCGTTAATGGTATCATTTTGCGTCAAACTAATTTGCTTGATAGTGGATCAGCAATGCGAGTCGCTGAAGGTGGTATTGAAGCGATTGAACCAATTAAAAGTGATGATTTTATTGTATCCATAGATATATTAAAAAAGAATGGTTATCAAATAATTGCCTTATTACCATGTCAGTCAAAATCCATTAAATCAACCGAATTATCACAACTTCAATTTAAAAAGAAAGTTGTATTAATTATATTTCAACAAATTAACACAAAGTTAATTAATTGTGCTGATAATGTTGTGCATTTGAGTGGTAATGATAATATGTCGGCATTAAATATTTCTGTTGCAGCAGGGATTGTTTTATCTACTATTAAATATCAATCTTAATTGATATTGCTCTAGTTATTTTTGAATATTTTGATGAAGTTAACACTTTTATCTTCTCATTATATTAAATAGCATCAATTGGTTAGAAAATGGTTGTTTTTTCTGTACATTGGTATCGAGTTTTTTAATGTATTGGTAATTATTATGTCATCTAAACATCGAGTTGGTTTAATTTTTGGTAAGTTCTATCCATTACACAGTGGCCACATTTATCTTATTGAAAAAGCGTTAACGCAAGTTGATGAATTACATGTAATGCTTGGTTGTGAAGCAACTCGCGATAAACAACTATTTGAGAAAAGTCGTTTAGCTAGACAGCCACAAGTTAGTGATCGTTTTTCATGGTTAAAAGATACCTTCAAAGATAGACATAATATTCATATTTATATTTCTGATGAAACTGGAATTAACTATTATCCTAATGGTTGGAAAGAGTGGAGTGATAGTATTAAACATATATTATCAGAAAATAAAATTGAACCATCTGTTGTGTTTACTAGTGAACCACAAGATGTAACGGAGCATGAGCGCTATTTTGGTTGCCCTGTAGTTGTTATTGATGCTAATCGTGAATTCGTTAATATCAGTGCAACCAAAATTCGAGAAAATCCTTATCAAAATTGGTCTTTTATTGCCCAAGCAGCTAGACCTTTTTTTGTTAAAAAAGTCGCCATCATAGGACATGATAAATTTAATGAATTGCCCGTAAAATTAGCTAATATTTATAATACACAATATGTTTCAAATGGGTATATAAATTATATTCAACGAGAAATTTCCACTCTAGAAAATAAACGTTACTTAAGTGAAAATGATTATCTAAGAATTGCAATGTTACATGTAGAGAGAATGAGTAAATCATTAGAAAATGCTAATAAGCTTCTCTTTACTTCGATCGATTTTGGGACATTATCTAACTACTACGAGCAAATTTTTGGCAAATCTAATGAAGTTTTAATTGGACTAAAAAGTAGTTACCAATTTGATTTAATTATTCATGAAAACGAATTACCGGCGAATTCCACTCCATTACAGCATTTTGAAATTGTTTCTAAAATGGTTGAATCGTTATTGATTTAGCTCATCACATTTAGGTTAGCTTATGTTAAAATAAGCTAACTTTTTGTGATAGGTGAATTTTTATGTCTCAATCTTCTCAACCAAATGAAAATCAGGATAAAATTGATTTTGGTTACACCCAAGTTCCAAAACAAGATAAAGTAAAACGCGTAGCAGAGGTGTTTCATTCTGTTGCAGATAAATACGATATCATGAACGATCTAATGTCATTTGGTATTCACCGAATCTGGAAAAAAATAACTATTGAGTATAGTAGTGTTAGGAAAGGACAAAAAGTCCTTGATCTAGCTGGTGGTACAGGTGATTTAACAGCTAAATTCTCACAAATAGTTGGAGATGATGGCTTAGTTGTATTAGCAGATATCAATGAGTCGATGCTTAAGGTTGGTAGAGATAAACTACGAGATAAAGGCTTATTTAAAAATATTGAATATGTACAAGCAAATGCAGAGGAGTTACCATTTGCAGATAACTATTTTGATTGTATCACTATCTCATTTGGTCTACGAAATGTGACTGATAAGCAAAAAGCGCTAGAATCTATGTGGCGAGTTTTAAAGCCAGGAGGGCGTTTATTGATTCTAGAATTCTCTAAACCACAATACCAAATTTTAAATAAAGCCTACGATCTTTACTCATTTACTATGTTGCCATTAATGGGAAAAATCGTAGCGAATGATTCAGATAGTTATCGATATTTAGCTGAATCTATCAGAATGCACCCAGATCAAAAAACACTGAAAAAAATGATGGAAGATGCTGGGTTTGTCGATGTTAAATATCACAATATGACAGGCGGTATTGTAGCCTTACATACTGGTTTTAAATTTTAATATGATAAACAAATAATGACATTTTTTCGACTTTATAAAATATTAACCATATTTCGAGCTTATCGATTAGAAGAGCTATTACCAAAACACCGTGTCTCAAGGTGGTTACGAGTATTATTGTTTTGTTTGTTTTGGGTTAGACCTAAATCAAATCAACAAGAGATTGGTGAAAGGTTGCGTCAAGCCTTACAAGAGCTAGGCCCGGTATGGATAAAATTTGGGCAAATGGTTTCAACAAGACGCGATGTGTTGCCAAAACGTCTTGTCGATGCTCTAGCCAAATTACAAGACCAAGTTACCCCTTTCGATGGAAAAATTGCAAAACAAATTATTGAAACTGCTCTAGGGTGTCCTATAGATTTTTATTTTTCAGATTTTAATGATCAACCATTAGCATCAGCATCCATCGCACAAGTTCATACAGCAACTTTAAAAAGTAGCCAAGCTGAAGTGGTAATCAAAGTTTTGCGACCAAATATTTTACCTATAATTAAATCTGACATTCGCTTAATGTATTGGATTGCTAACCAATTTACTAAACGGATAAAATTTGGTGAAAAGTTACGGGCTGTAGAAATTGTCAGTGATTATGAAAACACGCTTCTAAAAGAATTGGATCTTCAGAAAGAAGCCTATAACACAGCTCGTTTGCGCGACAATTTCATTAATAGTGAGATCCTTTATATTCCCTATGTGTACCAAGATTTGTGCCGAAAAAATGTTTTAGTTGAAGAGCGAATTTACGGTACTCCGATAGCTAATGTTGATGAATTAAAAAGAAATAATGTCAATATGAAGTTATTAGCAGAGCGTGGTGTTCAAGCTTTCTTTACCCAAGTATTTAGGGATAATTTTTTTCATGCAGATATGCACCCGGGCAATATCTTTGTGGATATAAGTGAACCCCAAAATCCTCGTTACATTGGGATAGATTGTGCAATTGTAGGTATTTTGACTGAAGATGATCAACGCTATTTGGCTGAAAATTTTCTTGCATTTTTTAACCAAGATTATCGAAAAATTGCACAAATTTATATCAAATCTGGTTGGGTTCCTGAAACAACGGATGTTGCCGCATTAGAAATGGCTATGCGCAATGTTTGCGAACCTGCATTTGCTAAACCACTTGGTGAGCTCTCCTTTTCGCAAATTTTATTATCACTATTTCAAGTTGCACGTCAATTTGAGATGGATATTCAACCTCAATTAACCTTACTTGAAAAAACGTTATTTTATATAGAAGGGTTAGGGCGTCAACTCTATCCAGAACTTGACTTGTGGCAAACAGCTAAACCATTTTTAGAAAATTGGTATGAAGATAAATACAGTGCTAAAAAGTTATTACATCAAGTTTGGACTTCCTTACCAGAATGGAAAAACCTTGTTGTTGAGCTACCGGAAAAGTTGAATGATCAGGCTCGGATGACTAAGCTGATGCATGTTCAGTTAAAACAGATTAATCAACAACTTCAACGTAGTAAAAGAAACCAACAAAGATTAATGTTTGCAATTAGTATTCTTAGTCTTTTATGTATTGCTTTACTTGTCGGGCATTAAGCGAGTTATTTTTTGGAATCTCACCATTTAAGTGTATAATTTTACTATTTTAAGCTATTGGAGACTTATCATATGCCAAGTTTGCCCAAATTACTCATATTTGTAGCGGTTATCGTTCTATTATTTGGAACAAAAAAATTGCGTTCATTGGGCTCTGATCTTGGGGCTTCCATTAAAGGTTTTAAGAAAGCTATGAATGACGACGATGATCAAAAAGAGACAGATGATTCACAAAAAGTGGAACGTCTTAACTCATCTGATGATAACCACACCAATAAAGAGTAACTTGTGTTTGATATTAGCTTTGGTCAGCTACTATTAGTCTTAATTATCGGGTTGGTCGTATTAGGGCCAGAGCGTCTACCTATTGCAATTAAAACTGTTGCAAGCTGGATAAAAGTACTCCGCCGTATGTCTGCAACTGTTCAGTTAGAATTAAATAAAGAGCTAAAATTACAAGAGTTACAAGATAGTTTAAAAAAAGCAGAACAAAGTGGGCTAAATACCCTAACACCGGAAATTCAAGAATCCATTGATGAATTAAAACGCGTAACCGAAACACTACAAAAAGAGATCGATTCTGTCTCTCAAATAGATACAACAATTCATTCAGATAAAGATAAATTATGACAGACGACGCAACGCAACCACTTATTGGTCATCTAGTAGAACTAAGAACACGGCTTTTACGATGTATCATCTGTATATTAATTGTATTAACGTGTTTACTCTATTTCTCGAATGATATTTACCATATTGTTGCTAATCCGCTTATTAGTCAATTGCCAAAAGGTAGTAGCATGATTGCAACTGACATTGCGGCACCATTTTTTACTCCTATTAAACTGACTGCTGTTGTTTCGATATTTATTTCGATTCCTTATATTTTGTATCAAGTATGGGGATTTATTGCACCTGCATTATATCAACATGAAAAACGTCTAATTATGCCATTGATAATTTCAAGTACGGTACTTTTTTATATTGGTATTGCGTTTGCTTATTTTGCGGTATTTCCTCTCGCTTTTTACTTCTTTATTCACACTGCTCCAGTTGATGTTGCGATAAATACCGATATAACTAAATATCTTGATTTTGTCATGACATTATTTATAGTCTTTGGTTTTGCATTTGAAGTCCCTGTTGCAATAATATTGCTGTGCTGGACAGGAGTAACGACCCCTAAAAATCTACGTAAAAAAAGACCTTATATTATTGTAGCAGTATTTGCTGTAGCTATGTTTGTTACACCACCAGACGTATTTTCACAAATTTTATTAGCTGTACCTATCTGTTTATTATTTGAAGTTGGGACATTCTTTGCCCGGTTTTATCAACCAAGAAAAAAAATCATACAAGATGATGATAAAAATATAGACGATGAATAATAGATTGATAATTGATCCAATGAATACGAGTAAAGGATAACTAAATGAAAACATCTCTTCCTGAGTTTAATCTGGCAAATGTTCTTGTTGTTGGCGATATTATGTTAGATCGCTATTGGTATGGCGGTACCAATCGCATATCACCAGAAGCGCCTGTACCAATTGTTAAAATTGATTCTCTTGAAGAACGTCCTGGCGGTGCAGCTAATGTTGCACTCAATATTACCTCCCTCGGAGGTAAAGCGCGTTTAATTGGTCTTACAGGAATGGATGAACCTGCTAAGGTGCTTGATGAGCAACTTACTAATCGACATGTTCATTGCGATTTTGTATCTGTCTCAACACATCCAACTATTACTAAATTAAGAGTGTTATCAAGAAATCAACAATTAATAAGGATTGATTTTGAGGAAGGTTTTAATAATGTGGATCATACTCCTATTTTAGAGCGTATTGATACCGCACTTACAACTTCTAAAGTAATGGTTCTATCGGATTATGCCAAAGGTGCATTAACTGCTGTACAAGAAATGATAAAACAAGCACGAAAAGTTAATGTACCAATATTGGTTGATCCTAAAGGTACTGATTTTGAGCGTTATCGTGGTGTAACATTACTGACACCAAATATGTCTGAATTTGAAGCTGTAGTTGGAACATGTAAAACAGAAGAAGAGATCATTGAAAAAGGTTCTCAACTTATTAAGCAATATGATCTTAAAGCCTTGCTTGTTACTCGTAGTGAAAAAGGCATGACGTTAATACAATTAGATAAACCTGTTTACCATCTACCAACTCAAGCTAAAGAGGTATTTGATGTTACCGGTGCGGGTGATACTGTAATCGCAACTTTAGCAGCTTCATTAGCTGCAGGGCAATCACTTGAAGAAAGCTGTTATTTAGCAAACGCTGCAGCCGGTGTAGTTGTCGGTAAATTGGGAACATCAACTGTTTCGCAAGTTGAATTAAGTAATGCTATTCGGGCTCGCGCAGATGATGGTTTTGGGGTGATGACTGAAGATGAATTAAAAGAAGAAATTCGTAAAGCACGATTACGTGGTGAAAAAATTGTCATGACTAATGGCTGTTTTGACATTTTACACGCTGGGCATGTTTCATATCTTGCTAATGCTCGCAAGCTTGGTGACCGTTTGATTGTAGCAGTAAATAGTGATACCTCAGTAAAACAATTGAAAGGGGAATCCCGACCAATAAATCCATTAATGCAAAGAATGATAGTATTAGGTGCACTTGATTCAGTTGACTGGGTTGTTCCTTTTGAAGAAGAGACTCCACAAAGGTTGATTGCCAGTATTTTACCTGATGTATTAGTAAAAGGTGGTGACTATAAACCTGAAGATATCGCTGGTGGAAAAGAAGTTATAGAAGCAGGTGGAGTAGTTAAAGTCCTTAATTTTGAAGATGGTTGTTCGACCACAAACATCATTGATAAGATTAAACGGAAATAAATAATATAATAATTAGCTATTTATTTAAGTAACTAATTAGTCAATTATCGAATAATTTAGGTTTGGATATATTTTAAAACCAATCAATAGATAATAACTATCGTTAAATTTCATAATTAATACTTTTTTTATTATCTGCTTTATGCAAACCTATCAACTACTAAATGCTAATTTATTTAAAGGATTTCTTTTATGACTAAACACTATGACTATATTGCTATCGGTGGTGGTAGTGGGGGTATTGCTTCAATTAATCGAGCGGCATCTTACGGTAAAAAGTGCGCTATTATTGAAGCTAAATTATTAGGCGGAACTTGTGTCAATGTTGGGTGTGTTCCCAAAAAAATTATGTGGTATGGTGCACAAATTGCTGAGGCGATTAATCATTATGGCCCTGATTATGGTTTTGATACGACAATTAATCATTTTGATTGGGATAAACTAATCGCTAGCCGAACAGCTTATATTGATCGTGTTCATCAATCTTATGATCGAGTATTAAACAATAATAATGTCGATGTTATTCATGGATATGCTAAATTTATTGATAGCAAAACGCTTGATGTCAATGGTGTGCATTATAGTGCCGATCATATTCTTATTGCTGTCGGTGGTAAGCCAAGTATACCCAATATTCCCGGAGCGCAATATGGAATTACTTCTGATGGATTCTTTGAATTAAAAGCATTACCAAAAAGAGTGGCCGTTGTTGGTGCAGGCTATATAGCTTGTGAAATTGCCAGTGTTTTACACTCGCTAGGTGCTGAAACTCATCAATTTGTTCGGCAAGGCACACCTTTACGTGCTTTCGATCCATTAATTGTTGAAACATTAATGGAAGTTATAACTAATGATGGTCAGCATTTGCATACTTTTGCAATTCCATCTTCTGTCACTAAAAACGTTGATGAATCATTAACGTTAACATTAGAAGATGGTAAAAATTATACTGTTGATTGTTTAATTTGGGCAATAGGACGAGAACCTGCAACTAAAGAAATGAATTTATCTGCAGCTGGCATTAAAGTTGACAGTAATGGGTTTATTATTGTTGATGAGTATCAAAATACTAATGTAGCAGGAATTTATTCTGTTGGCGATGATACTGGAGCAGCGGCATTAACACCAGTTGCAGTTGCTGCTGGTCGACGCTTATCTGAACGACTTTTCAACAATAAACCAAATGAACATCTAGATTATACTAATATTCCAACGGTAGTATTTACCCATCCACCGATCGGGACAGTTGGGTTAACAGAACCACAAGCAATGTTACAATATGGCCCTGAAAACGTGAAGGTCTATAAATCTACGTTTACTGCTATGTATACTGCCGTAACTTCTCATCGCCAACCGTGTAAAATGAAATTAGTTTGTATTGGTGAACAAGAAAAAATAGTCGGCATTCATGGTATAGGCTATGGTATGGACGAAATTTTACAAGGTTTTGCTGTCGCATTAAAAATGGGTGCAACAAAAAAAGACTTTGATAACACCATCGCCATTCACCCAACAGCGGCAGAAGAGTTTGTTACAATGCGCTAATGCATAGAAAATTTATTATATCTTGTTAAAAAAAACAGGGCTTTAGCCCTGTTTTTATATGGTGTTAAATGATTAATTATCTAATCTATTTTGCCAACCCTTTTGAGCTAATGATGAAAAACCAACTAAAACAGCAAGTAAAGCCACTGCTGAGATGTAAATACCTGCTCCCAGATAACTGTATTCACCTAATATATGATCGGGACTTAATAAGTAGATAGTTAAAGTCGGCGTTATTGCACTAAACAATGCATAGGCTAAATTGTAAGATAATGATAGACCAGAATAGCGAATGGCTGGTGGAAAGGTTCTAGTTCCTATAATTGGTGTCATAGCGATTGATCCGATAAATAAGCCAAATATCGCCCAAATCGAATATAGTTTAGCTAATGACATATCTGGCGTTAGTGAACTATAGAAATAGATGCTTACCACAGCCAATCCACCCCAAGTTATGACGACTGTTTTTGCTGTACCTAATTTATCATCTAACCAACCAGAAATAACACAGCCAATTGATAATGTTAAGGCAGCAATACATCCACCAATACGCCAATCCAGATTAGCAAAATGATACATACCGCCAACGATACGGCCAGGAGTAATTAAAATACCAACCATAATTGCTGTTGATAATGACCAAGTTAACAAAGCGACTATCAAACAAGCTGTCTTATGTTTTTTTAGTACGGTAACAACAGGAATGCTTTTTTCTAATGCTTTACGTGCAGCTAATTCCTTGAAGATTGGCGTTTCAGATAAAAATTTTCTTAAATAGACTGAAATCACACCAAAAATTCCACCAATAATAAACGGTATACGCCAAGCATAATCTAAAATATTTTGGCTAGTAAAATAGAGATCAACAATAATTGTAACGAAAAATCCAAGTAAAATTCCGCCTGTAATACCTGATGTTAACGTACCAACGCCCAAACCATAGCGTTGTTTTGGTGTATGTTCTGCGATAAATACCCATGCACCAGGCATTTCTCCACCAATAGCTGCGCCTTGTAACATACGCATCAACAACAATAATAATGGTGCTACAATACCAATTGCTTCATAGGTCGGTAAAATACCGATAATAAAAGTAGGTAAAGCCATCATTGCTACACTTAAGGTAAACATCCGTTTTCGGCCAACTTTATCTCCAAAGTGGGCCATAATAATTCCGCCAACAGGACGAACTAAATAACCAGCAGCAAAAATCCCCCATGCAAATAAATCTAAGGTTAATGGTGACAAGGTATGTGGTAAAAATAGTGGCTTGACAATGGTATCAATATATAGCGCATAGATAACAAAGTCATAAAATTCAAGCGTTCCGCCTAAAGATGACAATATTAATGTTTTAAAATCCTTACTATTCAATGGTCGGGCGACCGGTTGCCATTCAGCGTTAATTTCAGATTGACTCATGAAAAAACCTTATTTTTATTATTAAATGAATATAGCCAGTAAAGGAAATGACTATTCTTTGATAAATTTTAATCTTGAAAAGGCATTCTGCCATAAAAAGTAGTCTTTTGTTTAATCATAAAAAAATTTAATCAACAATAACGATATGTTTGTTTGATTTATAATATGTATAAAAAATGATATTAAGCTAAAATTCTATCTATATATCGCATATAATAATTTTAAAATATTTGGATAAAAATAATGGCAAAACGATGCAGTTGGGTTACAAAAGACCCGTTATATATAAATTATCATGATAATGAATGGGGTTATCCACAATATGATAGCCTTAAACTATTTGAAAAAATTTGTCTTGAAGGACAACAAGCTGGATTATCTTGGATTACCGTACTAAAAAAAAGAGAAGAATATCGTCGATGTTTTTTTAATTTTGACCCAGAAAAAATTATTCAATTAAACGCTATTGATATAGAGTCATTAATCAAAAATAAAGGATTAATTCGAAATCGTTTAAAACTTAAAAGCATTGTAAAAAATGCCCATGCCTATTTAGCTATGCAAAATAATAATGAGGACTTTTCACAATTTATTTGGTCATTCGTTGATGGTAAGCCAATAGTCAATCACTACAAAGATAAAAGTGAGGTTCCTGTTAGTACAGAAATATCCGATAAAATGTCAAAAGCACTGAAAAAGAAAGGATTTTCATTCGTAGGATCAACAATTTGTTATGCATTTATGCAATCGATGGGCTTAGTTAACGACCATTTCGAAGATTGCTTTAAAAAATGAGGAGAAATTGATGACAATCATGAAATTAATAAAATATTGCCTAATATTAATATTAGTTTATTTCATCGTTTGTAATATCATTATTTTTATTTACGCTAATCAAAAGCCATCAACTAATGCTGATACTTTAGTCGTATTAGGATCACAAGTGGTTGGAACACCAGCTGAAGCGCCACTTACCTTACAAAATCGTTTAGATACAGCATTTAATTATTTGCAGAGTAATCCAAATACCAAAGTAATTGTTTGTGGTGGGCAAGGAAGCGATGAATCTGCAACTGAAGCAAGTGTGATGGCTGATTACCTAATTAAAAAAGGTATTGATTCCTCAAGAGTATATCTTGAAGACAGATCAAGGCGAACGGCTCAACAGTTTGTTTATGCTAATCAAATTTTACCACTAGGCAAAACAGTTGTTGTGACCAATGATTTTCATATTCTTCGTTCAATTATGCTAGCTAAACGCTCGGGTATTAGTGATATTACTGGTTTACCTGCACCGTTAGCTTATACCAATATTGATAAATATATAGCAATGATAAGAGAGCCATTAGCTTTACTTAATTCATGGCTGTTTGACCATCCATTAGATTATGTTGAAAATAATAATTAGCCATTCTAATTAAGTTAGATAGCTTGCCTTTACAGATTTTTAATGATAGTCATGGTATGATTAATCATTGCTATTTTTAATTACAATTAATAAATATGAATTCAGACACAATTGTTGCACAGGCAACACCACCTGGTCGTGGTGGTGTTGGCATATTGCGTATTTCTGGTCCTAAAGCACAAGAGGTTGCCAAAACAGTTTTAGGTATCTTACCTAAACCGCGATATGCTCATTATCTACCGTTTTTAGCCGCTGATGGAACAACGTTAGATGAGGGCATTGCTTTATTCTTTCCTAATCCAAATTCGTTCACAGGTGAAGATGTGCTTGAACTACAGGGCCATGGTGGACCCGTTATTTTAGATCTACTGCTAAATCGTATATTAGAAATATCTGGTGTGCGTATAGCAAGACCAGGTGAATTTTCAGAGCGAGCTTTCTTAAATGATAAATTAGATCTTGCGCAAGCTGAAGCTATTGCAGATTTAATTGATGCAAGTTCAGAGCAAGCGGCCAAATCTGCTTTGTCCTCTTTACAAGGCGTGTTTTCCAAGAAGATTAATGAATTAGTTGAATCGCTTATTCATTTGCGTATTTTTACTGAAGCAGCTATTGATTTTCCTGAAGAAGAAATAGACTTTTTATCTGACGGAAAAATAGAAGCAGAGCTTGACCAAGTTATTCAACGATTAAATGAAGTTCGTCATGAAGCCAAACAAGGTTCATTACTGCGGGAAGGCATGAAAGTTGTCATTGCCGGTCGACCTAATGCGGGTAAATCAAGTTTACTTAACGCATTAGCCGGTCGTGAGGCGGCTATTGTTACTGACATAGCAGGGACAACACGTGACGTTTTGCGTGAACATATTCATATCGATGGTATGCCTTTGCATATCATTGACACTGCCGGACTACGAGAAGCCAGCGATGAAGTAGAACGAATCGGTATTGAACGGGCATGGCAAGAAATTGACCAAGCGGATCGGGTGTTATTTATGGTTGATAGCACAACAACCAATGAGGCCAACCCAGAAAAACTTTGGCCAGAATTTATTGAACGCTTGCCTAAAAATATGCCAGTAACCGTTATTCGAAACAAAGCAGACTTAACAGGTGAACCATTAGGCTATAGTGAACAAAATGGTTATTGCCTTATCCAACTATCAGCACGAACTGGAGAAGGTATTACCTTATTACGTGATCATCTTAAACAGGTAATGGGCTTTACTAGTAGTACAGAAGGGGGCTTTTTAGCTCGTCGACGACACTTACAAGCACTTGAAAAAGCTGCAGAGCATTTAAATAATGGTAAATACCAGCTCACAACATTTCATGCTGGCGAACTATTAGCAGAAGAACTTCGGCTTGCGCAAGAGTCATTGAGTGAAATCACTGGCGAATTTACCTCCAATGATCTACTAGGGCGCATATTCAGCTCATTTTGCATTGGTAAATAAGCTGAACATAATGTTGGTTAGAAATATAGGGATATAAATAAAAAGTCATATCCCTATGAAGTGTTTTAAGAATTAAAAATTAACTTAAGCTATTTATTTTTGCCGGCATTATTTGGAACTAAAAATAAAATTGAAATAAAACATAACAGACAAAATCCGACATTAATCCATAATCCAATTGCTGCGCCAGTTGCTATACTTTGACCACTGGCAATAACTGCAGCATAAATTGATGCTGAAATGGCAACACCAAAAGCACCGCCTAATGAACTTGCCATTTTATATATCCCTGATGCAATACCAACTTTATCTTCAGGGGCGCTAGAAATTGCTGTGTCGATCGAAGGTGTCGCATAAAAACCTAAACCAAGACCAAATAAAATGTAGCCACCTAATACTGAAATAATATAAAGCATATCTGGTAAAAATGTCAGCGTCATCAATGCAATTCCGGAACCAGTAATTAACGGTCCCATTAACATTGGTTTTTTCGCACCTACCTTTTGTAAGATTTTTTCACCAACACGAATCATACATAAAACCGAAACTAAATAACCAATAGTTAATAATCCATTTTGGAAAGAGGTAAACCCTCGCCCCTGTTGGGTATAAGTGCTGGCCACAATTAACGTGCCTGCAACAGCATTTAGCATAAAGTTGGATAAGGTAGCACCACGGTAAGGGATATTTTTAAATAATGCAAAATCAATGAAAGCGCCACTCGCTTTACTTTTTTCAATAACAAAAAATAAAATCATAAAAACAAAACAAACGGTAGCCAACGATAATGTTGTTAGACTAGTCCATCCAAAAGTAGAACCTTTGGTTATCACAAGATTTAATGAAACTAACGTAATAACAAAAACAAATAGCCCTACATAATCAAATTTTGGCAGACTCGAAGGATCTTCAATTTTGGTTTCAGGAGTTCCTTTCAACAAAAGCATACCTAATACAGCACAGATAATAGAGATTATAAAGATCCATTGCCAACCTAAATAAGTCGCTATTGCACCGCCAGCAAGCACACAAGTGCCCGAGCCGCCCCAAGATCCAATCGACCAAAAACTCAATGCACGCTGACGATCTTTGCCTTGATAATAGGTTTTCACTAATGCTAAAGTCGATGGCATAATACAGGCTGCAGATAAGCCTTGAATAATGCGTCCAAAGGTAAATAATATTTCTCCTTGGGCGAAAATCAAACAAAGACAACCAATAATACTTAAAATAAAACCAAAGTAAGTAAAACGAACTCGTCCAAAGCGATCAGCTAAACCACCAGCAACCACAATAAAGCAGCCAGAGAAAAGTGCAGTCAAACTTACTGCTAAATTAAAAGAGGCTGGAGTGATACCAACAGTATTCTGAACAGCCGGTCCAACATTGACTATTGATTGAGCAAACAGCCAAAAAGTAATAACTCCTAATACAATACCTAATGTTAACCGGTTATAACTTTTAACTTGCTTGGTGCTAGAATTCTTTGAAGTTGACATATTTAAACCAGACATAGAAGCGATTTATCCTTATTTACTTAAATATGTTTCAGTTAATGCAACCCAATATGACGCAGCAGGAACAATACATTTATCATTAAAATCATAACCAGGATTATGAACACTACAAAATCCTGGTTCGTCTCCATTGCCGATAATCATGTAACAACCATTTGGATTGCTCTCTAACATAAAAGCAAAATCTTCACTGCCCATAAAAGGATGGCAATTATCATGAACACGATCTTTACCGACTAATTTCTGAGCAACTTCTAATGCAAATTTTGTTGCATTAGCACCATTATGTAAAACAGGGCTACCATTGATATGTTCGATTTTAACTGAGGCGCCAAAACTTTCCGCCTGCGAAGTGGCAATTTCGGTAATACGCTTGAGCAATAAAGTCCGGGTATTATTATCTAATGCTCTGACGGTTAGCTTCATCAATGCATCGCTATTCACCACATTGGGGGCTTCGCCAGATTGAATACAACCAATCGTGATAACAGCTTTCTCAAAGGGTGAAACATTGCGGGAAACAATACTTTGTAAAGCAATGCCAATATAACAAGCAACAAGCGTCGCATCAATTCCTCGCTCAGGCATGGCTCCATGAGCACCTTTCCCTTTGATGGTGATATGAATCGTATCGGATGAAGCCATAAGAGCACCGCTTTTAAAATAAAAATGGCCTTCCTTAAATCCGGGCATATTGTGAATACCGAAAATCACATCACAAGGAAATTGTTTAAATAAACCCTCATCGACCATCACTTTCCCACCATATAACAACTCTTCAGCTGGTTGAAAAATGACATGTAAAGTCCCATCAAAGTTGCGTGTTTCGGCAAGATATTTAGCTGCACATAGCAAAATAGTGGTATGCCCATCATGACCACAACCGTGGAATTTACCATGGCTAACACTGCTCCAAGGTTTACCCGAAGCTTCAACAATAGGTAATGCATCCATGTCAGCTCTAATACCTATTTTCTTATTACAAGCGCCATTTTTCAAAACACCAACGACGCCAGTTTTTGCTAGACCACGATGAACCTCATAGCCCCATTCAGATAGCTTATTTGCAACTAAATCACTGGTTTTTTTCTCTTCAAAACCTAACTCAGGATGTTTATGAATCTGATGTCGAATATCAACAAATTCTTGTTCTGTTTTTCTAATCGTTTCCATAATATGCTGCATTTTAGGCTCCTAATTAACCTGAATATCGTTTATGAGAAAAAATAAAAATGGAACTATACATCTAAGTTAAAATTATATTTAAAAACAAAAACTAACTTTATTATCAAAACCACATAGATGAATAAATATACAATCTAATTTTGTATAAGTCGATTATTTCTGTTATTCATTTTTTATTCTTGAAGGATAACCTTGCTTATTTTTCTTGGCACCATGGTTTATTTGAGTATAAAGGAGCAGAAACGCTCAATCATTACGTTTTATTAATAACAGATATAAATCTTATAAATTTTCACTATTCTGAGGTGTTTTTTTTGTAGGCTTATTGGCGTAATATAATCACTATACTTTATATGGCAGACAAATTTATTTTAATTATAGATGTTCCAACGTTGCACTAGATGAATTATAGATAACAAAAGGGGATAATGATGAAATTAATCGTCGATAATATGAGTTGTCAACATTGTGTTAAAACCATTACTAAAGCAATTAATGATATTGATCCTAAAGCTAAAGTGACTGTTGATTTAGCGAAACATGAAGTTGATATAGAAGGTGGTACTATCTCACAAGAAGCTGCAATTCAAGCCGTTAATCAAGCGGGGTTTGAGTTTGTGGGTATTTCGTATTAAGGCAATACTATTTACAATTTCTCATTTTAAACGATTAAGACAATCGCTTAAATACTAGATAATACAAATATCCAATAGCCTCTATTTGACTAGATAATGCACTAAAAAAGTTTTCATATACTTCATTGGCACGGATTGTCGATGAAGTATATAGCTGTTGAAAATAGCGTTTGCCGAAAATACCACATTTAGCTTTCTAGCCTTTTCCTGCGGTGTTCCACCATTGATAAAAATGGTGAGTAGGTCCAATTCCTTTACCAATTTTCAAATTATCTGCATTTTCAATGGCACCTTGTAGGTATTTTTTTGCTTGTTTAACGGCTTCTTCTAACTCATATTTTGGTAGTAATGCTGAAATAGCTGCCGATAATGTGCAACCTGTACCATGTGTGTTTTTAGTTTGGATACGTGGTGATGCCATTCTGATGATCTTAGTTGGCGTGATTAGATAATCAGGACTTTCTTGACTTGGCAAATGCCCTCCTTTCATTAATACTGCCTGACAGCCTAATTTGAGTAGCTCATAACCCTGTTGTTGCATTTCATCTTCGTTTTGTGCCTCATGACAATCAAGTAATGCTGCTGCTTCTGGAAGGTTAGGGGTGATGATGGTGGCGAATGGTAATAGCAATTCTCGAATAGCGGTAATGGCATCATTTCTCAATAAAGGATGCCCCCCTTTGGCTATCATTACCGTATCAAGAACAATATTGGCAATAGGATTATTGCTTAATAGATGATTAACCGTGGTTACAATCTCTTTATTCATCAGCATACCGATTTTAACGCTATCAATATGGATATCTTGATAAAGTGTGTTAAATTGAGCCTCAACAAATTCGGGTGGCACTGGGTATATGCTATTAACACCTTGTGTACTTTGTGCGGTTAAAGCAGTAATGACTGACATCCCATAAGCGCCAAGCGCTGAAAAGGCCTTTAAATCGGCCTGAATACCTGCACCGCCACTAGGATCGCTACCAGCTATAGTTAATGAAACTGTTGTCATGGTTTAATTTCCTATCTTACTTGTCTTATTTTTCTAATCAAATCAGATGTGGCCTTAGCAATATCTCCTTGCCCGCAAATTGCGGATACAACGGCAATACCTTCAATGCCAGTTTGAATCACTTCAGTTAAATTGTTTACACCGATACCACCGATCGCAACGGCAGGGCATTGTTTTGCTTTAACAAGTTCAGTCAATTGGGCGATGCCTATTGCTTCTGCTGCATCTTTTTTGGTGGGGGTTGGATAGATAGGACCAATACCTAGATAATCGACTAGTTGCCAAGGAACGCGCTCAAGTTGCGAATAATTAGAGACTGAAAGCCCTATCCATTTATCTTCTCCAATTAATCGTCGTGCAACTTCGACAGGTAGATCGCTTTGTCCAACATGAACACCATCGGCATCGACAGCTAAAGCTATATCAATATGATCATTAATCAATAGTGGAACTTGAGTGTCGATTAATACTTCTTTTAAAGCTTGGGCAGCTTTATACCAATTTCTACCTGAATATTCTTGTTCTGAACGTAATTGAACGGCAGTAACACCATTTTCAACTGCAAACTTAGTGGTATTAACCATACCATTTATGCCATCACAAAGTACTGGGTCAAGTACTAAATAGAGTGTTAAATCAAGTTGCTTCTTCATCAAAAATCCTTATTTGTGGTGAAAAGAGAAAGTTGGTCAATAATTGACATAGCAAAAGTACCTAGCCCTTGCTGTTTATTAGCGAGTTCACCCGCTTTTTTCATCATAAAGCAGGCTGAAGCAGTAGCCTTTAAATGATCTTCAGAACTTGCAATCAATGCTGCCACAATCGCAGATAATGAACAACCAGTACCAGTTACTTGTGTTAGCGCGATATCACCCCCAACAATGCTATAAACCTGCTCACCATCTGTGACATAATCGGTCTCACCTGTTATTGCAACAATGGTTTGATATTTCTTGGCTAATAGCATTGCCGCATTTAATGCAGAATCAGTAGAATCCAGTCCATCAGGCCCTTTTGATGATGATTGTTGACCACTTAATGCTAGAATTTCTGAAGCATTTCCTCGAATAACTGTCGGTTTAAATTTTAATAATTGCTTAGCAATTTCAGTGCGATATTTCAATGCTGCTCCAACTGCGACAGGATCTAATACCCAAGGAGTTTGATTAGCTTTTGCGGCGGCTAGTAACATGCTTTTAGCGCTATGACTATTGATCGTACCAATATTAATTAACAAACCATTTGCAATGGCAACAAAGTCCTCAACTTCTTGCTCAGCTACCACCATCGCTGGTGAAGCCCCAATCGCCAAAAGAACGTTAGCGGTGTAATTTTGTACCACATCATTGGTAATACAATGGATTAAAGGTCGCTTCTGATGAACTTGCTCAATAAAAGGAATGGCATCTTGATTTGAAAATAATTTAATGACCGACATATTCTTTCCTTATCTAATAAATAATATTAAGGGAAGAATGTGTCAAAAGCGGTAATTAAGACAGAGACTTCCCTACGCTGGCATGATCCAGATCAGGTTCAACGGGTAAATTCTCAGTTTTTTGCTCTAACAAAAAACACCCCGAGTCTAAATAACAAATTTGGATAAAATTGAATCTATTATGAACTGAGTTTAAAAATTAAACAAGTTATTGTAATAATCTTTCTATATCACTAATGGCTCGTCTATCCGGTAAGAAAATTATTAAATGATCGCCATCTTCAATCATTAAATCCGTATTTACTATAATTACATCTTCACCACGAACCACGGCACCAATCGTAGCACCTGAAGGTAATTTTAAACTGTTAATATTTTTACCGACTAATTTTGAATTTTCCGCTTCACCACGAGCAACTACTTCGACAATTTCCGATTCACCTTGGCGTAATGAGACAACTTTAACTACACCCGTTTGCCTAACATGGCTTAGTAGTTCTGAAATAGTGGCATGTTGTGGTGAAATCGCGATATCAATAACACTATCGTTAATCAATTCTAAGTAGGCTTGTCGCTGGATAAGAACGATGACTTTTTTTGCCCCCATTCTTTTTGCCAGCATAGATGACATAATATTGGCTTCATCATCGCTAGTGACCGCCACAAACAGATCGGTTAACTCGACTTGCTCTTGTGATAATAATTCTTGGTCTGATGATTCACCATGTAACACGGTGGTATTAACTAACTGCTCAGCTATTAATTCAGCTTTTTCTGCATTACGTTCAATCAACTTAACTTGATAATCATTCTCTAAACGTTTAGCTAAAGCAATGGCAACGCCACCGCCACCGCTAATAATAATACGTTTATAAGGTTTTTCTAGCCTTTGTAGTTCACTGGTTACTGCTTTAATATTGAGGGGAGGGGTAATAAAATAAACCATGTCTCCAGCTTCAATTAAAGTCGAACCTATTGGACGAATAAAACGATTTTGACGATAAATAGCAACAACACGCGCTTCGACATGTGGTAAATGCTCTTTAAGTTCGGATAGTTCGCTCCCCACTAACGCACCACCGTAATAAGCGGTTACAGCAACCAAACAGACACGATTATCATAAAACGAAGCAAACTGTAGAGCACCAGGATATTGAACTAATTGGCTAATATGATTTGTAATTAAGTTTTCAGGAGCAATAATATGATCGATGTTGATACAATCTTTATTGAAGAATGGGTATCTTTCATCGTTATATTCAGGAGCACGGATTCTAGCAACTTTTTGTGGAATATTAAACATCACATGCCCAATCTGACAAGCCATCATATTTACTTCATCAGAATTGGTAACGGCAACTAACATATCGGCTGATTCCGCGCCAGCACTCTCTAATACTTGTGGGTAAGAGGATTTACCGCAAATAACTTGTAAATCAAAACGCTCTTGCAAAGATTGCAATTTATCATGATCTTCATCAACGACAGTCACATCGTTCTGCTTTTCAGTTACTAGATATTCAGCAAGTGCACTACCAGTTTGGCCTGCACCAAGAATGATAATTTTCATAATAAACCTATTATAATCAAAAGGCCTCAAGCTAACTCATTATTAGAACAATAGAGCTCATATCAATTAAAGCCGTTTGATATTGTTTAGTAATAATCGCAATCTTATTTTAGATTATACAAAACCGATTGCGTCATAAACCTTCTTCAACGTAGGCTCTGCTTTAGCGCGAGCTTTTTGTGCTCCTTCTTGCATAATTGAAAGAAGATAATTTTCATCATCTCGATATTGATGATATTTTGCTTGTAAACCGGTTAACATCTCGATAACTTGATTCGCCACCTCGGTTTTTAGATGACCATACATTTTGCCTTCAAACTCTTTTTCAAGTTCAGCAATCGGCTTACCTGTAATACCTGTCAAAATATCTAACAGATTTGAAACACCGGCTTTGTTTTTTGAATCATAACGTACAACAGGTGGTTCGTCTGAATCGGTCATTGCCCGTTTAATCTTCTTCTCGACATCTTTCGGATTCTCAAGTAAACCAATAACATTGTTACGATTCTCATCTGATTTAGACATCTTTTTGGTTGGATCTTGTAAAGACATCACACGAGCACCTACTTTAGAAATAAACGGCTCAGGAACAGTAAAAATATCGCCATAAAGTGCATTAAAACGCATAGCGATATCACGTGATAACTCGAGATGTTGTTTCTGATCATCACCTACAGGAACTAAATTAGCTTGATATAACAAAATATCAGCAGCCATTAATACTGGATAATCAAATAGCCCGGCGTTAATATTTTCAGAGTGACGAGATGACTTATCTTTAAACTGCGTCATACGGCTCAGTTCACCAAAATAAGTATAACAGTTCAACGCCCAACCTAATTCAGCGTGAGCTGGTACTTGTGATTGAACAAAAATAGTACTTTTTTGTGGATCGATACCACACGCCAAATAAAGCGCTAACGTATCAAGTGTTGCTTTTCGCAACTTATTAGGATCTTGACGGACCGTGATCGCATGTTGATTGACAATACAATAAACGCAATCATATTCATTTTGCAAAGACACCCAATTCTTCAAAGCCCCTAAATAGTTGCCTAATGTTAGTTCTCCTGATGGCTGAGCGCCACTAAATACAATTGGTTTACTCATAATTTATTCCTAATTTATACTCATTATTTTTTTGCATCAGCCTTTGGCTGAGGTAATAAGGTTAAAATATCTTTAAAATCATCAAATAAAAAATCAGGCTTGCTAGATGCAATCGACACCCCATAATTATAACCATAACTTAATGCTACAGTCGGGCAATTAGCATTTTTAGCAGCAGTAATATCATTCTTTGAATCACCAACAAACAGCAACTGATCACTAAACAATCCAAAGGTTGCCATGACTTGATAAAGTGGGGCAGGGTGTGGTTTCAACTTAATCACATCACCACCACCAAGTACCAATGAAAAGTATTCTTTAATACCTAATGACGTCAATAAAGCAGGTAAAAATTGTGCAGGTTTATTGGTAACTAAAGCTAAGGGATAATGATTTTCATAAAGCGTTTTTAAGGTTTCTTTAACATGCGGGAATAGCGTTGTTTGCTCATCCATAACCTTATCATAATGATGATTAAACAACTGTTTCGCTTTATTGAAATCCTCTTTAGACGGATTGCGACCAATCACGTTGAATACGCGTTCGAGCATGACATCAATGCCATTACCGACCATGTTTTTTACTTGCTCATTAGTAACGGTGGGTAACTCCAAATCTGCTAACATCTTTTGTGCAGCTAAGGCAAGGCCAGGCACACTATCGACTAAAGTTCCATCTAAATCGAAAGCAATAGCTTGAATATCATTTAACTTAGCCATGGTTAACACCTTCTAATTCTTTACGCATTGCATCAATTACGGCTTTATAATCCGGTTGACCAAATATTGCCGAACCAGCAACAAACATATCAGCACCCGCTCTGGCAATTTCAGCGATATTATCAACTTTAACACCACCATCAATTTCTAAACGAATCTTTCTGCCAGACTCAATAATGCGCTGTTTAACTTGTTGCAATTTTTTTAGAGTACTTGGTATAAATGATTGTCCACCAAAACCTGGATTAACGCTCATTAATAAAATAATGTCGACTTTATCCATCACATAATCTAAATAATCTAACGGCGTTGCAGGATTAAGTACAATTCCCGCACTGCAACCATGATCTTTAATTAATTGCAAAGAACGGTCAAGGTGAATAGTAGCTTCAGGGTGAATAGAGATATTAGTTGCGCCAGCTTTGGCAAATGAGGTAATTAAATCTTCAACCGGCGAAACCATCAAATGAACATCAATCGGAGCCTTAATACCATAGTCACGAAGAGCCTTACAAAACATACTACCCATCGTCAAATTTGGTACAAAATGGTTATCCATTACATCAAAATGGACAACATCGGCACCAGCGTCTAATACTTTCTGCGTATCTTCTCCAAGTCGAGCAAAATCAGCGGATAATATTGATGGTGCAATAATAAACTCTTTCATAACATACCTCTACTAATAAAACCTTATACATAAAATAGGTTATTTTTGGTACAAGGCTAATATTTCATCAATTTTTTTGCGTCCTTCGCCAGCACAGCTAATTGAGCGTCGCATTTCTGCACGGTAAAGATGGCGCGCTTTACTATATAACGTTCTGGTATACTCTGTATCGTGATTTGATAGTAGTACAGGAATATTTTTTTTATAAGCTATTTTTTCAGCTAATTGTGACAATCGCTTATGTTCTTCAAAACCAAAATTATTGGAATAATAAGCCGTAAAACCGATAGATTCATTTGGAGAAAGATAAGGCGGATCACAATAAATGACAGAATTGCGTTTTGCCATTTTCATTGCTTCATGATAAGGAGTACAAATAAACTCAGCTTTTTGTGCTTTTTGAGCAAAATAGTAGAGCTCCTTCTCAGGAAAATAGATAGTTTTGTAACGTCCAAAGGGTACATTAAAAAGCCCGCTATTATTATAGCGACATAAACCGTTATAACAGTGGCGATTCAAATAGACAAACAAAAGCGATCGTAGATATTGATCTTTACTATAATTAAAGACATCTCGTAGCTGATAAAAAGCCTCAGCTTGATTATTCTGATGATTAAATAATAGCTTAAGATCATTAATAAACTTATCAGGATTGGATTGTAATAACCTAAATAACGCAATTAGATCATGATTGATATCAGCTAAAATATAACTTTTAAAGTTTGTGTTTAAAAAAACAGAACCAGCGCCTACAAAGGGCTCAATGAGTTGGTCCCCTTCTGGTAGATATTGTTTAATTGTGTCCACAAGCTCATATTTTCCTCCAGCCCATTTTAAAAAGGCTCGTTGCTTCTTCAACGGAAACTCCTATTTTGCTGATTTTTCTTTATTAATTGTTTCGCCAGATTTAATCCAAGGCTTATCTTTTTGTAGTGCACTTGGTAAAGATTTGATCGCTTTTCTGGCTTCGTCAGCAGAATCATATGTACCTTTAACTAAGATATACCATTTAACATTATTTCGTTTGGTTTCATAAATTTGGTAATTAGTAAGATTATGTTCTTTAACCAATCTTTTCAAACCATCAACTGAACTAGAAGAACTAAGTTGAATTGAAAACTGATCATTCTTAATTTTGGCAATCGAAGTTGAATTATTACCTGTTATTACACTATTATTTGAGTTAGAAACAGTAGGATTGCCTCTATCTGGATTTATTGGTTTATTTAAATTAGTTGATGAACCACTAGTATTTTGAGTTGTACTGTTACCCGTTGGTTGCAGCTCTGGTCTAGAACCCGATGTTGACTGTGTTGATGCTGGAGGTTGACTAACCCCATTATCGTGCTCATTAACATTACTATTAATTGGGGCTGGTGGCACAGGTGCAGAATTTTGTTGACCTTGCGCTAACGCCCCACTATCGCCACTGGTTGTTGAATCAGGCGTTTGCGTCGACGAAACACCATTGACTTCCGGAGGAGTCAGTATGGTTGTTTTTTTTGAAGGACGAGATATCACAAAGCAAACCAACAAGACAATAATAGCTAAAGCTAATCCCATAATAATCAATTTTTTCTTCGAATAATGCTGAAAAAAAGTTGATATACTAAAAGAAGGCGTAGAAGACTTACTTGATTGTTCTGGTATATAACGATCATCTTTATCTACACGCATATTAACTCCTTTCAAATGGTTTATTGCCTCATGGCCAGCCGAATTTAAAAAATTGAAATTTTAAATTTGTTCTATTTTTTCAATAATATATCCAGCAACACCTTTAGCACTTTGCTCATCAGTTTTAATCGTAATATCAGCGATCTCTTCGTAAAGTGGATCACGCTCTTCGGCTAATTCTTCGTAAAGTTCACGGGGAGTATTGCCACCTTGTAATAAAGGACGACGCTTATCTTTCTGGGTTCTTGCCATCTGTTTTTCTATTGTAGTTTCTAAATAAACTACAATACCGCGAGCTGATAAACGGTTACGTGTCTCTTTAGATAAAATCGAACCACCACCAGTAGCAAGAACTATACCTTGTTTTTCAGTCAACTCATTAATGACTTTCTCTTCTCTGGCTCGGAATCCGTCTTCACCTTCTAAGTCAAAAATCCATGCAATATCAGCACCTGTACGTTTCTCGATCTCTTGGTCAGAATCAAAAAATTCCATACCTAACTGTTGTGCAATTTGTCGGCCTATTGTGCTTTTTCCTGCCCCCATAGGGCCAATTAGAAAGATATTTCGCTTTTCTGCCATTGTAGTTTCATCATCTATTAATTTTGGTTAAAATTTACAACACAATATCAATTTATAATGACTTAAATAACTCATCATTTCGGTATTGAATTGTGTAACTTACTTGGATCTCCGTCTAACGACAAAAATTTAGGTCGGTAATTATCTCAATAGATAGCCCCATTTTGCAACAGGTATTTATTAATCGATTAACTAATACCTGCTTGATGCAGATCATGAATATTCAGCGCACCAACCAATTCGCCGTGATTATTTACCACAGGTGCAGCAGTAATATTATGATCATTAAATGATTTTAAAGCTTCGACCGCTTTCCAAGTTTCAGGTATTTGATGTCCTGGACTTGTCATTACATCGACAATATTATCTTGTAATGTACCATGTTTTAGTAACAAACGGCGTAAATCGCCATCTGTAAAAACGCCAACTATTTTATTATCATCTTGGCATATTGCAACTAACCCCACACCAGTACGACTTAATTCTAACATGGCATCAAGTACTGTTGCTGATTGTGGTACTCTAGGAATTAAATCACCCTTACGCATAATATCTTTTACATGATTTAATAGTTTAGCGCCTAAACTGCCAGCTGGATGTGAACGAGCAAAATCTTCTTCCTTAAATCCACGAGCTCGCATAACGGCAATTGCCAGCGCATCGCCCATCATTAACGTATTAGTTGAGCTTGAGGTTGGAGCTAATCCCATTGGACACGCTTCCTTTTCGATTGAAATATCCAGCACTGCTTGCGCAGCTAATGCTAATGGGGAATCAAGTCCACCTGTTATGGCAATAACTGGGATATTCATTGCTGCAAGAATGGGTAAAATAAATTGAAATTCCTTAGCTCTTCCTGAATAAGAAATCAAAATCACGACATCATTCTCGGTCACCATTCCTAAATCACCGTGTAATGCTTCAGATGGATGCATAAAAAATGCTGGGCTACCAGTACTGGCTAATGATGCTGCGATCTTTTTACCAATATGACCAGATTTACCAATGCCTGACACTACAACTTTGCCTTTTGTTGACAAAATTAACTGACAAGCCTTAACAAAACTCTCACCAAGCCGAGCAGGCAGCTTCTGTGCCTCATGAAGCTCAAGTTCAAGTAATTCTCGACCATATTGTAATAATTTGTCCATTTTTAGCCACTCATCAAATTAAAACTAAAAAATATATATTGATTAAATTATTAATAGTCTAGCAATTAACTATTCAATATTCAAAAGCCTTTTAGAATAAAAAGATAAGAAATAATTGAGGAGCGCACTTTTTGGAATAAAAAATGTTGAGGAACGGGGTTTTTAAAGCTTTAGAATCCTAATCCAACTTTAACTCCAAGCACGATTAATATCACGCCTAACAACTTATCAATAATCACCTGTAACTTAAAATAACGACGTTGGACAATTTGGGTTTGGAAGACGAATACTACCATCGGCCACCAAATTGCAGCTTCAAGCCAGATTATAAAAGCAACTACCAGTTTATCTACTATCGTTGAGCTGGCATTAAGTAGTTGAGTAAAGATAGCTAGAAAAAACAGCGTGGCTTTTGGATTAAGTAAATTACATAATAGCCCTTGCATAAACGCAGATTTGGCTGTGACATCCAGTTCCTGCGTTTGTTTGGAAACATAGGCGGTGCCACTGCTTTTGGCTAGTAACGCTTTAACGCCAATCCATAACAAATAAGCGGCACCGGCATAACGTAATGCATTATAGAGCCAAGGGGTGGCGGTGATTAATACAGCAATGCCTGCCACACAGTAACTCATATGAATGGCGATAGCACTAATTACTCCTAAACAGGTCATTAATGCTATTTTTCGGTTATAGCTTAAACTATTTTTTAAGACCAGAAAAAAATCTGGCCCGGGTGATATCATGCCTAAACAACTAATGGTTATGACCAAAATTAAGGTATCGACTGTCATTTTTGCTCTTGTGCTGCATTGTTTAACGTGGCGATGTTTGATTTATGTTGTTCGATAAATTGCTTTTTATCGAAGTTTTCACCAATTAAGTAATCAGTTAAGAATTTTGCATTCGTTTTAATTTGTGCACCATTCAAAATCATTCTTGGTAAGTCGATTTGGTAAATGGTTTGGTTGGATGATTTTTGTAAATCATCACTATTCGCATTGGTTAATAAGTACAATTTGCGTTCTTTTTCCGACAATTTTTTAACGGTTTCGGTACCCGCACCCATCATTAAATGGTCAGGGAAGATATAAAATACGGTATTGTCTAGTAAACCTTGCTCTTTTAGGTGGTTAATAAATTGCCCTAAATTGTAATCGAGAGATGCGGCTACAAAAGACATGTTGTCATGCTTTGGGCTAATAACAAAGGTCATGCGTTCATCGTTAAAGCCATTTGGTGCATGGGTTGAGACGGTCGAAACAAATAGCGCAAATGGTTTGTCATTATTTTTCATCTCTTGTATTTGCTGTTCGGCGATGTCTAATATATCTTTATCATATAACCCAAATGGCGCATTTGGGTATTTGCCTGGATAGTTTTTTTCAGATACCACTTGCATTCCAACTACTTCTGCTGTGTGGCCAATGCTCGCAAATTCAGGACCAGCCATAACGTAACGAGTTTGGTAGCCCGCTTGTTTTAATACATCACCTAAAGTGACTAATTTAGTCGAGTTAGCGTTTTTTAAAGGCGATGTTGAATGCTCACCAATTAAAAATGGTACACCGGTCATATAAGTGTACATTGAGGCGGTTGTCCAGGTACTACCTGCACTCATTGGCATATTTGGATAAAAGGTATATTGTTGCTTTAGCTGTCTTAAATTAGGCGTAATATCAGCAAAATCTAAAAATCCTTGCTCGAAAGATTCTAACGATAACACAATAATATTTTTGCCTTTTTGACTGTTTAACTGTGATTTGGCAACATAATCATTCATATTGAGCGTTTGTAATGCTTGTTCAAAGGTTGCTTTTGGCGCACAGGTGACTTGATAGATTTCATAGAGGCGACTAATTGGACCATTATGATAACTAATTGAAGCAATTGCGATGACAGCAAACGATAAGCGCCATAACAATCGGCATTTATTGCGAAATAAGTTGGCTAATTTACTAATTATAAAAACTAATCCTAAAAAGACTACAATCACTAATACAGCCTGTAACTTGAAGATAAATAATCCTTCAATAATGTCATTCACATTTAAATTCACGTAAAACTGATAATCAATAAATCCACCACTAAAATAGATAGAGGTGAGTTCCATAACAATGATGACGGTCATTAAGACAATGGTGAGCAGTTGCCATTTTTTTTGTTTAAACAAAGAAGCTAAGGTAATAGTTAAGATAAAAAGTGGTAATACGATTAAAGTCGAAAACGGCATAGTTAATGATACTCAGATTTTCTTAAAACGGGAATATTGCATCAGTATATACGTTTTGATCAGAAAAATAAAAACCGTAGATTGCAAGGTAATATTAATGCATTGATTTTATTATATGTAACAAGCTTAATGATAATTATTATTGTTTGTTGTTGATAATTGAAAGCATTAGCAATAAGATAGCAACAATTATTTTATTTCCTAAAGCTGAAAGGTTTATGCTATGTTGTTACGTAGATTTGCCATTGTTTTGCTATTATCTTGTTTTTCCTATAGCTATGCTGATGTCACTTTACCGGCCCCACAAAAGAAAGAGGGTATGGGATTATTTGATAGTCTTAAAAAGCGTGCTTCAACGCCGGGTGGAGGATTTCCAACAGGTATGGTGTCTGACGATGAGCTTTCAAGTGTACTTTGGGCAGCCAGTGGCTTAAATCGAGGTAAAAACGGTTGGACAGTACCAATGGCAAGTGGTAAACCGCCTTATGTTCGCCTGTATGTTGCAAGTGAAAAGGGAACCTTTATATACGAGTGGGAAGGGCACTATCTTCGTGAGATCAATAATCAAGATATTCGTGGCGACATCGGTAAACAAAGTTTTACTAAACGTGCACCTTATATTTTTATTTTTGTGTCTGATGGTGACAATCTTAAAGATTATGATACCCAACAAGCCAATGATTTTAGTCAAATTGCTGTTGGCGCAATGAGCCAAAATGTTTATTTGTCGGCGACAGCATTAAAACTCAGCACACGTTATATCCATTCAATCAATCCTGAATTTATTAGTCAATCATTACAATTGCCAGAAAACAGCAAACCAATAGGGATTATGTTGTTAGGAAAATAAAGGAGTAGGAAGTGAAAAGGTATTTAACTTTAGTTGTTCTACTAATTGCAAGTTTAGCTGTTTTTAGTTCCCCTTCTTATGCAGCCGAAAAGAAATATGAAAGCTGGAATGCAATTATTGATGAGATGGATATCATTTTGAATGATGCCTACAACATCTATTTTATGAAAGACGTCGAAGGTGCTAAAGCCCGTGTTAACAATGCTTACTTTGGATTTTACGAAAAGCATGGCGTTGAGCGCGCAGTGATGTCTTATATTTCAGGTAAGCGCGGTACTGATACTGAATACCAGTTTGCAAAAATTAAACGATTAATGACACAAAATGCGCCGAATAAAACGGTGCGAGCAGAAATTGACGTTATTTTAAAAATGCTCCATGAAGATGCCAACGAGTTAGATGGTAAAAAAGAGAGTGGTTGGAGTGTATTTTTAGCGTCGTTTATCATCATTTTCCGTGAAGGGTTAGAAGCGATATTGGTTATCGCGGCTATTTCTGCCTATCTTGTTCGCTCAAATAATAAACCGATGCTTAAAGTCGTTTATCTTAGCAGTTTGTTTGCGGTGTTCGCTAGTATTTTAGCGGCGATAGCGTTACATACAATTGTGGGATTAAGCGGTGCCAACCAAGAAATTATGGAAGGTTGCGCCATGTTATTGGCAACGGTAATGCTGTTCTTTATTAGTAATTGGATGCTGTCTAAGTCAGAATCCATAGCATGGAAAAACTATGTCGAAGGTAAGGTCCAAAATGCGGTTTCTACAGGCAGTAGTTTTGCTCTAGGATTTGCTGCCTTTTTAGCAGTATTTCGTGAAGGCGCAGAAACTATCATCTTCTATCAAGCCATGTTAGCAGATGCTAATGAGCATATGGATATGGTGTGGTATGGTTTGGGCGTGGGAATGATTGTATTAGCGTTTGTGTTTGTTATTATTCGCTTTGGTACGGTTAAATTGCCACTTAAACCGTTCTTTATTTGTACCAGTGCCTTAATGTATCTGATGGCGATTGCGTTTGCTGGTGGTGGTGTAAAAGAGTTGCAAGAAGCTGATATTATTCAGGTTACACCGGTCGATTTTGTTCATTCGGTTGAGATATTGGGTATCTATCCAACAGTTGAAACATTACTACCACAGTTGTTCATGGTAGTGGCAGTGATAGGGTCGATTATCTATTCCACAAAATATAAAAAGAAATAATTAATATAAAACATTAAAAACGATTAATGATTAGTGATAAATCGTAAATACATTGGTAGTAAATTGTTATTGACTAGTCATGATTTTATTGATTAGTGATCAAAAGTGAAAAACAAAATTAAGGAGTTTTCAATGAAAAAACTATTAGTCTCTGCTGGTATTTCATCAATACTTGCACTTTCTTCAATGGCTTATGCTGCTGCACCTGCACCAGGTGAAGAAAAAGGCTTCGAAGAGTTTCCAATTGGTGATGAAGTAACTGTTGGTCCTTTACATATTGGTGCAGTTTATTTCCAACCTGTTGATATGGAACCTGCTGGTATGGGTGGTTTACCTGCTTCAAAATCTGATATGCATATTGAAGCTGATATTTCAGCGGCTGAAGGTAATAACTTAGGTTTTGGTACTGGTGATTTCGTGCCTTACTTAACTGTAAAATATAAAATCCAAAAAGAAGGCAGTGATAAAGCTATCGAAGGTACTTTTATGCCTATGAATGCTTCAGATGGTCCTCACTATGGTAACAATATTAAGTTAGATGGTGCAGGTAAATACAAAGTAACATTTACTATCGAAAACCCTGAAAAACAAGGTTATTTATTACATGTTGATAAAGAAACTGGCGTTGAAGGTCGTTTCTGGACTAAACCAATTGAAGTTTCTTGGGACTTTAACTATATCCCTCATGCATGGTAATAATTATTTTTAATTGAATTAAATTAATAAATAATTAGTTGTAATATTGGCGAGTATAACAGCTCGCCAATAGACGTTGTAATTTTTAGGCAATTATTATGCTCCAATATCTTATCAAAATTACCGATAATACTTTTATACCTGTGATCATGTTTGCATTACTTAGTGCGACAGTTATTCAATTAAGTAAAAAACATCTTATCATCGGTTTTGTATTGGGCATGATAGCCGCGTTTATTTATGCAATATTAAAACGAAATACGGGTATTGCAGTTCGTGAATTTTATGATCTTGGTACCAATGTTGCTTGGTGCATCATTGTTGTTCCATTGCTTATTAGTTTATTTTTTAAAAAATCTCAAGCTCTCAATATTTTATTAATAGTGATTGCTACCGGAATTATCACCTCACAAAGCCTACCGAATATTTTGCTTTACCCATTTGAATTTGATGTTGGCATGGACTCAATTTTCAATAATGATTATCTGTTTAAATGGGTGGGTTACGGTTTTGCTTTATTCGTTTGTATTTTAATTGGATTGTTTGTTTATCGGCTTTGTACAAGGTTTTCAACTCGATTTGTAATTGCCATTACATCGCTAGCCATTATTTTCTTTACTGCACAAAATGCAATTAACTTACTTCGAATCCTAATTGTGAGACGGTTTATCTCGCCACAAAAGTGGATGATGGATTTAGTGACTTCCGTTTTAGATCATGTCAATTTGTTTACCTTTATCTTTATTGTATTGGTGCTAGTACTAAGTATTTTGTTATACATTAAATCCAAAACTACCTCCTTAGTCGGCAGTAATCCTGCCCAAGTGCGTAAATTGAAAGCAAGTTTACGCAGGGATCGTCGGACCTCATTATTATTAATGGCGGGCATTGCTATCACCGCTTACACCGTTACTCGTGCGCGCTATATTTTTGAAAAAGGGGTGGAATTAACCCCGGCTGAGCCAGTAACACCTAATGCCGATGGTTTGATTGTAATCCCATTAGATAAAGTCAATGATGGCAATCTGCATCGTTATGGTTACAAAGCAACGGATGGAACATTAATCAGATTTATTGTAATAAAGAAAAGTGAAAATGCTTATGGTGTTGGCTTTGATGCTTGTGACATCTGTGGTGCAAGTGGTTACTATCAGCGCGGTAATCAAGTTGTCTGCATTTTGTGTGATGTGGTGATGAACATTGCCACGATTGGTTTTTCTGGTGGCTGTAATCCTGTCCCGCTCAAATACGAAATTTTAGATGGCAATATGATTATTCGACCTACTCATCTTGAAGCAGAAAAGAGCCGCTTTAAGTAGACGGTATAAAAAGGAAGAAAATATGTTTCGTAGAATGTTACTTAGCGTGTTAGTTCGTCAAAAAAAGAAGCTATTTTTAATTGCTTTAACCGTTGCTTTAGGTGTTTCACTTGCGACTGCCATGTTAAATGTGATGTTTGATGTTGGTGACAAAGTTAACCAAGAGTTAAAAGCCTATGGCGCTAACTTAAGCATTGTGCCAAAAGGTGCGTCGATGGTTAATGAGTTATATCAGCTCGATGACAAACAAAACGCATATATTAAGCAAGATGATTTAGTCAAAATTAAAATGATTTTCTGGGCGTATAACATTGTTGATTTTGCCCCTTATTTAACCACCCAAGTTACGGTTAATGATAAACCGGTTACACTAGTTGGAACATGGTTTAATAAACATCTGACTATTCCAACTGGTGACAAAGTTGATACTGGAATATTAGCCATGAAGTCATGGTGGTCGATTGAAGGCAACACCATGAAGGATGATAATTTGCAAGGCGTAATGGTGGGAGAAACTATTGCCAAGCAATTGAATCTTAAATTAGGTGATAATATTGAGATAACTTCAGCTACTAAAAAAACTACCCTAACTGTGAATAACATCTTTCATAGTGGTGGTGTTGAAGACAACGATCTTTATGTATCACTGCCAGTTGCTCAGTATATGGCGAACAAAGAAGGTTTGGTAGAACGGGTTGAAGTAAGTGCTCTCACCACTCCTGAAAACGATTTAGCCCGTAAAGCAGCACAAGATCCCAACAGCTTAACGCGAGCTGAGTGGGATAAATGGTATTGTACTGCTTACATCAGTTCGATCGCCTATCAATTAGAAGAATTAATGCCAGATATTCGAGTAAAAGCGATAATGCAAGTAGCTGAATCAGAAGGCTCTATTTTACAAAAAACACAATTATTAATGTTATTGCTGACAATTTTATCGTTAATCTGTTCGGCACTGGCGATATCTAACTTAGTTACTGCTAACGTGATTGAACGTAGCACTGAAATTGGCTTATTAAAAGCACTAGGCGCAACTAATACCTCAGTATCCATGTTGATTCTTAGCGAAATACTGATTATTGCATTATTTGGCGGTATGGCCGGCTATTTTATTGGTCTCGGCTTTGCACAAATTATTGGCCAGACGGTGTTTGGTTCGTTTGTTGAGCCTAAAATGATTATTGTTCCATTGGTATTAATTATGGTAAGCCTGATTACCTTATTAGGTAGCTTGCCAGCATTACGTATTATGATGTTTTTACGCCCAACCGATGTATTGCACGGACGATAAGCGAGGCTAAATAATGATGAATAGAAACCAACGTTTTATTTTAAAAACGATATTTAGCTCGCTAATTCGCCGTCGTTCTAGGATTATTATTGCTCTACTCGGCGTAGCAATTGGAGCGACAGTATTACTTGGTATGGTGACGCTTTGTTATGATATTCCAAGACAAATGGGACAAGAGTTCCGCTCTTATGGCGCAAATTTATTAATGATGCCAGCCAATAATCAACCTACCATATCAATGACTGAGGTGAAAAAAGCGGTTGATTTACTACCGAGAGATAAAGTACTAGGTGTCACACCTTTTCGTTATAACTCTATCCGCAGTAATCAACAACCCTATACCATCGTTGGCACACAATTTGATCAGGTCACCAAAACCAGTCCTTATTGGAAAATAGAAGGTGAATTACCTCAAAAAGCCAATGAAATTATAATCGGTACCGATATAGCCCAGTTTGCTAAACTTAGCATTGGTAGCACCATGCCGATTTCAGGAAAATCTAAAGAAAACTCTCGTTTTGATGAAGATTTAACTATTACTGGTATCGTGAAAACTGGCCGTGTTGAAGATAATTTTATCTTTATCGATCTTAGCGTTCTTGAAACGCTACTTGAAGAAAGCAATCAAGCTGAAGTAGTCGAAATTAGTATTACAGCAACCCAAGATGAGTTACAGCACTATATTCAAACCATTAAAGAACACTCCACCACGATCGAACCGCATCTTATAAAATGGGTAACGCAATCAGAAGCATCTGTGCTCGGTAAGCTATCATCTTTACTCTACCTAGTAACTTTAGTGGTGTTAATTTTGACTATGATCTGTGTGGCCACTACCATGATGACTGTAGTAATGGAGCGTCGCAAAGAGATAGGACTGAAAAAAGCCATCGGTGCAACCAATAGGAGTATTGCCAAAGAGTTTTTAGTAGAAGGGCTAATTTTAGGTATTATTGGTGGGGTGATTGGGGTTATTTGTGGTTTAATTTTTGCTCAAGTAATCAGCGCCAATGTATTTGGGCGCTCAATTGTCATTGAATTTTATTTGATACCAACAACGATTGTCATTTCGGCTGTGGTAACCATCATTGCGTGTTTGATTCCGGTAAAACGTGCACTTGAAGTTGAACCAGCATTAGTTTTACGTGGCGAATAGGATAGTAAAGTATGAATATGCTAGAAGTTAATAATGTTTCAAAGATCTATGGCTCTTTACATGCCTTGTCAGAAGTTAACTTAACCGTTGAAGAAGGTAAATGGCTATCCATTATGGGACCTTCAGGCAGTGGTAAAACCACGTTAATGAATATTATTGGTTGTATGGATAAACCGTCGCTGGGTTCAGTAATTCTAGATGGACAAGATATTACCCAACTTTCATTACCCCAACTAACGGAAATTCGGCGTGATAAAATCGGCTTAATCTTTCAACAATTTCACCTTGTATCTTATTTAACCGCATTAGAAAACGTGATGGTGGCACAATATTATCATAGCATGGTAGATGAAAAAGAAGCCTTACAAGCATTAGAGCGTGTGGGGCTTGCAGCGCGGGCCAAACATTTACCGCGTCAATTATCGGGGGGTGAACAACAACGCGTTTGTATTGCTAGGGCATTAATCAATTACCCAAAACTGATTTTAGCTGACGAGCCAACCGGTAATTTAGATGAAAGCAATGAAGCAATGGTCATGAACTTACTACATCAACTTCACGAAGAAGGAAGCACAATCATCGTTGTTACGCATTCACCGGAAGTATCAAAACATGCGCAAACAACGGTAGTTCTTGAACATGGTAAAGTAGCAAGTATTATCAATAATTAATGATTATAAGGTCTATATTTATGAAAAATCGCATTGTTTCATCTATACTATTTATCTTAATCGGAGCGTTACTTATTCTATTCCCGCTTTATATTTTACCCGTCTGCCCACTGCCGGATGTGCAATCTATGCCAGCCGATGCTATGCATTCTGCACCAATGGATGGGCACATGCACAATGCGGGTGGCAAAATCATGAAATGTTTTTGGACATCAAGGGCGGAAATTGGTATTGGTAGTTTAGTGATAGCCATTGGTGCCTTGGTATTACTTAGCCGTTCGTTATTTGTACGTATGGGATTAAGTATGGCTATAGCTTGTACTGCGGTCTTAGCAGCAGCGATTCCAACTATTTTAATTGGTGTATGTGGTAATGAAATGATGCGTTGCAATATGGGAGCTAAACCAGCATTGATATTATTGTCAGTAGTATTAGCGATTGTTGCTATTATCAATGTGATATATTTAAATAAACAAGCTAACCGCTAGTAACGGTTAGCAACTGATAAAAAGCATTAGTCAGCCTTAACACCAATTATAGAGAACTCAAACATGCAAGAAATAACTATAGCGAATTTAGCATGGCGAAATATCCAACGACGACCTTTTCGAAGTTGTTGCTTGATTATCATCATTATGCTTTTTTCCGCTACGCTATTTGGTGGTAGTGTATTGATGAAAAACCTAAGCTTAGGAATTTCAGGCATGGCTAATCGGTTAGGTGCGGACATTCTTATTGTGCCTTATGGTTATGAAAAAAATCTTGAAGTCGCCTTATTAAGAGGCGAACCAAGTAGCTTTTATCTAAAAGCTGACTTAATTGATAAAATCAAAGATATCAAAGGAATCGAAGCGGTCTCACCACAACTATTCATTGCTTCGTTAAGTGCTGGTTGTTGTACTTCTAAAGTTCAATTAATTGGTTTTGATCAGCAAAGTGATTTTGTAATCAAACCTTGGCTACAAACTCAGTTAGAGCAACCATTGCAAGACAATCAGGTCGTGGTAGGCAGCAAAATTACCTCAAATGTAGGTGATGAAATTAAATTTTTCAATCATCCCTTTAAAATTGCCGCTAAAATGGATAGCACAGGGATGGGCTTTGACACCTCAGTTTTTATGACCATTCCTGCTGCTCATTCGCTTATGAAAGAAGCCAATTTAATTGAAGGCGATACTGACCACTTTGCTAACTATGTGTCATCGATTTTTGTTAAAGTCGACCCTGACTATCAGTCTAAAGATATTGTTAATCAAATCATGCCCAAATATGCTATCGATTACAATATTGATTTTGTGATGACCAAAGGTATGTTAAGTAATATATCTAAATGGTTAAATGGCTTCTCAACTATTGTCTATAGCTTATCGGCAATATTTTGGGTGTTAGCGATTATTGTGATCTTTGTAATATTTTCCTCATCCCTTAATGAACGAAAACGCGAAATCAGCTTATTACGTATTCTAGGTGCATCGCGCAGTGATCTGGTTAAAATGTTACTGCGAGAATCCCTTATCATTAGTGCTTTAGGTGGCCTTGCAGGTATAGTGGTTGCTGGCGTATTAATTTATGCCTTCAGCTTATTGATATGCCAAACGATAGGTTTGCCATGTATGAATATTTCAATTACGGATGGATTAATTTATGCATTCATCGTATTTTTGCTGACATTAATTATTGGTCCGCTGTCTAGTATTTATTCAGCATTATCATTAACTAAGTTTGATACTTATCAAACATTAAGAGAGGGTGAATAATGTTATTGGATATCAAAAACCTTCGCAAAGATTACAAGCGCGGATCACAACACTTTTCAGCGGTGAATAATGTTAGTTTTTCAATGGCACAAAGTGACTTTATCAGCATTATGGGTAAATCAGGCAGTGGTAAAACGACGCTACTTAATATGATTGCTGGGTTGTTAACGCCTACTCAAGGTAAAATCACGATTAACGGCACCAATTTATTCGATCTTGATGACAAACAAGTATCGGCATTTCGTAATCAAAATATTGGTTACATTCCACAAGGCAGCAGTTTATTACCTAATTTAACTGCTCTGGAAAATATTCGCTTACCGTTTTCTTTAACGAAACGTGAAAACCAATCGAGCTTAAATTCTGCAATGGAACTGCTAGAAAAAGCCCAAATTAGTTATTTAAAAGATGCTTATCCAGCCAACATGTCAGGTGGTGAAATGCGTCGAATAGCTATTTTACGTGCACTAATTTGCCAGCCACAAATAGTCATTGCCGACGAACCCACCAGCGATCTTGACGATGAGAGTTCAACACAAATTATGGCATTATTAGCCGATATTCATCAACAAGGCACAGGACTCTTAATTGTTACTCATGATAGTGATGTAGCAAGTTATAGCCAAAAAATACTGAAAATGTCAGCGGGGCGGTTAATCGATTAAATTTGGCTCTGTCATTATCAGCAATTATAAAAACAGCGGATTACAGCCCATATCAATCATAATTTTATTTAACTTTATTAGCGGTAATCCGACTAAAGAATTTATATCATCGCCTTCAAGCTTATCGAAAAGAGTAATCCCTAACTCATCACATTTAAAACTGCCAGCACATTGTAGTGGCATCTCTTTAGTGATATAAGCGTCAATTTCTGCATCAGTTAACTGACGAAAGGTGACTTTAAACGGTTCACAAATCGTTTGAGATTGGCCTGTGTGAGTATTAATGACGGTCATTCCTGTATAAAAGTAAAACGCTTTGCCACTGCTATTTTTTAATTGTTGCTGGGCGTTTTCAATAGTGAGGGGTTTACATACAATCTTTCCATCTAAAACACCTACTTGGTCGGAACCAATAATTAAACTATCAGGATTGCTTGCCACCAATGACTGCGCTTTAGCATTAGCCAATCGTACCACCAGCTGCTGTGCACTTTCATTTGGTAGAGGTGTTTCATCACAAATCGGTGGCACACAATCGAAAGGAATAGCTAATTTTTCAAGTACTTTTTTACGTGATAGTGATGTTGATGCTAGGATAATTTTCATTTTAACTGTTCTTGTAAAATCCATGCGGAAGGATGAGCATTAAAACCAATATGACCATAATAATCGACTGCTTGAGGTGCTGCAAGCAAAGTAATTGCACATTGATTATCGGTATGAATTTGAATCTCTTTTATCAACTGTTTACCAATACCTGATTTTTGATAAGCTTCATCAACGGCTAAATCAGCTAAATAAGTTATGTAGACAAAGTCAGTTAAACAGCGGGCAATACCGACAAGTTTCTGATCATGCCATGCGGTAATGACTAAATTAGCATTATCTAACATTGCTTGAAAACGAGGTTCATCACTTATTGGTCGACGTTCCGCCAATGAGCAGCGAGAATATAATAATGTCGCTTGTTCTATACTGGGTTTGATGTCATGGCGATAAATAATATTATCCATAGTTGATCTCCATCATGATTTTGCAAAAAAGTTATTTCAATATTTTAAATTAGCGTTAGGATAACAATATTAGATTTAATTTAAAATTAACACCATCTTAAATTAATTAAGAAAGATAAGTTAAAATGAGGAGGCGGTATGTACAAAAAAATATTAGTTCCGATTGATGTCCTTGAAGATGAACTCACTCAAAAAGTGATCCCCCATGTTGAGTGTTTAGCGAAGTTATCCAATGCGCAAGTTATCTTTTTTCATACCTTACCGGTTGCATCGGCTATTGTAAATGCTTACTCATTTGGTTTTGATGAGTTTAAAGATCAAGCTACAGTACAAACAGAGCAATGGCTACATCGCTTGATTGACTCAATTAATTTACCAAAAGAAAATTTATCTTTTTCAATCGCGTTTGGTAATCCACGAGATGAGATCTTACATCTAGCGGAAGAGATTGAGCCCGATCTAATTATCATAGGATCTAGACGCCCAAATATCTCAACACATCTACTTGGATCAAATGCTTCTGGTGTAGTGAGAGGTGCACAAACATCAGTGCTAGTAGTACGTTAATTTTTATTTTTCTGATGTCCTCCAAAAGGACATCAGTTTTTGCTCAAAATCTTCAACCTTTTTTGATTTTAAAAAAGATTTTAAGCTCCAATATATTCACAAAAAGTAAGTGCTGGAAACCATAATAAAGAATTTATTTACTCCAAATAAGATTGTTGTGCAAAAGGCTGTCTTTTTATAAATTAGAGATAATTAATGGCATAATCTAGTATACGCGAAGACGGAATGATGGAGTAGGGGGTATGCCGTCATGATTTCTCGTGGGGCTTTCCTAAAGAATTGAACATCATAGCTAAGCTAAGATTATACCGCCTTTCGGCGGTATTTTATTATTGATGTTTAACAAGAAAACAGCAGTGGATCTGTTTATTGCGTCTGAAATCGAGCGATAAGGTTTTGTCGGTGATGTCTTGAAACGTCAGACCTAATTTTTGCATACCGTCGGCATCCATCTTGAAGCCTCGTTTGTTATTAGAAAAGACAATTACACCGTTTGGTCTTAATAATCGTTTTAAATCACTCATTAATTTAAGATGATCGCGCTGAACATCAAAAGTATCGTTCATCCGTTTAGAGTTGGAAAATGTTGGAGGATCGATAAAAATTAAATCAAACTGCTCATCAGCTTGAGATAAATAGAGCAAGCAGTCAGCCTGTATTAATCGATGATTTTTACCGGTTAAGCCATTTTGTTTTAGATTACGATCGGTCCACTCTAAATAGGTGCGTGACATATCAACTGTCGTGGTCGATTTTGCTCCACCAAGACCTGCGTAGACGGTTGCACTACCCGTGTAGGCAAATAGATTTAGAAAGTCTTTGCCTGCACTCATTTGTCCGATCATTTTTCTGGCTAAGCGGTGATCTAAAAATAAACCAGTATCCAAATAATCCACCACATTAACCCAAAACTGCGTTTTTTTGTGATTAATTGGATATTCATGGACTAAAAAATAATCCTGTTTTTGCCCAAGTTTTTGATATTGTTGTTTTCCCTTTTGCTTTTCACGGGTTTTTAGTACCAATTGATCGGCGGTTAATTTCAATACCGACATGGTAGCATTAATAATATCAAACAGTCGTTGTCGCGTTTTTTGTGGATCAATATTTTTAGGTGCAGCGTATTCTTGTACTACAATTTTATCTTTGTAACGATCGATAGCCACATTATATTCCGGCAAATCAGCATCATAAAGACGGTAACATTCAAGTTGTTCTTGGTTGGCCCATTTTTCCAATTTTTGACAATTTTTACGTAAACGATTGGCAAAGTCGGCAGCTGGTAAATTTGTTGATATGACCGCCTGATCCACTTGACGATCCGCAATCGAATAATTTTTTTGTAGACAATCTAAAGGGCCATTTTTGGCTTTAAATTGTTTGTCAGCACGCATTTGTAAACAATCTAAAAGCTGTGGAGTACCACTAAATAACGATAATCTCCACCCACCAAATTGTTGTTTAATTTGGCGACCAAGTGCTGAGTGTAAAGCTACAAGTGCTGGTTCGCTTTCTAACCGTTCACCGTAAGGCGGATTGCTGATGATCATGCCATGTATATGGTGATCAAGTGGATTGGTTAATTGTGTCACATCCTGCAATGCAAACGTAATTAAATCACCAACTCCTGCTTGGATCGCATTTTGTTTGGCTCGCTCCAGTACTGTAGGGTTATTATCATAACCGATAAAAATGGTGTTAGTTTTTTTTACATTATGCTTAGCGCTAAACAGTAAGTCATTCCAAAGTGTCGGGTTAAATTCTTTCCAAGCAAAAAATCCCCATTGTTTGCGTAGCAGCCCTGGTGGGATATGAGACGCCATCATCGCAGCTTCAATCAGTAACGTTCCTGAACCACACATTGGATCGATAAGTGGCTCATCAAACCGCCAGCCAGAACGGAGAATAATAGCCGCGGCTAGACTCTCTTTTAACGGTGCTTGCCCTGTTTGTTGGCGATAACCACGTTGGTGTAAGCTTTCACCGCTAAGATCTAATGATAGTGTAACTCGATTTTTGCTAAGATAAGCATGTAAACGAACATCAGGATTTTGCTTTGCAACATTTGGGCGCTGATTGGTTTGTCGCATAAAGTGATCAACAATGGCATCTTTGATCTTTAGCGCACCATATTGGCTGTTACGAATAAAGTCATTAACACCAACAAAGTTGATAACAAATGAGTTATCTACCGCGAAGATATTGGTCCATTTGATATTCATCACACATGAATAAAGATCTAAATCACTATAGATGTCAAACTCGGCAATTGGCAATAAAATACGAGAGGCTAAACGAGACCACAATAACGATTGGTACATAGTTGACTCATTAGCATCAAAATAGACACCACCCTGCGCCACCCGACAATGATTCGCCCCAATATTTTCTAACTCTTTTTTTAATAACTCTTCAAGCCCGCGTGATGTGCTGGCAAATAGCGTTTTCATGCATAATCCACTTAACAATAAAATTGCAGGCATTATACCGACTAATTACCAGAGTGGGAAATGATTGCCCTAAACAACAGCCAATCTAACTAAAAAGTAATCAAAAAAAAGTTGAGGAGCGGGGTTTTTGAGCTTCAAAATCGCCCAATTTTTGACTATTAACTTAATATCCTTTTTATATTAATACTTAAAATTCATCTCTATAAATTAATATTACTCAGGGAAATAATCAATTTTCTGTTTATTTACGATACGTAAGGTTAAATCTGTAATGGCGATGATCAACGCTGAGCGAATCATTTGTTGATAACGGTTTTGGTAAATGGATGATTTTAAGGTATCGACAATACCGTTCTCTTGCGGGTTATTTAATGGAGAGTTAGGGGGAAGGATCATGTCGTGCAGTAAGCTGATTGGACCTAGGATTTCGTCATCCAGATAGGTGTAATTTTTATCGTCTTGTTCTAGTTCATCTAAAATTGCCATTAACAATTCAATATCTTCATAATCTTCACGCGTGATGATGCCTAGTGCATAAAGTAATTTCAAACAGACAGAGGTATCATTAAGTGGGCCATTCTTGCCCACCAATGATGGAATAACAAACTTGATAGCATGAGGCTCTTTACGAAAAACCTTTAGAATCAATTGATTGACACTGTCATTAATCAAATTGATCGCAACTTTCAGCAAGCTGTGTATATCAGCTTGCTGATTAAGTTTTTCGAGGATGGTGTCTTCTGCTAATGTTTGCATTGTCACTTAAAATTGATGATTTTGCATAGCAGTATAAAGTTGTTCGATTTGGCTAACAACTGGATTATCACTTTCAATACCAGAAATATCGCAAAATGCTTGTTTTAAACCCTTGTTAGCAATTTGATTTGCCAGTTCGATTGCTTGTTCGTCGTCATCATTACGATAGTTAAGTGCAGCTGCAATACCGATAAGCAGATTTTGATTGCTAAGTTTATATTCAAATGTGCCAAGTAATGGTTTGATCAAACGATCGCCAGGACCTAGTTTGCGTATTGGTTGACGTCCTACTCGTGCGGTATCATCATGTAGATAAGGATTCTCAAATCGAGTTAGGATTTTTTCAATATAGGCTTGATGTTTGGCTGGATCAAAGTCATAGCGTTTGATCAGTACTTGTCCACTTTCTTCCATGGCTCCACGTACAATTTTACGAATTTTATCGTTTAAAATCGCATCCCGAATGGTCGCAATATTGTTATAAAAACCGAGATAGGCTGTAATAGCATGTCCGGTATTTAAGGTAAATAGTTTACGCTCCACAAAGGCCATTAAGTTATCAACGGGCTCCATACCTTTGATTTGAGGGATTGTGCCAATAAATTGAGTTTTATCGACAATCCATTCAGAGAATGTTTCAACCGTCACCTCTAAAATATCACCTGTTTTAGAAGTTGCAGGTGGCACAATGCGGTCAACCGCAGAATCAACAAAACCAATATGCTCATTAACCCATTGGTGAAGATTTTCTGGTAGATACTTTACGATTTCCTGTTTGAACTGGCTCGTGCCACGTACCATGTTTTCACAAGCAATAATATCGAGTGGAGCGTTATTACCTTGAGCATGTCGAGCAATAATGCCTTGTGCCACACTTTGCGCAATGCGCGCTAAAATTTGAGGACCGACCGCTGTGGTAACTAGATCAACTTTCGCGATGTAATCAGCGACTTTAGGTGAAGTACTGTTGATGGCATCAACATTCTTCACTGTTTCGGTAACCGATTGCTCTCCAACCACATTGACTGGATATTGATGACGGCTAGCAAGTTCATCAATAACTTGTTGATTAACATCTGCAAAAGTGACGTGGACACCGGCATCAGATAATAATTTACCAATAAAACCACGGCCAATATTGCCGGCGCCAAAATGTAATGCTTGCATAATAATAATCCTTAATTTTGAATCATTTTTAATCTGTTAAAACACTTCCTACCTTCGTAGGAAAGTTAGCTTAATATTGCTAGGACTTCTTCAATATCATTAGTGGTAGTCAGTTTTGCAATAATCTTTTCGTCATCAAGTGCATTGGTTAACTTGGCGATAACATCAAGATGTTCATTGTTACGAGCAGCAATTCCAATTACGATTTTTGCTTTATCTTGCTCTTCTTCGCCAAACTGTACACCTGCTGGATATTGGCAAAATACGATACCTGTATTAATCACATCATCTTTAGATTCAATTGTGCCGTGAGGTACAGCAATCGATTCGCCTAAATAGGTGGATGTTAATCGTTCACGTTCTAACATGGCATCAATATAAGCTGTTTTTACGTAACCATTTTCGACTAGTTTTTGGCCAGCAAAACGGATGGCTTCTTCCTTAGTTTGCGCCGTTAAACCTAAGAAGACATTTTTTGCATTCAACTTAAACAGCGGTTGGTGGGTAGGTGTTGGTTGTACAACTTGATGACCGCCTTTTGCTTTGACTAAATCATTCACTAACTGAGTATATAAATCACTATCTAAAAAGTTAGTTAATGAAATATGATAAGCGTTTGGTGCATATTGTTTTGCTCGTGCGGTTAAATCTTTATGTGTGATGATGATATCAGCATCAGTTGGCAAGTTATTAATTGCTAAATTGGTAACACTGATATCTAAATGAGCATCTTCTGCTTTTTTACGTAAAACACCCGCACCCATAGCACTTGAGCCCATACCTGCATCACAAGCAACGATGATTTTTTTCACTTTAGCAAGATCAAGTTTACTATTTTCGCTTACTCCTTTGGCTTCGCTTTTCATTGCAGTGACATCAGACATGGCTTCGTCTAAACTTTTGCCATTATCTTTTGTTGTTTTTAATAAAATAGCCGACACAATAAATGATACTGTAGTTGCTGCAAGCACAGATAACGTTACACCTAAATATGAACCTTTTGCCATACTCATTACCGCAAAAATAGATCCTGGTGATGCTGGTGCTGTTAAACCTGCATTAAATAAAGTTAAAGTAAATACACCTGTCATACCACCTAAAATCACCGCAATAATTAATCGAGGATTCATTAAAACATAAGGGAAATAAATTTCATGGATACCACCAAAGAAGTGAATAATTGCCGCACCGCTAGCAGATCCTTTTGCCGCACCTTTACCAAAGAACATATAAGCAAGTAATAAACCTAAACCTGGACCTGGGTTTGCTTCAATCAAGAAGAAGATAGACTTACCTGTTTCTGCTACTTGTGTTACACCTAGTGAAGTAAATACACCATGATTGATAGCGTTGTTAAGGAAGAGTATTTTTGCAGGTTCAACCAAAATTGAAGTAAGTGGTAATAAACCATGATCAACCATGAATTGTACTGCAACAATAAGTACATTAGTTAACGAAGCAACAGCTGGACCGATTCCAAAATAAGCGATAAGCGCAAGAATCATACCAATAATGCCAGCTGAAAAGTTATTAACTAACATTTCAAAGCCACTTTTGATTTTACCATCAATGAATTTATCGAACTGTTTAATGCACCATCCACCTAAAGGTCCAGATATCATTGCACCTAAAAACATTGGAATCGTTACGCCAACAATTACGCCAATTGTGGTGACCGCACCAACTACGCCACCACGATCACCGTAAACTAATTTACCACCAGTATAACCAATTAATAATGGAAGTAGATAAGTGATCATTGGTCCAATAAAAGCCGTTGATACGCCTTCATTTGGGAACCATCCTCCAGCAGATGGATCGTTAGCATTATATAAAAAAATTGCAGTAATAAAGCCCCAAGCAATAAATGCGCCGATATTGGGCATCACCATATTACTTAGAAATCGCCCAAAATTTTGGACTTTAAGTTTAATGTTTGATGTTGTCATACAAATCTTTCCTTATTGATTGATATAATCATTATGCTGTTATTGTAGAAGCATTTAGTTACACGATTCATCCAAAATAATCAAAAAATGTGACATATATCACACTGTTAAAAGTGGGGTATTTTTAGGTTTTGTGATCTGGATCACATTAATGCAGTGATAGAACGCTTTTAAGCTCAATTTTTCTAAATTTATTTGGTGGTTTTGAGTATTGGTGAGGTAATTTTTTGTCAGAAAATGATTAAATCGTAAACTTGATAAGAAATTTTACATAATTTTGTTTAGGCAACTAAATTAACTGAACTAAACTAACTGAACTAAACTAAATCGCTGGTACTTTAAATGATTTTTTAATATCATCGTAATTATCTTGAAAAGGTAAATAAAGAGATTCTATTATGACGATGAGAAAATGTTTATTAGCCGTACTTAGTGTTATCAGTTGTTGTTCATATGCAGATGTAAATACTAAAATATATAATAATTACTTAATATACTCTACTCCTGAATTGTCACCTCATTCCAATACGATAAAACGACAAAAAATTTCCTCTACGATACCTTTTAACATCATATTTACTAGAGTTGCTGGAGAAAATGCAATTATAGAGTCTCAAAAGAATGGTTTGATTTTTTTTATTGGTAAAAAAATTAAAGGTTCGTGGTACATTGATTACGATAAAAAAATTAGATTACATAGTAACTCTTTTTTTAATTTAAGTTCTGATTATGAATTTACAAATACTTCTAAATTTGAGATTACTTTTAATGAAAATAATGATATTAAAAAAGAGTCGCTATCTAAAAATGATTATTTTGCTATTAACACTATTTATAATTATGACGAAAATAAAAGATTAATCGATTCTAAAGAAAAAGTTAATGGTATTTCTATAATAAAAAAAATTGATTATACAAACCAAAATTTAGCTAAATTAATTACTAGTGAAAGCTTTATAGAACCAAAACTTTCACCATCGGATGAAATGGGTAATGAAGTAATAGAATATATATATGATGATGCTAATCAACTTCTTCAAACCAAACAATCAATGCATTTAAGTGAAACCAAAGATGTAATTAATATGGATTGTTATTTTACTGACCATAACAAACATGGAGATTGGACCAAAGGTTCTTGTGTTTTAAATAAAAAAAATATAGGGAATTTTACGAGAGAAATAGAGTATTGGTAATTATGTAAAACTAATATTGGCACAAAACTTGTTAATACAAATAAGATGGTAATTAGCTAAATTAATCCATACTTTAATCTTTTCTAATTGATTTAATGCGAGAACTTAATGATGATTTCAAAACCATCCACTAACTTCTCACATTAATACAACGAACTTTACTCCACAGTCACAGATTTTGCCAAATTACGAGGCTGATCGACGTCTGTGCCTTTGATTAAAGCTACATGGTAAGCAAGCAATTGGGTTGGTACCGTGTAGTAGATTGGCGCTGTAAGTTCTTCAATATGAGGTAAGTTGATGATATGCATTGTGTCATCACTCACAAAGCCTGCATCTTGCTCTGCAAATACATAAAGTTGTCCACCACGGGCACGAACTTCTTCGATATTAGCTTTAAGTTTTTCGAGTAGGTCATTGGTCGGAGCCATAACAATAACTGGCATATCTGCATCGATAAGCGCTAAAGGACCATGTTTTAATTCACCTGCGGCATACGCTTCTGCATGAATGTAGGAGATCTCTTTTAGTTTTAATGACGCTTCCATTGCGATTGGATATTCATCGCCACGGCCTAAAAATAGGGCGTGATGTTTATCGACAAAGTGTCCAGCAAGTTTTTTGATTTCAGGCTCGGCCATTAACACTTGCTCAATGCGATTTGGCAAAGTTTGTAAGGCATGGACGATCGCTTGTTCAGTGATTTCAGCCATGTCATTAAGTCGGCCTAATTTGGCAACTAAAAGCAATAATACGGTTAATTGCGTGGTAAAGGCTTTAGTTGAAGCAACGCCAATTTCAACGCCAGCTTTGGTTAGTAACACCAAATCAGCTTCACGAACTAAGGTCGAGGCAGCCACATTACAAACGGCAAGAGTGCTTAAGTAATTATTCTCTTTTGCTAAGCGTAATGCTGCAAGCGTATCTGCCGTTTCACCTGATTGTGATAGGGTGATGAATAAACTGTTTTTACGGCGAGCGGGTTTTCGATAGCGAAATTCCGAAGCGATCTCCACATCACAAGGAATACCAGCTAATGCCTCAAACCAATAACGAGCAACCATTCCGGCATTATAGGCGGTACCACAAGCAACAATTTGCACATGTTCAACTTGCTTAAGAATATTTTCCGCATCATCGCCAAGTTCAGATAAATCCACTTTGCCATGAGCCATTCGCCCTTCAAGGGTATTTTTTATAGCATTAGGTTGTTCGTAAATCTCTTTTTGCATGTAGTGATTAAAGCCAGCTTTACTGCCTGCGTCATATTTCGCATCAGATTCGATGCATGGACGGTTAACTTCTTGATGGTTTTTATCAAAAATATTCACAGTGCGATGGGTGATTAGTGCAATATCACCTTCTTCTAAGAAGATAAATTGACGAGTAACCGGTAATAAAGCTAATTGATCTGAAGCAATAAAGTTTTCACCAACGCCACAACCAATCACTAGTGGACTACCTGAACGTGCCGCGACGAGAATATCGGGATTACGCGTATCCATTACAACGGTGCCATAAGCACCTCGTAATTGTGGGATTGCTTTTTGTACTGCTTCAAAAAGTGAGCAATCTTCGGTTGAGATAATATCGTGAATTAAGTGGGCAATAACTTCGGTATCGGTTTCTGAACGGAATTGATATCCTTTTGCGATGAGTGTTTCACGCAGAGGCTCAAAATTTTCAATAATACCATTGTGCACAACGGCAATAAAACCCGATACATGAGGGTGTGCATTGTGTTCTACCGGTTCGCCGTGCGTCGCCCAACGAGTGTGAGCAATCCCAGTTGAACCTTTGATTGGATGCTCATCTACCGCATCTTTAAGCGCTTTTACTTTTCCGACACGTCTTACTCGCTGTAATTCACCTGTTGGAGAGATAATAGCAAGCCCAGCAGAATCATAACCACGATATTCTAATCGTTTTAAACCTTCTAATAATATTTCTGCCACATCACGTTTGGCGATCGCGCCCACAATACCACACATTGTTTATTCCTCTTTCAATTTAGTTGGTCTTTTCCAACCTGCAAGTTGTTTCTGTTTTACCCGGCTAACCACAAGCTCATTGTCATTGACATCATTGGTTACCGTTGTTCCAGCTGCAATGGTTGCACCTTTGCCAATTTTGACTGGTGCAATTAGTTGAGTATCGGAACCCACAAATACATCATCTTCGATCACGGTTTTAAATTTGTTCGCACCATCATAGTTACAAGTAATTGTGCCAGCACCAATGTTGACGTTACAGCCAATTTCGCTATCACCTAAATAACTTAAATGTCCTGCTTTGGTGGCATGACCAAGATGAGCTTTTTTCAATTCGACAAAGTTACCAACATGGGCATGATCATCCAGTTGGCTACCAGGTCTTATTCGAGCAAAAGGTCCGATAGTACAGTGTTTAGCAATGATTGAATCTTCAATTACTGAGAAAGGGCTAATTACGCTATCATCAGCGATGGTGCAGTTTTTTAAAATACAACCTGAACCGATAACGACATTGTTACCCAATGTAACATCACCTTGAATAATCACATTTGTATCAATAGTGACATCCTTGCCATGAGTCAATTTACCACGTAAATCAAAACGCGCAGGGTCAAGCAACGTGACACCGGCAAGTAAAAGTTGCTCAGCTTGATGCTGTTGATAATGCCGTTCTAAAGTTGCAAGTTGCAAGCGATTATTGACGCCTTCAACTTCGAATTTTTTAACTGGGTGAGACGTTAAAATGTCGTAACCATCTTGGTGGGCAAAGGCGATAATATCGGTCAAATAATACTCTTTTTGCGCATTATTATTGGTTAAACGAGATAGCCACTTTTTAAGTAACTTGCCGGTAACCAGCATAATACCGGTATTAATTTCGTTAATTTTTTGTTGTTCAACATTGGCATCTTTTTGTTCAACGATCGCTACCACTTTACCGTCTTTGCGTTCGATTCGCCCATAGCCAGTAGGATCATCTAAAATCACTGTCAATAAGGCAATGCCTTCTTGTGGTTTACTGGCAATTAGATTCTGTAAGGTTTCAATTGAGATAAGAGGTGTATCACCATATAAAATCAAGATATCTTCATCATCTTCAATAAAGGGAATAGCTTGTTGAACAGCATGTCCTGTACCCAACTGCTCTGCTTGATAAACAAGTTGCACAGGTTGATCTTGTAACGATTTTTCTAACTCGCTTTTGCCATGACCATAAACAATATTGATGCGATCAGTATTAAGTTGTTGAACTGTATCAATAACATGTTGTAACATCGGCTTACCGCCGATTTTATGTAAAACTTTAGGTAGGTTGGAATACATCCGTGTGCCTTTTCCTGCCGCCAAAATAATTGCACTACGTTTTGGAGGTGAAATTGCCATAATCAGTTCCGGTCTGGTTAAATAAGGCTAATACTATAATCAAAGTTTTCCACGAAATCATCCCGTAATTGTTAATTTTTATCCTAAAAAAAGAATTATTGAAATTTACCAAGTGTTTTAATAAAAGGAAGCATTGTTATGAATAGCATTACCAAGGTCTTATTGCTTTACACCACTCACGAAAAGCAAACCCTTAAAATTATGCAACGAATAAAAACACATCTTGAGGGTAAATGTGATTGTGATTTGATTGAGTTATTGCCCGATACCAAGATTGATCTTGGTAACTACAAAGCCGTATTAATTGGTTGTTCAATTCGATATGGTTTTTACAGTAAAACCATGAAGAAGTTTATTGATGCCAATTATCAGCAATTAAATGCGTTAAAAACTGGTTTTTTTGGGGTAAATGTGGTGGCTAGAAAACCAAATAAAAATACACCTGAAACTAACCTATATACTAAAAAATTCCTTGCCAAAATTGCCTGGCAACCGACTATCAAAGCGGTATTTGCTGGTGCGCTTTATTATCCTAAATATAACTGGTTTGATCGTAATATGATTCGATTTATTATGTGGTTAGGTAAGGGTGATACAGATGTGACAAAAGAAGTAATAGAGTACACAAATTGGACAAAAGTGGATGAATTTGCCGAGCAATTTGTGGAACTTATTGATAATTAATCTTAGTTATCTTGATAAAATAAGTCACTATTTTCGTTAAATATCAAGTCTTAAAGTTGTTTTGAAGAAACTTTGTGATATAGATCAACTTTTTTACTAAAAAGGTGTACAATATTGCGCCTAAAGAATCTGTCTCCTAACTGGGATTTTAATTGTGATTGAAAATTTAAGAAATATAGCCATTATTGCTCACGTTGACCATGGTAAAACAACCTTGGTTGATAAACTATTAAAACAATCAGGCACGCTTGATAATTTGCGTGGTGATGACAATGAAAGAATAATGGACTCAAATGCGCTTGAAAAAGAGCGTGGTATTACTATTTTAGCTAAAAATACAGCTATCGATTGGAATGGTTACCGAATTAATATCGTTGATACTCCAGGCCATGCCGATTTTGGTGGTGAAGTAGAACGTGTAATGTCAATGGTTGACTCTGTACTACTGCTTGTTGATGCAATGGACGGACCAATGCCACAAACACGTTTTGTGACTCAAAAAGCATTCGCTCATGGTTTAAAACCAATTGTGGTTATTAATAAAGTTGACCGTCCGGGTGCGCGCCCAGATTGGGTGGTGGATCAAGTATTCGACTTATTCGTTAACCTTGGTGCAACTGATGAACAACTTGATTTCCCAATCGTTTATGCATCAGCTTTAATGGGGATTGCAGGTCTTGATCATGAAGATATGGCACAAGACATGACACCACTATTTGAAGCAATTGTTGAACATGTAGAACCACCTAAAGTTGATTTAGATGGTCCATTCCAAATGCAAATTTCTCAACTTGATTACAACAATTATGTTGGTGTTATTGGGATTGGTCGTATTAAACGCGGTCGCGTTAAACCAAATCAACAAGTTACTATTGTCGATAGCGAAGGTAACAAACGTACTGGCAAAGTTGGACAAGTATTAGGTCACCTAGGCTTACAACGTTATGAAGCTGAAGTTGCAGAAGCAGGGGATATCATTGCTATCACTGGATTAGGTGAACTTGGTATTTCTGACACAATTTGTGATAACAGCTGTGTTGAAGCTCTGCCAGCACTAAGCGTTGATGAACCAACAGTTACCATGTTCTTTAATGTAAATAGTTCACCATTTGCAGGTAAAGAAGGTAAATATGTAACTTCTCGTCAAATTCTTGAACGTTTAAATAAAGAACTTGTACATAACGTGGCTCTTCGTGTTGAAGAAACCCCAGATCCAGATGCATTCAAAGTTTCTGGTCGTGGTGAATTGCACTTATCTGTTCTTATTGAAAATATGCGTCGTGAAGGTTATGAACTTGGGGTATCTCGTCCTAAAGTTATCTACAGAGAAATCGATGGCAAAAAACAAGAGCCTTTCGAACAAGTTACTTTAGATATCGAAGAGCAACACCAAGGTTCAGTGATGGAAGCCTTAGGTTTACGTAAAGGTGATTTGACCAATATGTTACCTGATGGTAAAGGACGTGTACGTCTAGATTATGTGATTCCTAGCCGTGGTCTTATTGGATTTAGAACTGAATTTATGACCATGACATCAGGTACTGGTTTACTTTACTCAACATTTAGCCATTACGATGATGTGCGTCCGGGTGAAATCGGCCAACGTAATAATGGGGTAATGATTTCAAACGGTACTGGTAAAGCTTTGGCTTATGCGCTTTATAGCTTGCAAGATCGTGGTAAATTATTCCTTGGTCATGGTGCTGAAGTTTATGAAGGGCAAATTATTGGTATCCATACTCGCTCAAATGATTTAACCGTTAACTGCTTAACGGGTAAAAAATTAACTAACATGCGAGCATCAGGTACCGATGAAGCGACTACCTTATCACCACCAGTAAAAATGTCGTTAGAACAAGCGTTAGAATTTATTGATGATGATGAATTAGTTGAAGTAACACCATTATCTGTTCGTCTACGTAAACGTCATCTAACTGAAAACGATCGTAAACGTGCATTTAGAAGTAATAAAGAATAATGTGAATTATGATTTAAATAATCAAACAACAAAACCTCGCTAATTAGCGAGGTTTTTTTTAGCTCTAACGCGAGCAATAGCATCGGCAATCGATTGTTTACGATCTTTCTGAGTCATTGCATTGCTTGCTGGCATCGACTTAGGAAATAAAATAGTCGGTGGAACCAATTGATTACGATTTAAGCGTTGTTGTTTCTTCTCAGTTAACAGCAACTCTTCTTGCTCACTTAATTCAACGCCAAGAGTGCTTAAGGTAATACAATCAGTTGGACAGGTATTAATACAATTACTACACGCAGTGCAAAATTGCGGTAATACCGTATGTAACACCTGTTTACTACCAACAATAGCATCAGTAGGGCAAACACGGATACATTTGCCACAACCAATACAATTTTCTTCATCAATAAAGGCTTTATATTGCATAATAAAATTTAAATTAACTTAAACCAACAATATTACCATCTTTGTCAATATCAATATGTCGATAAGCTGGGTTAGTGCCAAGCCCTGGCATTGTCATCACATTACCAGCATAAACTCGAATAAAACCAGCACCGGCTGAAATGGCTAAATGGCTGATATCAACATCAAAGTCAGTTGGTACATTCTTTAAATTAGCATCAGCGCTAATCGACATCGGCGTCTTGGCAATACAAAGTGGTAAGTGATCAAGTTTTAACGCTTCAATCTCTTTAATATTTTTAAGCGCGGTTTCAGACAAGTTCGCTTTATTGGCACCGTACTTTTTAACCATGGTTTGGATCTTATCCATCAATGACATACTGTCAGGATAAGGTAATTTGATTTCGCTTGGCATATCACATGCCTCAATAACATGTTTAGCAAGTTTTTCAGCACCTTTACCACCTTGAGTGAACACTTCGCTTACTTCGCAAGCAAAAGCACCATGTTCAACGGCATATTTTTGTAAAAACGCCAACTCTTCTTCACTATCATGTGGGAATCGATTGATCGCAACAATCACTTGTAAACCATAGCTCTTGGCATTCTTAATATGCCAAGCTAAATTGGCCGCACCAATTTCAAGTAACTCCACATTTGATTCTGAAATCTCTTTAGGGATAGCTTGTCCTGGTTTGATATTATATTTACCACTATTGGATTTTAAGCTACGAACCGTTGCCACTAAAACCACGCAAGAAGCCTTAATGCCAGCTTGACGATATTTAATATTAAAGAATTTCTCCATACCCATGTCAGAACCAAAACCAGCTTCGGTTATCACATAATCGGCTAAATTCATTGCAATGCGATCAGCGATAACTGATGAATTACCATGAGCAATATTAGCAAATGGTCCAGCATGGATTAGTACAGGCGTATTCTCAACGGTTTGCATCAAGTTAGGATTAATCGCATTTTTAAGAAGTACTGTCATCGCGCCTGCAACTTCGAGCTGTTCAGCTGTGATTGGCTCGCCTTGCGTATTATAGGCCAAAATAATACGACCAATACGCGCACGCATATCATGTAAATCAGAAGCCAAAGCCAAAATTGCCATTAGCTCAGACGCTGCCGTAATCTCAAATCCGTCACGGCGTTCAACACCATTCACACCGCCACCAACACCGACAGTGATATTACGCAGAGCGCGATCATTGTGATCGATAACCCGTTTCCATACAATGCGATTAACATCAATATTTAAACGAGGTAAACCGGTTTGTGCGGTAAACTCATCGCCAAGACGATCTTCATGATAAAGACGAGAATCCAACGCGGCAGATGCTAAATCATGTGCTGCCGTTATTGCATGAATATCACCAGTAAGATGAAGATTTAGCGTCTCCATCGGCAAAACTTCTGCTTGCCCACCACCGGCTGCACCGCCTTTTACGCCAAAAACAGGTCCTAAGCTTGGTTGACGAATACAAGCGATAGCTGATTTACCTAAATAATTAAGGCCTTCACTTAGACCAATGGTATTGACGGTTTTACCCTCACCTAATGGTGTTGGTGTAATAGCGGTAACTAAAACTAATTTACCATTAGCGCGATTTTCCTTTGCATTAAGGATTGATAAATCAATTTTGGCAACATATTTACCGTAAGGAAGCACGTATTGTTCAGGGATCTGACATTGTTTAGCGATTTCAGTTATTGGGCGTAGTGGCATTTTCATTCTCGTATAACAATAAATTAGGCTGTCAGTATAAAGAATTTAAAATGCCGAATAAAGCAACAATTTAATCTTTATTGATTTTCGGCACAATCTCTAATTATCTTGTTATAATAGCGAAAATTTTCAACTAAAGGATAATGATTAAATGAACTGGTTTTCGCAGTATTCTCTCTTCTTGGCTGAAACAGCAACGGTGGTTATTGCTATTTTAGCGGTATTAATTTTTATTTTAAGTCAACGCCGAAAATCATCAACAATTGCTGGACGTTTATCTGTCAAAGATATTAGCGAAGAATATGAACAAGTCAAAGATGACATGCTAACGTCGAGCATGGATGAAATCGAAGCTAAACAGTTTACAAAAGATCTCAAAAAACAAAAAAAACTTGAAAAGAAACAAGCTAAACAAGCGGCTAAAAAGAAAGATGATAATGCTAAATCATCAGATGCAAAGCCTAAATTATTTGTCTTATCGTTTAACGGCAGTATGGATGCACATGAAGTTGAAGAACTGCGTCAAGAAATCACCGCAGTCCTAGCTGTCATCAAACCTGAAGATCAAGTGGTCGTAAAACTTGAAAGCCCTGGTGGAGTAGTGCATGGATATGGTCTTGCTGCCTCCCAACTATTACGCTTTAGAACACGTAACATTCCATTTACGGCTGTGGTTGACAAAGTTGCAGCCAGTGGCGGTTATATGATGGCCTGTACTGCGAGCAAAATTGTCGCAGCGCCATTTGCAATTGTGGGTTCAATTGGTGTTGTTGCCCAAATTCCTAACTTCAACCGATTGCTAAAAAAACATGATGTCGATATTGAATTACAAACGGCAGGAGAATACAAACGAACCCTAACCATGTTTGGTGAAAACACGGACGAAGGTCGCCAAAAATTCAAACAAGAACTTGAACAAACGCATCTATTATTTAAAGACTTTGTAAAAGAATATCGACCAAATATCGATATAGATCAGGTTGCAACAGGCGAACACTGGTTTGCTACTCAAGCCAAAGAAATGGGACTGGTTGACGAAATTAGCACCAGTGATGATTTTATCTTATCACACCTAGAAACGCATAAAATCATTGCTGTTAACTATCAACGCAAACAAAAACTGTCCGAAAAACTCTCCAAAAATGTCGTGAAAGGCATGGAAAAGTTATTTTTTAGACAAGGAAACGGACTGTAAAAGGTTTAACCTAAAATCACTATTTTACATCTTTAAAACCCCGATTCCTCAAAAAAAGTTGAGGAGCGGGGTTTTTTAACCCTAAAATTTGATCTAAAAATCTCAAAATTACTAAAAAGTCTAATTTCTAATACAAAACAATTTATCTTAAAAATGTGATCCTTTAAGAATTGTAAATGAGCTGTTTTTGAATTAAACCGCATCTGCTCGGTTATTTTTGTTTTTTTAGATGTTTTTCTTTACAAAGATTAACGATCTAAAGTGAAAAATTGTTGCATCGTATTTTTTCAGTCACTATACTTTTACACCGTTTTATATAAGCGATCCAAATTTAAGTAAAAACATAAAGAGTAAATAAATCATAAATTTAGTTGACAGGATTAAGTAATATGCACTATAATTTTCAACAGGCAACAGGCAACAGGCAACTTGGCCAACCTATAAGTTAAATTCGTCAAAGTTAAGCTCTTATTTTTCATTTTCCACTAAAGTCTATTTTTTCACCAAGATCTATAAAATTACGCTAAATTTTGCGCGATCCTCACATAGATCAATATCATCCCGACAGATCCTATTACCTTTAGTACTTAGCATATTGTTAGCGTTTTCATTTACTAGTACAGCGTTAACATCCACAACATCTAATTTTATTCACGGTGAAGTGCCTTATTTTACGTTCGACGGTGGTAATACACGAGTAACGGATACCGAAGGTTTGCTCGGGATCCATCTTTCTAATGGTCAACAATACTCGCCATCAAATAATAATTCTAGTGCAACCAATCCTATCGAATTACCAACTATTGATGAAAGTTTTGCTGATATTAGCATGTTGGTGCCAGTTAATAGTAATACCGTTGATTTAAACACCATTGTTGCTGCACCTTATAATTATTGGGGCGATGATGATGGAGATAGTGAAGTCACTGCTACTGGCAGTATAAGCTTGTCTATTGTTGATAAAAACAATCAAACTGTATCACGAAATACTGTACCTATGTATTGTAAAGCGCCTTATAAAGCGACATTAACTAATACTGAAGGCACATTGACCACTCGTTATGGCGTTCCTAATAGTATTACGTTCGGAGCAGGTAGTGTTACCTATTATTTTAAGCCTAAAGAATCACCTGCGATTTGTTTTGCTAAACCGAATAATCTAGCGTATACCGCACCTCCCTATGTAGGTCCCGAAACTATCTGGAATTATGGTAAAGGCTTTCTAACTCAAACCGCGACGCCATCATCTTATGGTTTAAATTTCCCGACTACTGGCGCTAATGGTTTGTACTTTGATTTAGATATTAGCAATAATGATCAGGCATTAACGTGGGATCCGGTTTCTCATAGTGGAATTACTGCGACGATGACCAATTCAACAAATACTAGTGTCCGCGTTACATTAACGGGCCCTGCTGCAACCTTAGAACAGTGGAATTCTAGTAATCCGGAAAAAGTAGCTAAACCATCTTTACCCCAGACATTCGAGATAGTCGGTCGTGACAGTAGTGGTAACGCTGTCGTTAAATATGGATTTGAACTAAAGCAGTGGTTTGTCAATCGTGGGAACGTTATCGGAAATCACGACAACCAATTATCTTGGTGTACAAATATAGGTTATCACCTTCCTAATGTAAGGGATTTAACCAATGCGGTTTATCCATCAAATGACCAATTGATTACCGCTACACCTCCATCACCGGGTAATCATTACCAACGTAACATTGGGGCAGGTCTTATTACCGAGTGGGGCTTTCTGTTATATTACGCGAATACTAACTTTAATTTGTATTATTGGACTAATGACATGTACACCCATGGTGGTGATTATAAGTATTACTTTTACGCGCACGCCGACCACGGACTTATTCATTGGGTAGATCCTGCAACCTTCTACAACGGGGTTTGTGTTTCAGATCTCACCCCTTAATTCTTATTTTTTGAGGAAGAGATAGTAAAATAGCTTATATTTTTCTAGTAACTTATGGTGTCGAAACTTAAACCATCCGCCTCAATTGGGGCGGTTTTTTTGAGTTTTTTATCGCAAAAAAAGTTGAGGAGCGGGGTTTTTGGGGTTCTAAATTCTGCAATGTTGCCTCAAGTAAATAATTCCGCTTTAACTGTGGCGCTTTTTAGTAGTTCTATTTTTCCATCAAAAAAGTTGAGGAACGGGGTTTTTGGGGTTAAAAATTCTGGTTTGAAATATTGTCTCAAATAAATAATTCTGCCCTAACTATGGCGCTTTTTAGTAGCTGTGTTTTTCTATCAAAAAAAGTTGAGGAGTGGGGTTTTTGAGGTTTTAAATTTCACTTAAAAATTATTAAATGATCAAAATCACTAAATTTCTAATCCAAAGCCTTAAAATAAAATTTTTGAGGATCAATTGCTCTAATTTTAAAGATTTGTAACTGTGATATATTCAATTAAAACAATGGTTAAATAATTATAACTTAGATTATTTTTAGATCCTATTTACAAAAGTTAACGTAAATGAGCGAAAAAAAGTGTTGCATCGTGTTTTTCCAATCACTATACTTTTTAC